>NZ_QRGO01000003.1:0-300000 GCF_003367195.1 Undibacter mobilis | reverse complement strand
CTGCGCTCGATCATGGAAGGTATTCTGCTCGACACCATGTTCGACCTGCCTTCGCTCGAAGGCGTCGAAGAGGTTGTGATCTCCAAGGAGGTCGTCGAAGGAACCGCCCGGCCGCTCTACATCTACGCCGACCGCTCCGACCGCACGGCTGACCAGGGCTCTGCCAGCGCCTGACACCATGCGTCGCCCCCGCGGCCCAGTGTCGGGCCGTATGCCGTAACGCGTGTGCTGGTACGGCTGGATAACCGGTTCCGCGGCGGCGATTTCGCCGCCGAATCGGCCCTGTTTGTGGTGTCCTGATCCGCGTAGTCTCGTCTTAACTTGAGTTTTAGGCGTTACTTGCGGAGGGGTGGCCGTCATCCTACGTATAGTGCTGTCCGAGAACCGGCGTACCAATATTCGTCGTTTTTCGATCTGCGACTTGCCTGCGACTTGGGTGCCGTCCCCGAAAATGCCTCCCTGGGGCCGACCGCGAAACAGGATACGCGCACCCGGCGTCCTCATCCTGACCGGCACTGATCTTGCGATGCCGCCAAAGGCGGGTCCTTGGGTCAGGGGCACAACAAAAAGGACTGGAAGACAATGACCAACAAGCCACGACCCACGCTGCAGCCTGGCGAAAGCCGCTCCTATCCGGTGCTGCCGTTGCGCGACATCGTGGTGTTTCCGCACATGATCGTTCCGCTCTTTGTCGGCCGTGAAAAGTCGATCAAGGCGCTGGAAGAGGTGATGCGCTCCGACACCTTCATTCTGCTCGCGACGCAGAAGAACGCGTCCGACGACGATCCGGCAACCGACTCGATTTTCGAAGTCGGAACGCTGGCAAGCGTGCTGCAACTGCTCAAGCTGCCCGACGGCACTGTGAAGGTGCTGGTCGAGGGTGCGACGCGCGCCAAGGTTTCCAAGTACACTGATCGTGCCGACTACTACGAGGCCGACGCCACCGCGATTGCCGACGATATCGGCGAGCGCGTTGAGGCGGAGGCGATGGCGCGCTCGGTCGTCACCGAATTCGAAAACTATGTGAAGCTCAACAAGAAGGTGTCGCCGGAAGTCGTCGGCGTGATCCAGCAGATCGAGGATTACGCCAAGCTCGCCGACACGGTGGCTTCGCATCTCGCCGTCAAGATTCCGGACAAGCAGGATATCCTCGAGACGCCGTCCGTCACCGCACGCCTTGAAAAGGTGCTCGGCCTGATGGAGAGCGAAATCTCGGTCCTGCAGGTGGAAAAGCGCATCCGCACCCGCGTCAAGCGGCAGATGGAGAAGACGCAACGCGAGTACTACCTCAACGAACAGATGAAGGCGATCCAGAAGGAGCTCGGCGACGAGGAAGGTCGCGACGAGCTGGCCGAACTGGAAGACAAGATCAAGAAGACCAAGCTCTCCAAGGAAGCCCGCGAGAAGGCCACGCACGAACTCAAGAAGCTGCGGCAGATGTCTCCGATGTCGGCCGAAGCCACCGTCGTGCGCAACTATCTCGACTGGCTGCTCTCGATCCCGTGGGGCAAGAAGAGCAAGGTCAAGAAGGATCTGACTGCCGCCGAGACCATTCTTGATGCCGATCACTACGGCCTTGAGAAGGTCAAGGAGCGCATCGTCGAGTATCTCGCCGTGCAGCAGCGCGCCAACAAGCTCACCGGCCCGATCCTGTGCCTTGTCGGCCCTCCGGGTGTCGGCAAGACCTCGCTCGGCAAGTCGATCGCCAAGGCGACCGGCCGTGAGTTCGTGCGCGTGTCGCTCGGCGGCGTGCGTGACGAGGCCGAGATCCGCGGTCACCGGCGAACCTATATCGGTTCGATGCCCGGCAAGATCATCCAGTCGATGAGGAAGGCGAAGACGTCGAATCCGCTGTTCCTGCTCGACGAGATCGACAAGATGGGCGCCGATTTCCGCGGCGATCCGTCGTCGGCTCTGCTTGAGGTGCTCGATCCGGAACAGAACTCGACATTCGCCGATCACTATCTCGAGGTGGATTACGACTTGTCGAGCGTGATGTTCATCACCACGGCCAACACGCTGAATATCCCCGGCCCGTTGATGGACCGCATGGAGATCATTCGCATCGCCGGTTACACGGAGGATGAGAAGGTCGAGATCGCGCGCAAGCATCTGATCCCGCACGCGGTGGCCAAGCACGGTCTGACGCCCGCGGAATGGACGATCGACGACGAAGGTCTGATGCTGATGATCCGGCGCTACACCCGCGAAGCGGGCGTGCGCAGCCTCGAGCGCGAGCTGTCGACGCTCGTGCGCAAGGCGGTCAAGGAGATCATGACCTCGAAGAAGAAGTCGATCGCCGTCACCGCGAAGAACCTGTCGGACTATCTCGGCGTGCCGAAGTATCGCTTCGGTGAAGTCGAGGCGGACGATCTGGTCGGCGTGGTTACGGGTCTGGCCTGGACCGATGTGGGCGGCGAGCTGCTCACCATCGAAGGTACGTCCATGCCCGGCAAGGGCCGCATGACCGTCACCGGCAACCTGCGGGACGTGATGAAGGAGTCGATCTCCGCGGCGGCGTCTTATGTCCGCTCGCGCGCTGTCGCCTTTGGCATCGAACCGCCGTTGTTCGACCGCAGGGACATCCACGTGCACGTGCCGGAAGGCGCGACGCCGAAGGATGGTCCGTCGGCAGGCGTCGCGATGGTGACCTCGATCGTTTCGGTGATGACCGGCATCCCGGTCCGCAAGGATGTCGCCATGACCGGTGAGATCACGCTGCGCGGCAGGGTGCTGCCCATCGGTGGCCTGAAGGAGAAGTTGCTTGCCGCTGCACGCGGCGGCATCAAGACGGTGCTGATTCCGGAGGAGAACGCCAAGGATCTGGTGGAAATCTCCGAGACCATCAAGAAGCACCTCGAGATCCTTCCGGTTTCCCGGATGGACGAGGTGCTGGCCAAGGCTCTGGTTCGCAAGCCCGAGCCCATCGAATGGGATGAGGCGGCCGCCAAGATTGCGGCGACCGACAGCAAGGCCGACGAAGAAGGTTCGGGCCTGACCGCGCACTAGGTGGCTGGCCCAACGACTGAGAAAACGGCGCCTTCGGGCGCCGTTTTTTGTCGGGCGGCGATGGAAAAGGGCGGCTTGCGCAGCGGCCGTCCTTGGACGATAAGGCGCGCGGATTGGGCAGTTAGCTCAGCGGTAGAGCATCCCGTTTACACCGGGACGGTCGGGAGTTCGATCCTCTCACTGCCCACCATCCCCTTCGCAGCGCAGCAGAGTTTCGCGGAACTGTCATATGCTTGCGCTAGGTCAATGCCTGTACGGCAGAGTCGCTCCAGCGTTTCTTTGCTATATTGACCCCTCATAAGCCGGGGCGAGCTTTCGCGGGCGCTGTCTGTCCGTGCGAGATCGACAGCAGCAATGGCGCTCGCGACCTACCTTTATCTCGTCTACCTGTTCACGCCGATCGCGTTGCTCCTGGTAGGCTCCGTCGGGCATGTCTGGTTCAACACGCTGCTGCCGTCCGGCTTCACGACGGAGTGGTACCAGCAGGTCGCCAATGACGGCAGCTTCCAGCGCGCCTTTTGGACCAGTCTCAAGGTTTGCGCGCTGACCTGCGTGATTGGCGCGGCGGTCGGCGTGCCGCTCGCTTACGCCATTTACCGCGCCGCCTCGCGCAAGGCACGTGCCGCCGCGCGCATCATCTATCTGCTGCCGATCGCCGTGCCGCCGCTCGTGCTGGCCTTCGGCTTCGTGCTCGTCTTCTCCAGCGACACGCTGCCGTTTCTCGGCAGCCTGTGGGTTCTGGTCGGCGGCCATCTGGTGCTGACCCTGCCATATCTGCTGCAGACGCTGATCGGCGACATGCGCCATCTTAAGCTGGCCGAGATCGAACTGGCGGCCGAGTCGCTCGGCGCCGGCGCAACGCGGCGCTTCATCGATATCGTGCTGCCAAGCTTGCGGCACAGCCTGGCTTCGGGGCTGATTACAGTCGCAGCTCTATCGATCGGCGAATTCCAGTTGTCCAATCTTGTGGCCGGTTTTCTGACGCGGCCTTATCCGGTGGTGTTGTTGCAGGCCTTCTATGGCGCGACAGGCTTTGCCTGCGCCGCAACCGTAGTGCTGCTGTCTCTGGCGTTGCTCGCCTCAGTCGGCGGCGCGCTCACCGCACGCGGCGCGCAAGGCGCTTATGGAGCCGGCGCATGAGTGCCTCCGATCACACCATTCTCCTCGAAAACGTCACCTTCACCTATCCGGGCACCGATATCGGCGTTCACGACGTCAGTCTGGGCATTCGGGCCGGTGAACTGCTGGCAGTGATCGGACCCAGCGGCTGCGGCAAGTCGACCTTGTTGAAGATTATCGCTGGCTTCGTCCAGCCGTCACGCGGCCGCGTCATCATTGCCGGCAAAGACGCTGCGGGCATTCCGCCGCGCGAGCGCAATATCGGCATTGTCTTCCAGTCCTACTCGTTGTTTCCGCACATGACGGTTCTTGAGAATGTCGCCTATCCGCTGAAACTGCGCGGTCGGCCGGTCGCGGAGCGGCGGGCCAATGCGCTGGATATTCTGGGGCGTGTCGGCCTGAAAGATCATATCGACAAGCTGCCGGCGCAGCTGTCGGGCGGGCAGCAGCAGCGCGTGGCGCTGGCGCGCGCGCTGGTGTTCGATCCGCAGGCATTGCTGCTCGACGAGCCGTTGTCGGCGCTCGATGCGGCGCTGCGTGTCGAAATGCGTGACGAAATCCGCCGGCTGCAGCGCGCCCATCATATCGCAACCATGCATATCACCCACGACCAGGAAGAGGCGCTGTCGATGGCCGACCGCGTCGCCGTGATGCGCGACGGCCGTCTCGTCCAGGTCGATGCACCCAAGGCGCTTTACGCGCAGCCGGCCAATCGGGCGGTCGCATCCTTCATCGGTCACGCCAATCTGTGGCGCGGGCGCGTCGTCGATGGAACGAGCGTCGAGACGCCACTGGGCATTCTGAAGACCGCGCCGCACGGGTTTGCCGCCGGCGAGCCCATCGTCGTCCTGGTGCGACCGGAAAAGCTGGCCATCGGTTCGGCAGCCGACGGCGTCAACACGCTTACCGGCAAAGTCACGCGCGATCGCTTTCTTGGCAGCTTCCGCCGGTTTGATTTCGAGGTCGGCGGCACGAAGCTGCTCGGCGAGACCGGCAACATGGCCGAGATCAGGTCCATTCACATTTTGCCAGAAGCCGTTCAGCTGCTGGCGGATCATGACGGCAAGAGGCCGTAAACCACTGGAGGCATCGATGAGAGCACTCAAGAGAACGCTGACGATCGCCGCGCTGACGCTGGCGCCGGTTCTGGCGCAGGCCCAGACCGTGATGGACTCGGTCGAGCTCTATCCCGGCGAGAAGGCACTGTACGAGGCGGCGGCCAAGGAAGGCATGGTCGTCTCATTCGACACCGGCCCGACCTGGGCCAACTGGGCGGCGCAATTTGCTGCCTTCAAGAAGCGCTATCCCGCAGTTGAGATGGCCTATAACGATCTCGGTTCGGCCGCGACCGTGATCGCGCTCGACAAGGCGCGCAATCGCCCGCAAGCCGACACCGCGTACTACTTCGCCGCTTCGGCGGTCGATGCGGTGGCCAAGGATGTGGTGGCGCCGTTCAAGCCAGTCAACTTCGACAAGCTGCCCGATGTGTTCCGCGAGCCGAGCGGCAAGTGGTTCACCATCCACCAGCTGACGATCGCTTTCGTCGTCAATAAGAAGCTCGTCAAGAACGTGCCGCAGAGCTGGGCCGATCTGCTCAAGCCGGAATATAAAAACACCGTGGTCTATCTCGATCCGCGTTCGACCGGCGTGGGCCAGGTACTGACCTTCGGTGCAGCCTACGCCAATGGCGGCAGCGTCGATAATGTCGCGCCGGGCATCGACTATCTCGGCAAGCTGCACAAGGCGGGCTCGGTGCTGCGCGTTGTCGGCACGACGCCATATGCGCAGTTCGTCAAGGGCGAGATCCCGGTTTGGATTTCGTATGAGAACGACGGCATGAAGGCCAAGTATACCGACGGTCTCGGCGATCAGGTCGAAGTTGTGGTGCCGAAGGACGGGTCGGTCGCCGCGCCCTATGGCATCAGCCTCGTCAAGAACGGGCCGAACCCGAATGCCGGCAAGCTCTGGCTCAACTTCATCATGACGGACTTCGGGCAGGGCATCTTCGCCGAAGGCTTCGTGCGTCCGTCTGTGCCGGGCGTGAAGCTGCCGGCGAGCGTTGCCGACAAGCTGCCGCCGGCGCCGCAGGTGCATCCGCTCGACGTGCAGAAGGCCGCGGCTAAGAAGCAGGAAATCGACACCGGCTGGGCCAAGGCCGCGGTGAACTAGAAGCGAACGAGAAGGATCACACGGATGCGCCGGGGTTATCAGCTCATGCTAGCGCTGCCCGGCGCAGCCGTGTTTGTACTCTTCTTTCTGATCCCGCTAATTGTCGTGTCCGCCGACGGTTTTACCGGCGGCGGCGCGGCGTTCCTGCGCGTGCTGCGTAACGAACTGTTCTGGGGCGGCCTGCGTGGCTCGCTGATCCTCGGCGCGACGGCCTCGGTGTTCTCTCTTGTGGTCGGCTTCGTGGTGGCGCTGCATCTGTCGCGCCTGTCGGAACGGGCGCGCACGCTGATGATGTTCTTCATCGCGCTGCCGCTGACCTTCTCCGGCCTGATCGTCGCTTATGGCTTCATTTTGTCCTATGGCCGTGCCGGGTTCATTACGCAAATCCTGTCCTATGCGGGCGTCGATCCGGTCGCCTTCTCGCGACTTCTGTTTTCGCCGCAGGGGCTGGCCTTTGCCGCGTCGTATTATCTGATCCCGCGCGTTGTCATGCTGATGCTGCCGGTGCTGGTCAATTTCGACCGGGCGCAGTTCGCCGCCGCGGAGTCGCTCGGCGCCACGCGCGCTCAGGTCATCTGGCAGATTCTGGTGCCGCAGATTATGCCAACCGCGGTGTCGGCGTTTTGCCTGATCGCCGCGGTCGCGGTCGGCGCCTATGGTACGGCGCTGGCGTTGGTCGGCACCCAGGTCAATATCCTGCCGCTGCAGCTCTACAGTATGATTTCCGAAAGCGGCTCCGACTTTCCGGCCGCGGCGGCGTTGTCGCTGATCCTGATGGCGATATGCTCCTGCATTATTGCTGTCGGGGAAATCGCGGCGGCGCGGCATGAGAGGCAAGATGTTGTTCGTTGATGAGGCGGGCGGCTATCTGATCGACGCGGGCCAGAGACGGACCTTCGATCCGGCGACGCGGACGTGGTCGTCGTCGTTGCCCAAATCGTCGGGCGAGGCGCTGTCACTGGTCGCCGCCGCGACATGGCTGCAGCGGCGCTCAGGCCATCCCTTGCGGCAGCCGGTCGCGGTTATCGGCCCGCGCGAGGCGAGCGACGCGCAGCTCGCCGCCGCCGAACAGGTTGGCGCGGCGATGGCGCGGATCGGCTTCACAGTGGTCTGCGGCGGCCGTCAGGGCGTCATGGAAGCGGTGTGCCGCGGCGTCGCGGCGGAGAACGGCATCAGCATCGGTCTGTTGCCCGACGCCGAAGCGGCGGCTGCCAATGCCTATGTCACTGTGCCGATCGCTACCGGCATTGGCGAAGCGCGTAATGCGATTGTTGCGCGGTCCGGCTTCGGCCTCGTCGTCATCGGCGATAGCTACGGCACGCTCTCCGAAGTCGCGCTGGGCCTGCAGTTCGGCCGGCCGGTGTTCGGTTTGCTGGGGGCTGCGATCGTCAATGGCGTGCGCGGTTGCGAGAATGTCGACGCCGCCATCGACGGCGTCTGCAAGGTGGCGTTGGGGCTCGGTTAAGCCCGCTCTTCCCAGATTGCCGCCAGATGCACGATGGTACGCATTGCAGCTTGCATATCCTGAACGCTGACCCATTCCAGTGGCGAGTGAAAAGCGTGCCCGCCGGCGAAGATGTTGGGGCAGGGCAGGCCCATGAATGACAGCCGCGAGCCGTCTGTGCCGCCGCGGATACTGTCCTTCTCCGGCTTGAGTCCGGCGCGGCGCACCGCTTCCATGGCGTGCTCGACGATTTGCGGATGCCGGTCGAGCACGACCTTCATGTTGCGATACTGCTCCTTGACCTCGAAGCGGTAGGTCGAGCGGGGGAAGTCGCACATCACGTCTTTCACCGTGCGCTCCAGCAGCGCCGCCTTGTCACGCAGGCCGGCCTCGGTGAAATCGCGGATGATGTATTGCAGTTTGGCTTCGCCGAGCTCGGACGTGACCGACACCGGATGCAGGAAGCCTTCGCGGCCTTCGGTGGTCTCCGGCGTGCACGTTTCCTTCGGCAGGGCATCGACGAGGCGCGCCGCGATCTTGATGGCGTTTTCCATGCGGCCCTTGGCAAAGCCGGGATGGGCGGCGAGGCCGGCAATGGTGATGGTCGCGGCGTCGGCGGAGAAGGTTTCATCCTCGATCGTGCCCGCGGTCGAGCCGTCTATGGTGTAGGCGAAATCAGCGCTGAGGCGCTTGAGATCGGCCTTGTCGACGCCGCGGCCGATTTCCTCGTCCGGCGTGAACAGCACCTTGATGGCGCCGTGCCGGATCTCCGGATGGGCCTTAAGGAAACGCATGGCATCGACGATTTCGGCC
This sequence comes from Undibacter mobilis, assembly GCF_003367195.1. NCBI lineage: Bacteria > Pseudomonadati > Pseudomonadota > Alphaproteobacteria > Hyphomicrobiales > Nitrobacteraceae > Undibacter > Undibacter mobilis. The sequence continues at coordinate 291,446 of NZ_QRGO01000003.1, read as the reverse complement.
AGGCCGGCCTTGTCGTCGGCACCGAGCAGGGTGGTGCCGTCGGAGGTAACGATGTCGTTGCCGGCTTGGGCGGCGAGCGCCGGATGGTCGGCCGCGCGGATGATGCGGCTTTTGTCGCCGGGGAGGACGATGTCGCCGCCCTGGTAGTTGCGCACGATCTGCGGCTTCACATGGGCGCCGGAGAAGTCCGGCGAGGTGTCCATATGCGAGCAGAAGCAGATCACCGGCACGGCTTTGTCGGTGTTGGCCGGCAGCGTCGCATAGACATAGCCGTTATCGTCCATCTCGGCGTCGCTGAGACCGATATCGCACAATTCCGTCACCAGCAGGCGGCCGAGGTTCTTCTGTTTCTCGGTGGACGGCGTGGACGACGATTGCGGATCGGACTGCGTATCGATGACGACGTAGCGCAGGAAGCGCTCAAGCACGGTGTAGTCGAAGGCGGGGGTCACGGACATGCGGGTACCGAAAGTGCAGATACTCAAAAACAAAACGGCAGGCCGGGCTTAACGCCGCGAGCCTGCCGTTGATGATGCCGGAGAGTCCAGCGCAAGAAGCGTCAGACCGCTTCCTTGAGCTCCTTGGCGGCGCGGAAGGCGACTTTCTTCGACGCCTTGATCTGGATCTGCTCGCCGGTCGCCGGGTTGCGACCGATCCGGGCCGCACGCTTGCGCACCTGAAGGATGCCGAGACCGCCAATGCGGATACGCTCGCCCTTCTTCAGATGCTTGACGATGTTGCCGACAAAATCACCCAGGACGGCTTCGGCCTGCTTCTTCGACATCTCGTGCGAGTCGGCGAGCGCCGCAGCGAGATGCTTCAGGGTAACCGTTGCCGGAGCCTTCGTTGCCGTAGCCATCAGGGGACCCTCCTGTTGATCCTCAAGGTCTGGCGGAGCGCCAAACCACAGTGCCCGCATAGACGATTCGATGCCAGTCTGACCATGATTCTTCCGGTAAATAGGGCTTTTTCGCAAGCTGAGGCATCGGGATGGGGCCTAAGTGCCGCGCGTTGTCCCTGTCTTGTCCGACACTTGTCCTTGACTTGGCGGTGCCCCCCCTATAACTCACCGCAACGCCCGCGGGGGCGTAGCTCAGTTGGTTAGAGCGCTGCCCTGTCACGGCAGAGGCCGCGGGTTCGAGTCCCGTCGCTCCCGCCACTTTTCTCAATATCGAGAATTGCTTAGCCCGGTTTCCCGAGAGGGATTCCGAGGCTATTGCGGGTCGGCGTCGGTGGCGCCCCTCGACTGGAGAAACAGCGGATGCAGGCTCCCGTCCTCGGTGTCAAAGCCCTGTTTTTTGACGTTTTCGGAACTCTGGTCGACTGGCGGACCTCGGTCGCCCGCGAATCCGAGAAGATTCTGGGCGCGCTGGGTTTCGACCTCGATTGGCTCGCCTTTGCCGACGCCTGGCGGGGTGAATATCAGCCTGGCATGGAGGAGGTTCGGTCCGGCCGGCTGCCATTCAGCAAGCTCGACGTTCTGCACAGGGCCAACCTGGTGCGTATGGCGCCGCGTTTTGGCCTGGAGAACCTGTCCGACGAAGTGCTCGACGACCTGACACTGGTCTGGCACCGGCTCGACGCTTGGACCGAAGTTCCCGGGGCGTTGACGCGTCTGAAGACGCAATTCCGCATCGCGCCGGTGTCCAATGGCAATATCTCACTGATGGTCGACCTAGCCCGGCGCAACGGCCTGCCGTGGGACGCCATTCTCGGTGCCGAAATCGCCGGCGACTACAAGCCAAAGCGTCAGGTCTATTTGGCCGCCTGTGCTGCTTTCGATCTCGAGCCCCGGCAGTGCATGATGGTGGCGGCGCATTCGAGCGATCTGGCCGCCGCGGCGGCCTGCGGCTTGCGCACCGGTCACATCGCGCGGCCGAACGAGAATGGGCCGGGCAAGGGCGAGGCGTCGCCGAGCGTTCCGGTCGATGTCGCGGGCAGCGATCTTGCCGACCTGGCGGGCAAGCTGGGCGTCTAGCGCAGATCCGTGGTGCCACTGGCCGTCTCGGCATAGGTCTACCGCGATCCACAACTTGCATTGCGCGCGCCCGTTTTTGCAGGCATTCGAGGGGTAAAGTTGGCTTGCCAAGGCGTTGTGCGCTGCGCTAAGCCTCAGCCGCTTCGTCCTTGCAATGTTTCCAAACAAAGCCTTGGCTTTTTGTAGGTTTTGCTCGGGAACCCGGGCGCCCGATGCGGCGACTCGAGGAACGAAACAGGCCGCCTCGACGGGGCAGGGGCGAGAGACGATAGGGGTCGCCAATGAGCGGTTTGCTGCAGGATTATCTGCCCCTCGTGATCTTCATCGGCGTGTCGCTCGTGATCGGGCTGGCGCTTCTGGTCGCCCCCTTCATCGTCGCCTTCCAGCAGCCCGACCCGGAAAAGCTGTCCGCCTACGAATGCGGCTTCAACGCCTTCGATGACGCGCGCATGAAATTCGACGTGCGATTCTATCTCGTCGCAATCCTCTTCATCATTTTCGATCTCGAAGTATCGTTCCTGTTTCCGTGGGCGGTGGCTTTCAAGGAGGTCGGCGTGTTCGGCTTCTGGTCGATGATGCTGTTCCTTGGCGTTCTCACCATCGGCTTCATTTACGAATGGAAGAAGGGCGCGCTCGAATGGGATTGAGCGCGCTGAAGGCACCACAATGACAATGGTCGCTCCGCAACCTCGCGGCATTCTCGATCCGAACACCGGCAAGCCGGTGGGTTCGGACGATCCCTTTTTCGCAGGCATCAACAACGAACTGTCCGACAAGGGTTTCATTGTCACCGCCGCTGACGATCTCGTCACCTGGGCTCGCACCGGCTCCTTGATGTGGATGACGTTCGGCCTGGCCTGCTGCGCCGTCGAGATGATGCAGGTGTCGATGCCGCGCTACGATGTCGAGCGCTTCGGCTTTGCGCCGCGCGCGTCGCCGCGGCAGTCCGACGTGATGATCGTCGCCGGCACGCTGACCAACAAGATGGCGCCCGCCCTGCGCAAGGTCTACGACCAGATGCCGGAGCCGCGCTACGTCATTTCGATGGGCTCCTGCGCCAACGGCGGCGGTTACTATCATTACTCGTACAGCGTCGTGCGCGGCTGCGACCGCATCGTGCCGGTCGATATCTACGTGCCGGGCTGCCCCCCGACGGCGGAGGCGCTGCTCTATGGCGTACTGATGCTGCAGAAGAAGATTCGCCGCGTCGGTACGATCGAGCGGTAAGGGCGGGCCATGGATACTCTCACCACGCTCGATAATCTCGGTGCTTCGATCAGGGCCGCGCTTCCCGGCGCCGTCACCGGCCATGAGATCGCCTTCGGCGAACTCAACGTCACCGCCAATGCCGCCGACATCGTCAAGGTGGCGACATATCTGCGCGATGACCCGTCCTGCCAGTTCGTCTGCATCATCGACGTGACGGCCGTCGATTACCCGGGCCGCGACAAGCGCTTCGACGTCGTCTACCACTTTCTGTCGCCGCGCCTGAATCAGCGCATCCGCGTCAAGGTGACAACGGACGAGGCGACGCCGGTTCCGTCGCTGATCGAGGTGTTCCGCGGCGCGGATTGGTTCGAGCGCGAGACCTACGACCTGTACGGCGTGCTGTTCACCGGTCATCCCGACATGCGTCGCATCCTCACCGATTACGGTTTCGAGGGTCATCCGCTGCGCAAGGACTTCCCGATGACGGGTTTTGTCGAGGTGCGATACGACGACGAGCAAAAGCGCGTCGTCTACGACAAAGTGAAGCTCAATCAGGAATTCCGGTCGTTCGATTTTCTCTCGCCGTGGGAGGGCACCGACTATGTGCTGCCGGGCGACGAAAAGGCGAAAGAGCCGGGCCAGGGCAACAAGCTCACTGGTGAGCCTGAAAAGAAGGCGACGCCGTAATGGCCGAAACCTCCGTTCGCAATTTCACGATCAATTTCGGACCGCAGCATCCGGCTGCGCACGGCGTGCTGCGTCTGGTGCTGGAGCTTGACGGCGAAGTCGTCGACCGCGTCGATCCGCATATCGGTCTCTTGCATCGCGGCACCGAGAAGCTGATCGAAGCCAAGACCTATCTGCAGGCGATCCCGTATTTCGACCGGCTCGATTATGTCGCGCCGATGAATCAGGAGCATGCTTTCTGCCTCGCGGTGGAGAAACTGCTCGGACTGCAGGTGCCCAAGCGCGCCCAATTGATCCGCGTACTCTATTCGGAAATCGGCCGCATCCTGTCGCATCTCCTCAACGTCACCACGCAGGCGATGGACGTCGGCGCGCTGACCCCGCCGCTATGGGGTTTTGAAGAGCGCGAGAAGCTGATGGTGTTCTACGAACGCGCCTCCGGCTCGCGCATGCACGCGGCGTATTTCCGCGTCGGCGGCGTGCATCAGGACCTGCCGCGTCAGCTTGTCGACGACATTTATAACTGGTGCGATCCGTTCCTGAAGGTGGTCGACGACCTCGATACGCTGCTCACCGGAAATCGCATCTTCAAGCAGCGCAATGTCGATATTGCGATTGTTAAGCTCGAGGACGCCTGGAATTGGGGCTATTCGGGCGTGATGGTGCGCGGTTCGGGCGCGGCCTGGGACTTGCGCAAGTCGCAGCCTTACGAGTGCTACAGCGAACTCGACTTCGATATTCCGGTTGGCAAGAATGGCGACTGCTACGACCGCTATCTCATCCGCATGGAAGAGATGCGCCAGTCGGCCAAGATCATGAAGCAGTGTTGCGACAAGCTGCGCACCGCCGAAGGGCAGGGCCCGGTTTCGGCCGTCGACCAGAAGATCGTGCCGCCCAAGCGCGGCGAGATGAAGAAGTCGATGGAAGCGCTGATCCATCACTTCAAACTTTATACCGAAGGCTTCCACGTGCCCGCGGGCGAAGTCTACGCTGCGGTCGAGGCACCCAAGGGTGAGTTCGGCGTCTATCTGGTCGCCGATGGCACCAACAAGCCGTACAAGTGCAAGATCCGTGCGCCGGGCTTTGCCCACCTGCAGTCGATGGACTGGCTGTGCAAGGGCCACCTGCTGGCCGACGTGTCCGCCATTCTCGGCTCCATCGATATTGTGTTCGGGGAAGTTGATCGATGAGCGTCCGCCGCACCGCGCCCGCAGCCGTTCAGCCCAAGGAATTCGCCTTTACGGCGGAGAACCTTGCCTGGGCGAAGACGATCATCGCGCGCTTCCCGGAAGGCCGTCAGGCCTCGGCCGTCATCCAGTTGATGTGGCGCGCGCAGGAGCAGCATCACGGCTGGCTGCCCGAGGCTGCGATCCGATACATCGCCGATATGCTCGGCATGGAGCACATCCGCGCCATGGAAGTGGCGACGTTCTACACGATGTTCCTCCTGCAGCCGGTCGGCAAGAAGGCGCATATCCAGGTGTGCGGCACGACGCCGTGCCGTCTGCGCGGCGCCGACGATCTGTTTCATGTCTGCAAGAACCGCATTGCACATGAACCATTTGAAGTGTCGGCGGACGGTAATTTCTCGTGGGAAGAGGTCGAGTGCCTCGGCGCCTGCGTGAACGCGCCGATGGCGCTGATCTGGAAAGACACCTACGAGGATCTCACACCGGAGAGCCTTGAGAAGATCATCGACGGTTTTGCCGCCGGCAAGCCGCCGAAGCCGGGTCCGCAGAACGGCCGTCAGTTCTCGGCGCCGGAAGGTGGTCCGACCACGCTGACCGATGCGGCGATCTACGCCTCCAAACCGCAGAACAGCGGCGCGGCGCTGACCGACAACGATGCCAAGAAGCCAAGTGTGGCCGCGAGCAATCGCGAGTCGCCTGAGCCCAAGGCGCCGTTGTCGAAAGCGAGCGCCGACAAGAAGCCGAAACCGAACTGAAGATCGCCAGAGAAAGCACATGCTCGCTGACAAGGATCGCATCTTCAAGAATCTTTACGGCTTTCATGATTGGGGCCTGAAGGGCGCGCGCGCGCGTGGCTCTTGGGACGGCACCAAGGCGATCATCGAGAAGGGCCGCGACGGCATCATCAATGAGATGAAGGCGTCCGGACTGCGCGGACGCGGCGGCGCCGGCTTCCCGACCGGGCTGAAGTGGTCTTTCATGCCAAAGGAGATCGGCGAGCGTCCGCACTATCTCGTCGTCAATGCCGACGAGTCCGAGCCCGGCACGTGCAAGGACCGCGAGATCATGCGGCACGATCCGCATCTGCTGGTCGAAGGCTGCCTGATCGCCGGCTTCGCCATGGGCGCCCATGCCGGCTACATCTATGTGCGCGGCGAGTTCATCCGCGAGCGCGAGCATCTGCAGGCTGCGATCGATCAGGCCTACGAGGCCAAGCTGATCGGCAAGAACAACATTCACGGCTGGGACTTCGACCTCTACGTCGCCCACGGCGCCGGCGCTTACATCTGCGGTGAAGAAACCGCGCTGCTCGAAAGCCTCGAAGGCAAGAAGGGCCAGCCGCGTCTTAAGCCGCCGTTCCCGGCCAATGTCGGCCTCTACGGCTGCCCGACCACGGTGAATAACGTGGAGTCGATCGCGGTTGCGCCGGATATCCTGCGCCGCGGCGCGGCGTGGTTCTCCTCGATCGGCAACCCGAACAATGTCGGCACCAAGCTGTTCTGCATTTCCGGTCACGTGAACAAGCCCTGCAACGTCGAAGAGGCGATGGGCATTCCGTTTCGGGAACTGATTGAGAAGCATTGCGGCGGCATTCGCGGTGGCTGGGACAATCTCAAGGCGGTGATCCCCGGCGGCTCGTCGGTGCGCATGGTGCCGGCCGCGCAGATCATCGACACGCCGATGGAATTCGACTCGTTGTCGAAGCTGCGCTCGGGCCTCGGCACCGCTGCTGTGATCGTGATGGATAAGTCGACCGACCTCATCAAGGCGATTGCGCGCATCTCGTATTTCTACAAGCACGAGAGCTGCGGCCAGTGCACGCCGTGCCGCGAGGGCACCGGCTGGATGTGGCGCGTGATGACGCGCATGGCCGAAGGCCGCGCGCAGAAGCGCGAGATCGACATGCTGCTCGAAGTGTCAAAGCAGATTGAAGGCCACACCATTTGCGCGCTCGGCGATGCCGCGGCTTGGCCAATCCAGGGCCTGATCGCGCATTTCCGTCATGAGATCGAAGAGCGGATCGACCAGTATTCGGCCAATCCGCATTCTGAACCTGTCATGGTCGCGGCGGAGTAGGGCGATGAGGATCGACGGTCAGAAATTGCGTCTCGCGGCTACGAAAAGCGACATCTCGGGTTCGCTGTTCGACGACGTCAATTTGTCCGGCGCGACCTACGAGAACGTCAACATGTCCGGCAGCCGTTTTCACAACATCAATCTCGCCGGCTGCAGGTTCGAAGATGCCTGCATGTCCGGATGGACCATATCTGACGTGAATCTGTCCGGCCTGCGCATCGACAATGTGAATCTTGTGGGCGCTTCGATCGCCAATAGCCGCATGGCTGGCATGACCATTGATGGCATCGAGGTGACGGAATTGCTGTCGTGCTGGCACGAACACCATCCGGCCGCTGAGGTGAAGACGGCATGAGCAGCGCCTGCCACCTCGCCCAGTTCAACATCGCGCGGATCAAGTATCCGCTCGACGATCCGCGCATGGCGGAGTTCGTCGGCAATGTTGCGCGGGTGAACGCGCTGGCGGACAAATTGCCGGGTTTTGTTTGGCGGCTGCAGGACGAGAGCGGGCACGCGATGGACATGCGCGTCTATGACGATGCGGCCGTTCTGCCGAATCTGTCGGTGTGGGAAGACGCCGAGGCGCTGGAACGCTTCGTGTTCAAGACCGTGCATGCGCGCTTTTTCGACAAGCGCGCAACATGGTTCGAACAGCCGGAGCCGACTTTGGTGATGTGGCATATCGCTGCCGGTCATCGCCCGACTCTGAACGAGGGCGTCGAGCGGCTCGATTATCTCAAGGCGCATGGCCCGAGCGACCATGCTTTCGGCTGGGATCATCTCCCGGCCGCGCAACACTGGAAAATGGCGCGCATTGGCGCGACGACGTACCCGAGCGAGCACGCGGCAAGATATTCGGCAAGGCTGAACTAAAATGACCAAAGTCGTTATCGACGGACAGGAAATCGACGTCCCGCCGGAATACACGCTGCTCCAGGCGTGCGAAGCGGCGGGTGCGGAAATTCCGCGTTTCTGCTTCCACGAACGGCTGTCGATCGCCGGCAATTGCCGCATGTGCCTCATCGAGGTGAAGGGCGGTCCGCCGAAGCCGGTCGCCTCCTGCGCCCAGAACGTCCGCGACCTGCGTCCCGGCCCCAATGGTGAGCCGCCGCAGATGTTCACCAAGTCGCCGATGGTGAAGAAGGCGCGCGAAGGCGTGATGGAGTTTCTGCTGATCAACCATCCGCTCGATTGCCCGATCTGCGATCAGGGCGGCGAGTGCGATCTGCAGGATCAGGCGATGGCCTACGGTGTCGATCACACGCGCTATCACGAGAATAAGCGCGCCGTGGAAGACAAGTATATCGGCGCGCTGGTCAAGACCTCGATGAACCGCTGCATCCAGTGCACGCGCTGCATCCGCTTCTCTGCGGAAGTCGCGGGCGTGTCGGAACTGGGCGCCATCGGCCGCGGCGAAGATATGGAGATCACGACTTATCTCGAAGCCGCGATGACCTCCGAGCTGCAGTCGAATGTCGTCGATCTGTGCCCGGTTGGCGCACTGACCTCGAAGCCTTACGCCTTTGCCGCGCGGCCGTGGGAATTGTCGAAGACGCCGTCGGTTGACGTCATGGACGCGCTTGGCTCGGCCATCCGCGTCGATGCGCGCGGCCGCGAAGTGATGCGCATCCTGCCGCGTACCAATGACGACATCAACGAAGAGTGGATTTCCGACAAGACGCGCCATGTCGTCGATGGCCTGCGCACGCAGCGCCTCGATCAGCCATACGTGCGCGAGAACGGTCGCCTGCGTCCGGCGACCTGGAAGGAAGCCTTCGCGACCATCGCGGCCAAGATGCGCGGCGCCTCGCCGTCGCGTGTCGGCGCGCTCGCCGGCCAATTGGCTGCGGTCGAAGACATGTTTGCGCTCAAGGGTATGATGACGACGCTCGGCGTCAAGAATATTGACGCGCGTTACCCGGGTTCGCCGCTGCATCCCAAGCACGGCCGCGGCAGCTACATCTTCAACTCGACGATTGCCGGCATCGAGCAGGCCGACGCGATCATGCTGATCGGCACCAACCCGCGTAAGGAAGCGCCGGTGCTGAACGCGCGCATCCGCAAGCGCTGGCGTCAGGGCAATCTGCTGGTCGGCCTTGTCGGCGAGCAGGCCGACCTGACCTATACCTACAACTATCTCGGCGCCGGGCCGGACAGCCTGGCTCAGTTTGTTGATCATGCGCCGGCCAAGGCGCAGAAACCGATGTTCATTGTCGGCCAGGGCGCGCTGAACCGCGCCGATGGCGCGGCGATCCTCGCGCAACTGGCGAAGGCGGCCAAGTCGCTCGGCGTCATCAAGGACGGCTGGAACGGCTTCAACATCCTGCACACCGAAGCAAGCCTCGTCGGCGCGCTCGATATCGGCTTCGTGCCGGGCGAGGGCGGCCTCGACACCGGTGCGATGCTGAAGGCCAATGCGCTCGACGTCCTGTTCCTGCTTGGCGTGGACGAAGTCGATGTCCCTGCCGGCGCCTTCGTCGTCTATGTCGGCACTCACGGCGATCGTGGCGCGCACCGCGCCGACGTCATCCTGCCCGGCGCGGCCTACACCGAAAAGTCGGCGACCTACGTCAACACGGAAGGCCGCGTGCAGCTGGCGACCCGCGCCGCGTTCCCGCCGGGCGATGCCCGTGAGGACTGGGCGATCCTGCGCGCGCTGTCGGAAGCGCTCGGCGCCAAGCTGCCTTATGACTCGCTGCCGGGGTTGCGCCAGGCGCTGTATGCCGCGCATCCGCATCTGGCCCGTATCGACCAGATCGCACCGGGCGCCGCGGCCGACGTTGAAAAGCTCTCGTCGCTCGGCGGCACGGTGGAGAAGTCCGCGTTGGTGTCGCCGGTTTCGGACTTCTATTTCACCAATCCGATCGCGCGCGCATCAGCCGTGATGGCCGAGTGCTCGGCGCTTGCCAAGGCGGCGGCGCAAAAGCTGACGCTGACGGCGGCGGAATAGGGGAGCGAAGATGGATTTCTTCTGGACCACGCTCTGGCCGCTGATCATCATCCTGGCGCAGTCGCTGCTGCTGCTGGTGCTGCTGCTCGTCGGCATCGCCTACATCCTGCTGGCCGACCGCAAGATCTGGGCGGCGGTGCAGATGCGCCGTGGCCCGAACGTCGTCGGCCCGTGGGGGCTGCTGCAGTCCTTCGCCGATCTTCTGAAGTTCATTGTCAAGGAGCCGGTGATTCCGGCCGGCTCGAACAAGGGCGTGTTCCTCTTGGCGCCGCTGGTCACCTGCGTGCTGGCGCTGGCCGGCTGGGCGGTGATCCCGGTCAATCTTGGTTGGGCGATCGCCGACATCAATGTCGGCGTGCTGTACATCTTCGCGATTTCCTCGCTTGGCGTGTACGGCATCATCATGGCCGGCTGGGCGTCGAACTCGAAATATCCGTTTCTCGCCGCGCTGCGCTCGGCGGCGCAGATGGTGTCCTACGAAGTCTCGATCGGTTTCGTCATCATCACCGTGCTGCTGTGCGCCGGCTCCCTCAACCTGACCAAGATCGTGGAAGCGCAGAACGGTCCTTACGGCCTGCTGTCGTGGTATTGGCTGCCGCTGTTCCCGATGTTCGTCATCTTCTTCATATCGGCGCTGGCGGAAACCAACCGTCCGCCGTTCGATCTCGTCGAAGCGGAATCCGAACTGGTCGCCGGCTTCATGGTCGAATACGGCTCATCGCCCTACATGATGTTCATGCTCGGCGAATACGTGGCCATCGCCACGATGTGCGCCATGGGCACCATCCTGTTCCTTGGCGGCTGGCTGCCGCCGGTGCCATACGCGCCGTTCACCTGGGTACCGGGCGTCATCTGGTTCGTGCTCAAGGCGCTGTTCCTGTTCTTCGGCTTTGCCATGGCGAAGGCGATCGTGCCGCGCTACCGCTACGACCAGTTGATGCGTCTGGGCTGGAAAGTGTTTCTGCCGCTGTCGCTGGCGATGGTCGTGATCGTCGCCGGCTTCCTGCAGTACGGCCATTTGGCCAAAGCTGCGATCAAGTGAGGGCGCGATGAGACTCGTCGGCGCAGCCAAAGCACTGTTTCTCTGGGAATTCGTCGTCGGCACCGTGCTGGCGATGCGCTACTTTTTTGCGCCCAAGGCGACGCTGAATTATCCTTTCGAGAAGGGACCCATTTCGCCGCGCTTCCGAGGCGAGCATGCGCTGCGCCGCTATCCGAACGGCGAGGAGCGCTGCATTGCCTGCAAGCTGTGCGAGGCGATTTGCCCCGCGCAGGCCATCACCATCGAGGCCGGCCCGCGCCGCAACGACGGCACCCGCCGCACCACGCGTTACGACATCGATATGGTGAAGTGCATCTATTGCGGCCTGTGCCAGGAGGCCTGCCCGGTGGATGCCATTGTCGAAGGTCCGAACTTCGAGTTCGCCACCGAGACCCGAGAAGAGCTGTACTACGACAAGGCGCGCCTGCTCGCCAACGGCGACCGCTGGGAACGCGAGATCGCCAAGAACATCGCGCTCGACGCGCCTTATAGGTAAGCCCGATGACCGCCGCCGCCGTCTTCTTTTATCTCTTTGCCTGCGTTCTGGTCGCGAGCGCCTTCATGGTGATCGCGTCGAAGAACCCGGTGCATTCGGTGCTCTATCTCATTCTGGCCTTCGTCAATGCGTCGGGCCTGTTCGTGATGATGGGTGCCGAATTTCTGGCGATGATCCTGGTCGTCGTCTATGTCGGCGCGGTCGCGGTGCTATTCCTGTTCGTCGTCATGATGCTCGACGTCGATTTCGCCGAGCTCAAGCAAGGTGTGCTGCAGTATCTGCCGGTTGGCATGGTGATCGGCGGCATCTTCCTTGCCGAGATTCTGCTGGTGGTCGGCACCTGGGCGATTGCGCCTGCGACCAAAGGTGCGATCACCGCGCCGATTCCGACCAACGTGACGAACACCGAGGCGATCGGCCTCGTGCTCTACACGAAGTATGTCTACTTCTTCCAGATTTCGGGGCTGATCCTGCTGGTCGCCATGATCGGCGCCATCGTGCTGACCCTGCGCCACAAGGAGCGCGTCAAGCGCCAGTCCATCGCCGATCAGGTCGCGCGCACGCCGGCCATGGCGATGAAGGTCGTCAAGGTCAAAACCGGGCAGGGGCTGGGCTCCAACGAAATCTCGAGCAAGGATGCGGGGAGCGCGGCATGACCATTGGGCTAGGTCACTATCTGTCGGTTGCCGCGATCCTGTTTACGCTCGGCATCTTCGGCATCTTCTTGAACCGCAAGAACGTCATCATCATCCTGATGTCGATCGAACTGATCCTGTTGTCGGTCAACATCAACCTTGTGGCGTTTTCGACGCATCTGGGCGACATCACCGGGCAGATTTTCGCGTTGCTGGTGCTCACTGTCGCCGCGGCCGAAGCCGCCATCGGCCTTGCCATTCTCGTCGTCTTCTTCCGCAACCGCGGCACCATCGCGGTTGAGGACATCAATATGATGAAGGGCTGAGCCTCCTCATGTATCAGGCTATTGTCTTTCTTCCGCTGCTCGGGGCCATTCTCGCCGGCCTGATCGCGCTTCTTGGCGCGCGCGCCCGTTTCCCCGGCGAAGCACCGCCGCCCGGTGATGAAGAGGGCGTGTCGTCGTCGACCCATCACGCGCATGCGCACGACCACGGGCACGGCGCCCACGGTCACGGCGATCATGGTCACGACGATCATGGTCATGGCCCGGTCGAACCGGCCGCGGCCGGCTCGCGCACGGCCGAACTGATCACCACGACGCTGCTGATGGTCTCTGCGATCCTGTCCTGGATCGCGCTGGTCCAGGTCGGATTCAACGGCCCGGACGTCCGCATTCCGATCATGGACTGGGTGGTGTCCGGCAATCTGCGCATCGAATGGGCGCTGCGCATCGACACGCTCACCGCTGTGATGCTGGTCGTCGTCAACACGGTGTCGGCGCTCGTGCATCTCTACTCGATCGGCTACATGCACGAAGAGCCTTACCGCCCGCGCTTCTTCGGCTACCTGTCGCTATTCACCTTCGCCATGCTGATGCTGGTGACCGCCGACAACCTGGTGCAGATGTTCTTCGGCTGGGAAGGCGTGGGTCTCGCCAGCTACCTGCTGATCGGCTTCTGGTATTACAAGCCTGAAGCCAATGCAGCGGCCATCAAGGCCTTTGTCGTCAATCGCGTCGGCGATTTCGGCTTCGCGCTCGGCATCTTCGCGCTGTTCGCTCTGACCGGGGCGGTCGACTTCGACACCATCTTTGCCCAGGCGCCGACGCTGACCGGCAAGATGATCAACTTCTTCGGCTGGCAGGCCGATGCGATGACCTTGATCTGCCTGTTCCTGTTCATGGGCGCGATGGGCAAGTCGGCGCAGTTCCTGCTGCACACCTGGCTACCGGATGCCATGGAAGGCCCGACGCCGGTTTCCGCGCTCATTCACGCTGCGACCATGGTGACCGCCGGTGTGTTCATGGTGGCGCGCCTGTCGCCTTTGTTCGAACTGGCGCCGAACGCGCAGACGTTTGTCACGTTCATCGGCGCCACCACGGCCATCTTTGCCGCCACGATCGGACTCGTTCAGAACGACATCAAGCGCATCGTCGCCTATTCGACCTGTTCGCAGCTCGGTTACATGTTCGTTGCGATGGGCTCAGGCGCCTATTCGATCGGCATGTTCCACCTGTTCACGCATGCCTTCTTCAAGGCGCTGCTGTTCTTGGGTGCCGGCTCGGTCATCCACGCGATGCACCATGAGCAGGATATCCGCAACATGGGCGGGCTCAAGGATCGCATCCCGTTCACCTATGTCGTGATGCTGATCGGCACGCTGGCGCTGACAGGCTTCCCGTTGACGGCCGGCTACTTCTCCAAGGACGCCATCATCGAATCCGCCTTCGTCGCCAAGAACCCGATGGCGCTCTATGCCTTCGTCTGCACCGTCACCGCGGCGCTCCTGACCTCGTTCTACTCATGGCGTCTGGTATTCAAGACCTTCCACGGCAAGCCGCATGACGTGAAGCACTGGAAGGAAGCGCACGAGAGCCCGATGGTGATGTTGATCCCGCTCGCCGTGCTGGCGGCGGGTTCGTTCCTCGCCGGCCTGCCGTTCAAGGAAATTTTCGCCGGCCACGGCGTCGAGCATTTCTTCCGTGAATCGCTCAAGTTCGGGCCGAACAATCACATCCTTGAGGAAATCCATCACATCCCGATGCACATCGCGCTGTTGCCGACGGTGATGATGGTCATCGGCTTCGCGATTGCCTGGCAGTTCTATATCCGCCGTCCGGATATCCCGGTCGAACTCGCGCGGCAGCACGAGGCGCTCTACAAGTTCCTGCTCAACAAGTGGTACTTCGACGAGCTGTACGATTTCATCTTCGTCCGTCCGGCCAAATGGCTAGGTCGCTCGCTGTGGAAGAAGGGTGATGGCTGGCTCATCGACGGCTTTGGCCCCGATGGCGTCTCGGCCCGCGTGCTTGACGTGACGCGCAACGTGGTGCGGCTGCAGAGCGGCTACCTTTACCACTACGCTTTCGCCATGCTGATCGGCGCGGCGCTGTTCATCACCTGGTTCATGTTCTCGGCGGGAGTGCACTGAGATGGCTTGGCCTGTGCTCTCCGTCGTCACCTTCTTGCCGATCCTCGGCGCGCTGCTCGTGCTGATCATGGCGCGCGGCAACGGACCGATTGCCAAGGGCACCGCGCGCTGGATCGCGCTGTGGACCACGTCGATCACCTTCGCAGTGTCGCTGGTGCTGGTGCGCCGCTTCGATCCGTCGTCGCCGGAGTTCCAGTTCACCGAGAAGCACGACTGGCTCGGGGTCGCTTCCTATCACATGGGCGTCGACGGCATTTCGCTGCCGTTTATCATCCTGACCACGGCGCTGATGCCGATCTGTATTCTCGCGAGCTGGACCTCGGTGCAGCGCCGGGTGAAGGAATACATGATCGCCTTCCTGGTTCTGGAGGCGCTGATGATCGGCACCTTCGCCGCGCTCGATCTGGTGCTGTTCTATTTGTTCTTCGAAGGCGGCCTGATCCCGATGTTCCTGATTATCGGCATCTGGGGCGGTCCGCGTCGCGTCTATGCCAGCTTCAAGTTCTTCCTCTACACTTTCGCCGGCTCGGTGCTGATGCTGCTCGCCATCATGGCGATGTACTGGCAGGCGGGCACGACCGATATCCCGACGCTGCTCCGCCACGGCTTCCCGGCGGGGATGCAATACTGGGCCTGGCTGGCGTTCTTTGCCTCTTTTGCGGTGAAAATGCCGATGTGGCCGGTCCACACCTGGCTGCCGGACGCTCACGTCGAGGCCCCAACCGCAGGCTCTGTCATTCTGGCGGCGATCCTCCTGAAGATGGGCGGCTACGGCTTCCTGCGCTTCTCGCTGCCGATGTTTCCGATCGCGAGCGACTACTTCGCGCCGCTGGTCTGGACCATGTCGGTCATCGCCATCGTCTACACCTCGCTGGTGGCGCTGATGCAGGAGGATATCAAGAAGCTGATCGCTTACTCCTCCGTCGCGCATATGGGCTACGTCACCATGGGCATCTTCGCCGCGACCCATCAGGGCGTGTCCGGCGCGGTGTTCCAGATGATCTCGCACGGCATCGTCTCCGGCGCTCTGTTCCTCTGCGTCGGCGTTATCTACGACCGCATGCACACCCGCGAGATCGCGTTCTACGGTGGTCTTGCGCACCGCATGCCGGTGTTCGCTTTCGTCTTCATGCTGTTCACCATGGCCAATGTCGGCCTGCCGGGCACCTCCGGTTTCGTCGGTGAATTCCTGACGCTGATCGGCACCTTCAAGGTCAACATTCCGGTCGCGACCTTCGCCACCATCGGCGTCATTCTGTCGGCGGCCTATGCGCTGTGGCTGTACCGGAAGATTGCCTTCGGCACGCTCAAGCCGGCGGTCGAGGGCATCCGCGACATGGGCCTGCGCGAAGCGTTGATTTTTGCGCCGCTGGTCGTACTGACCATCCTGTTCGGCGTTGCGCCGAAGCCTGTGCTCGACATGTCGTCGGCCTCGATCGCGCATTTGCTCGACGGCTACGGCAAGGCAGTGAAGACGGCCAAAGAAGAGGGCAGCAAGGCGGCGGCCGCGGCCGATGCGCGCCTTGAGGCCAGCGTTACCCCGGTGAGCGCCACGCGATGAATACCTTGACCTCGATAAACGCGCTGCAGCCGATCTTCCCGGAGATCGTGCTGGCGATCGGCGCCATGGCGCTGCTGATGCTGTCGGTGTTCGTCGGCGAGCGCTCGGCGCGCTTCGTCAATACCCTGTGTATCCTGCTGCTGATCGGCATCGGCGCGCTGATCGTCTGGCTGCCGGCCGGCCGCGTCACCTTGTTCGACGGCAGCTTCGTCGTCGACGACTTCGCGCGCTTCCTCAAGCTGCTGACGCTGGCCGGCTCCGCCGGCACGCTGATCCTGTCGCTGGACTATCTCACCAAAGAGAACCTGCAGAAGGCCGAATACGGCGTGCTGGTGCTGCTCGCCACGCTCGGCATGTTGGTGCTCATTTCGGCCAACGACCTGATCGCGCTTTATCTCGGCCTCGAGCTGATGAGCCTGCCGCTTTACGTCATCGCTTCGTCGAACCGCGACAACGCCAAATCGACCGAAGCGGGCCTCAAATATTTTGTGCTCGGTGCGCTGTCGTCCGGCATGCTGCTGTACGGCGCGTCGCTGATCTACGGCTTCACCGGCACCGTGAACTTCGCCGGTATCGCCAAAGCGGCGCAGGGCGGTGCGGGCACCGGGCTGATCTTCGGCATCGTGTTCCTGTTCGCCGGCTTCTGCTTCAAGATCTCGGCCGTGCCGTTCCACATGTGGACGCCGGACGTCTATGAGGGCGCGCCGACGCCGGTCACGGCGTTCTTCGCCGCAGCGCCAAAGGTTGCCGGCATCGCCATCTTCGTCCGCGCCACCATCGTTGCGTTTCCGGGTGTCACCCATTCCTGGCAGCAGATTGTCGTCTTCGTCGCCATCGCCTCGATGGCGCTCGGCGCTTTCGCTGCGATCGGCCAGAAGAACATCAAACGCCTGATGGCCTATTCGTCGATCGGCCATATGGGTTTTGCACTGGTCGGTCTTGCCGCCGGCACCGCCGAAGGCGTGCAGGGCGTGCTGATCTACATGACGATCTATGTCGGCATGACGCTCGGCACCTTCGCCTGCATCCTGTCGATGCGCCGCGACGGAGTGATGGTCGAGAATATCAGCGACCTGTCGGGCCTGTCGCGCACCAAGCCGACAATGGCTTTCATGCTGGCGATGCTGCTGTTTTCGCTCGCCGGCGTCCCGCCGCTCGCCGGCTTCTTCGGCAAGTTCTATGTCTTCCTTGCCGCCGTGAATGCCGGGCTGTTCACGCTCGCCGTGCTTGGGGTGCTGTCGAGCGTGGTGGGCGCATTCTACTATCTCGCCATCGTCAAGGTGATGTATTTCGACCAGCCGGCGCCGGCGTTCCAGCGCATACCGGTTCTGGTCGGGCTGATGCTCGCCGTGTTCGGTACGCTGAACATTGTCTTCTTCCTGTATCCCGCGCCGCTCATCGGCGCAGCAACGGCGGCGGCCAAATCGCTATTCTAGTGCGCGTATGACGCGCAGCGCGTGATCCTGAAATCGGATAAGACCACGCGCCGCTAACGAGATGAACCGCGAAGCCACGGACCTGGCGGGGGTCCGGCACATAGCTTTTGACAGTCTCGGCTCGACCAATGCCGAAGCGCTGGTGCGTGCGCGTACCGGCGAGCGCGGCCCGTTGTGGATCACCGCCGCGCAGCAGGAAATCGGTCGCGGCCGCCGCGGCAAGGAATGGGCCTCGCCAGTCGGCAATCTCTATTCGTCATTGCTGCTGACCGATCCCGCACCGCAGGCCATTGCCGCGCAACTGTCTTTCGTCGCCGCGCTGGCGCTGCATGACGCCGTTGCCGACCGCGCGCCGCACCTTGGACCATTGCTCACGGTGAAATGGCCCAATGACGTTCTGCTCGGTGGCGCCAAGATCGCGGGTATCCTGATCGAGGCCGAGAGCGGGCCGCCCTTCGCCGCCGTTATCGGCATGGGCGTCAACTGCGCCAGTCATCCGGCGGACACACCTTATCCGGCGACCGATCTGCGGACGGCGGGTGCGAATGTCATGCCGGAAATGCTGTTGCGCGCGCTGGCCGCGGCGATGCAGGCGCGGCTGGCGCAATGGGACCGCGGGCAAGGCTTTGCCGCGATCCGCAGCGCCTGGCTCAAGCGTGCCGCAGGTCTCGGGCAGGACATCAGGGTGCGCTTGCCGGAGCGGGAGTTCTCGGGAGTTTTCGACGGGCTGGACGAACAGGGCCGGCTTCTGGTGCGGAGCGAGGATGGCACCACCGCCGTCACCGCCGGTGAAGTATTTGGATTTGGACAAGCATGAACAACAACAGCAGCAATCGCACCGACCTCGTTTACGCGCCGCTTGGCGGCGTCGGTGAAATCGGCATGAACCTGTCGGTCTATGGCCTCGGCAATGACCACAAACGGACGTGGCTGGCGGTCGATCTTGGCGTCTCCTTTGCGCAGGAAGAACACTTGCCGGGTGTCGATCTGATCCTGCCGGATATCGGTTTCCTTGTCTCGGAGCGCAAGAATCTCGCCGGCATCGTTATCACCCACGCCCACGAGGACCACTTCGGCGCGCTGCTCGATCTGTGGCCGAAGCTGAAGGTGCCGGTCTATGCCACGCCGTTCACCGCGGCGCTGCTTGAATCGAAGCGCGCCGGCGAGGCGGGCGTGCCGGAAATTCCGGTGACCATCGTCCGTCCCGGCGATCGCTTCAATGTCGGCACCTTCGACATCGAGATGGTGGCGATGGCGCATTCGATCCCGGAGGCGACTGCGCTCATTATCCGCACGCCGGCCGGCACGGTGCTGCACACCGGTGACTGGAAGATCGACAAGACGCCGATGCTGGGGCCCGGTACTGACGAGGCCAGACTGCGGGCGCTTGGCGAGGAAGGTTGCCTTGCCGTGGTCGGCGATTCGACCAACGCGGTCCGTGACGGCATCTCGCCGTCGGAATCCGACGTCGAAAAAACCATCGCCGGTCTGATCAAAAATGCCAAGGGGCGGGTCGCCGTCACCACCTTTGCGTCCAACGTCGAGCGGCTTCGCAGTGTGGCGCTGGCGGCGGATGCAGCCGGTCGCGAGGTGGTCGTCGTCGGCCGTGCTATGGACCGTGTCGTCGCCATCTCGCGTGAACTCGGCCTGCTCGACGGTGTGAAGGCTTTCCGCTCGGTCGATGCCTATGGCTATCTGCCGCCGGACAAGGTGGTGGCGTTGTGCACCGGCAGCCAGGGCGAACCGCGCGCGGCGCTGGCGCGCATCGCCGAGGACCAGCACCCGGATGTCACCTTGTCGCGCGGCGACACCGTGATTTTTTCGGCGCGTACCATTCCCGGCAACGAGAAAGAGGTCGGCCGCATTATCAACGGTCTGATTGATCAGGGCATCGAGGTCATCACTGACCGCACCCATATGGTCCACGTTTCCGGCCATCCGCGCCGCGGTGAAGTCGAGCAGTTGCTCACTTGGGTGAAGCCGAAGATCCTCATTCCCGTCCATGGCGAGGCGCTGCATCTGTCCGAGCACGCCAAGCTCGGCCGCGCGCTGGGCATTCCCGAGGTCGTGCAGTGCCGCAACGGCGATCTGGTGCGGCTGGTCGAAGGCAAGGCCGCCATCATCGACGAGGTGCCGGCAGGCCGCACTTATAAAGATGGTTATCTGCTGGTGCAGGCGGATGCCCGCACCATCGCGGATCGCAAGCGGCTGGCTTTCGGCGGGGCCATTTCTGTCGCGCTGGCGCTGACCGAGCGCGGCGAGCTTGCCGCCGACCCGGAATTCGACATGATCGGCATTCCGGAGCGCGATGCCGGCGGCGAACTGATGCACGACATCGTGTTGGATGCGATCGAGACGACCTACGAAACCCTGCCGCGCAAGCGCCGCGGCGATCCGGACGCGTTGGCGGAGGCCGTTCGGCGCGCCGTGCGCTCAACGGTGTCGCAGCGCTGGGGCAAGAAGCCCATGTGCCATGTCCATGTGCTCGTCGTATGATGAATTCTGCCGGCCCCAAGTGAGAGGTAGGGAAGTGCCATGATCGGTCGTCTCAATCACGTTGCCATCGCCGTGCGCGATATCGCCAAGGCTTCCGCGGTCTATCGCGACACGCTCGGCGCCGACGTCACGGACAAGGTGGCGCAGCCGGACCACGGCGTCTTCACCGTGTTCATCAATCTGCCGAACACCAAGATCGAGCTGCTCGAGCCGATGAGCGAGGGATCGCCGATCGCCAAATTTCTCGACAAGAATCCGGACGGCGGCATTCATCACGTCTGTTACGAGGTCGATGACATCATCGCCGCCCGCGACAAGCTGAAGATTCAGGGCGCGCGCGTGCTCGGCGACGGCGAGCCAAAGATCGGCGCGCATGGCAAGCCGGTGCTGTTCCTGCATCCGAAGGATTTCTGCGGAACGCTGGTCGAGCTCGAGCAGGCCTGAAATTTGAAGTACCCGCGCAAGGAGCGGCCATGACCGTTACCACCATCATCGCGATCTACGTCCTCGTCTGGTGGGTGACGTTCTTCGCCGTTCTGCCCTTCGGCGTGCGCAGCCAGCACGAAAGCGGCGATTTCATCGAAGGCACCGATCCCGGCGCACCCGCCATTCATCGCGTCTGGATCAAGGTGCTCTATACGACCGTGATCTCGGCGGCGATTTTCGCGGCGATGTACTTTGCGTATGTCTACGACCTGCTGCCGCTCGAATTCCTCAAGCGAATCTCGCAGCCGCCGGTGTCGTGAGGGGCGTGCTCGGCGCCATTCGCGCCGGGCAAAAAAAAGAGCAGGGCTCCGTGCCCTGCTCGTCGTTGTATCTGTCTCTCAACCCCGAGCCTTATGCGGCTTTTTGATCGGGGCGGCTGCGCTTTCCGCGCCGGAGACTTTCCTCCCAAGACTTGGACCGTTTGTCGGAACGCCGGTCTTGCTGCCGGATATCCTGCCTCGCGGTAACAAGAATGCTAGTCGAAGGAATCAGGGGTGTCACCAGCAATCGTTGCTGCACTGCGCCAATACGACCGGAGCGTCGAGAACGACCGCCCTGCCGCCGCGCTCGATGCTGAGCCGCGCTATCCACTCGCCTCCGGATTGTATACGCAAGCTTCCCACCACCCAGGTTCCGTCAGGGCCTGCGGCCGCATCGCGGGTCACGGTCTCAAGCGCCTTGTTCTTGGGTTCGAGGGTTAAACGGACACGATCAGCGGCGTAGGACCGGTAATCTTCGTGCCAGAGCTGGACGGTTGCCGTGGAGACGCCGGCCCGTCCGGGGTTGATGGTCAGATCGGCCATTACCTGCGCGGTGTGGATATGGACGAAAGCTGCCTCACGATTAACCGCTGCTGAAGACGTATGCACATGTGCGGCCGGCGGCAGGGTGCCGAGTAGCCCCACAAGCAGCAGAACCCCGAGGCCGAGCCCCGTCTCCGCCAGCGCCGTGCCGGCCAACGCGCGCAACGCGCCCGGCCGCGGCAGCGCCGGTGTCAGCCGGAACCGGTTAAAGGCGGCCAGGGCCAGCATGGCGACAAACAGGCCGATCTTCAGCGCCAGCGCCCGGGCATAGGTGGTGGCTAATGGATCGGTCGGCCAGCCGACCAGAATGGCGGTATTGACGATGCCACTGGCGAGGAGCGCTGCCACGGCGATCAGCGCGACTGTGCCGAAGCGCCGGGTGACCTCCGCCGCGAGCGCGCCCTGGGCCGGCCCGGTTCGGCTCCGCCACAGCAGCCACGCCAGCGCCGGCAGGGCCCCGAGCCAAGCGCCGGCCGCAGCGAGATGAATAACGTCGGATGTCAGGTGGATTGCACCGGTCATCCCGGTCCCGGCCCCGGCATGGCCCATGATGGCGACGCTTGCGATCAGCGCCGTGGTTGCCGCCAAGGCCGTCCAGCCGTTTCCTTTCCACAGCAGCAACGCCGCCGCGATCAGGACCAGCGCCAGCCGCAGACAGCCGATCCGGCCGAAGCGTGTGTCCAGCGCGACTGTCGTGATTCCACCGTCGCCAAACACCTCGGGAAGGGGGACATCGAGAATGGTGGCGGCGATGAGAGCTAGCCACAGCGCGCCGGACACCGCCGCCACCGCGAGCGCGGCCAGGGCCAGCCCGCGGAAGCCTTGTTCGGCGCCCGCGCCGCCGGCCGGCCCGCTCCGCGCCCCCGCGCGCGCGGTCAGCAGCGCGAGCACGAGGGTGCCCATGGCCACCGTGCAGGCGGCGAAATGAGCGGCGCGGACGATGACCAGCGGTTCGAGCACCCGCGGGGCTCCGCTTACGGGCTCACGGTGAAGCTGAAAGTGCCCTGCGTTCGATGGGTATCGACCGAGAGAATCTTCCACGTCACCGAATAAACGCCGGGCGTCAGCGGCTTGACCTTGATCTTGAGGTTCGCGGCATTGTCCGCCGCGACCTCGGCCTTGCCGATCTGCATCGCCGTGCCTTTGGCGTCCTGCACCACGATCGAGGAGAACTTTGGCTCGACCGCTTCGGTGAACCACAGCGACACTTCCTTCGGCGCCGCGACAGTCGCGCCGACCGCCGGTTTCGCGTGATCGAGATGGCCATGCGCCAGCGCCGAGATTGGCGCCAGCGCCAATGCGCCGGCGATCAGAAGACCCTGGTGTTTCGTGAACACACGTCTCATGGTCAGTGCGCCTTCGTTGCGGCCGGCAGCAATTTCAGCGCCGGCGCCGGTTCGCCATGCCCGCTGCCGGTCTTGGGCGTCGATGGCGTTTCAATCCAGCGATGCTCGCCCTTTTCGCAGGTCTGAACCACCGGGAAATAGATGGTCGTGTTCGGCGCCAGTTCGCCGGCGATGAAGGCCTGCATTGTGAACTCGTCGTAATAGGCGTCCGGAATATTGCCGCCCGACCAGATGACTTCCTTAGGCCCTTGAGTCAGCTTGGCACCGTGCAGGTAGCTGTAGGGCTTGGCATAGTCGCCACGTTTCACCTCGAGCGTCCAGCCGGGCTTCACCATCGGCTTGACTGAAATGATGCCTTCGGGAATCTGCACCGAAACCTTTACGGTGGCGGCGCCGTCGCAGCCATGCGGGACGCTGAGCACCGCTTTGTAGAACGATCCGACCGGGGCTTCCTTCTTTTCCAGCGTGATGTGGGCGAGCGCCGGGCTGGCGCCGACGGCAGCGAACAGCGCGGTGGCGAGGGCGATGGTTGATTTGCGTTTCATGGCCGTTGTCCTTGTCAGTGCTTCTGATGAGGTTGAGGGTGGGAATGATCGTCCATCGAGACGAGACCCTCGAAGCGCGAGAACATCGCAACGCGCTCCGGTGGTGTTTGACGTCCGGCATCTTTGACGATGGCGACGAGCTGTTTGGCCGAAACCTCTGCGATGCCGGCGTGGATCAGTGCGTTCGGATCGAGCAGCTGATCGCCGGCACAGAGAATGATCGTCCAGGTGCCGCTCTTGAGCCGAAGCAGTGCGCGGCCGCCCATGTCGCCTTGCGTCCAACTGGCGACCGCGTGATCGCCAACGACGGCGACCGGCTCGACGGCAAGCCGCTGCTCCGGTTTGTCGAAGGCGGCCATCAAAGCGTGCCGGATGGCGCTCGCCTGGGGCGGATCGCGCCATTCGGCGTATGCGCCCGCCGCGGTCAGGACGACGGCCGCGGCAATCGTGAAGAGGCGCAAGAGTTTCATGCGGCCTCCTATAGTTTCAGGCGGAGGCCGGCATAGACGGCGCGGCCGTAACCCGGATTGAACAGGGCTGAGTTGGCCGTCGCGGTTCCGGCCGTCATCGTCGTCGAGATGTATCGCTTGTCGAACAGGTTGCGGCCTTCGACATAGCCGGACCAGCCCGTGCCGCGGTCATAGCCGACCTTGAAATTCAGCAAGGCGTAAGGATCGATCGTTAGCGTGTTGGCATTGTCGGCGTAGAAGGACTGCGGCATCCACTCGATATTGGGACCGGCATAGAACCCGTTCGGATTCTTGTAGAGAACCTCGGCCTTGAGCATATGCGGCGGCACGCCGGGCAGGCGGTTGTTGCCCCAGGTGGCGTCGCCGTCGAACCGGAAGTCGCTATAGGTGTAAGAGACGTTGAGCCAGACGCGGTCGTCCTGTGCGTGGATCGACTTCAGGAATGCGAAGCCAAAGCCCGCCTCGATGCCTTGATACACAGTGCGATCGGCATTGGTGACGGTGCAGAGCGCCCACGGTGCGGTCGTGAGGCACTGCAATTCGTTCTTGAGCCGCGCGTGGTAGACCGACAAATCCCAGGTGACATCCGGCCGGCGTCCGCGCGTGCCGATTTCGTAGGTAGTTGCGGTTTGCGCGTCGACATTGGTGCTGGCCGGCGCGGCAAAAGTATTGGTGTCGAAGGTCGGCACCTCGGCGCTGCGCGCGATGTTGCCGTAGACCTGCCAGCCCGGATCGACGTCCCACAGCAGGCCGACTTTCGGGCTGAAGATGTCGTAGGTGCGGCGGCCGGACTGGTCGCCGTCGGACAGGAACTTGTCCTGCCGGTCGCGTACGGCATGCAGGAACTGTCCGCCCAGCACAAAGGCGACGTTTTTCAGGAAGTAGAACGAGTTTTCCGCGTAGATGGAATAGTTCTGCGACTTGTCCAGCGTCGAGAACAGCAGCGCACCCTTGGTCGCGTTGGCGACATTCGTGTATTCTTGGTAGTCCATCGTGCCAACGAGCGCATTGACGCCCATGACGAGATGGTTGCGATAGCCGCCGATGTTGCGCTCGTCGGTGGCGCGGGCGAAGCCGCCGTAATCGGCCACGGTGAAGTCGAGATAGCGATAGATCGGATGATCGACATGTCGCTGGTGGGTGTAGATGCCGAGGTCGATGGTGGTCGCGTCAAGGCGCAGCGTCGTCTTGTTGGCGATGCGGATCGAGTCGATATTGCGTTGCTGGTCCTGCGCTACGAAGTCGGGATCGGCGGTGCGCGGCGCATTCAACGCGGTTGACTTGGTGAGTTCGCCCGGCAGGCGCTGGCGCCATGAATTGGCGTTCACATAGAAGCGCGTTTCGGCATTGGGCGAGAACCGATAGCCGAAGTTCGAGTTGAGGCGCTCGATATGGCCGTTGCTGTGGTCGCGATAGCCGTCTTCGCGCTGTGCCGAGGCGTTGATGAAGTAGTCGTGCTGGCCATAGACGCCGGCCGTACTGGCCGCGCCTTTCACATAACCGAAGCTGCCGGCATCGAAGCGCGCGTCGAATTTCGCGGCGTCGCGACCGGTCGGCATCACGAAATTGATGGCGCCGCCGAGGGCATTGGCGCCGTAGCGCAGCGCATTGGCGCCTTTGTAGACCTCGACATAGCGGTAGGCGGTCGGGTCGATCTCGAACACGTCGAACAGGCCGTCGGACGAATTGATCGGAATGCCGTCGATCGACAGGTTGATGCCGCGATTGCCGTAATTGCGTGTCAGGCCCGAGCCGCGGATCGACAGCCGGTTGTCGATGTTCGACTTCGGCTGCGCGATAACGCCGGGCACCCAGCCAACGACGTCTTTGACCGTATTCGCCGGGCCGTCCTTGAAGGCGGAGTCGGGCACGATCTCGACGCCGCCGGGCGTCTGTTCGATGTCGCGCTGCGCTCGTTCGATGGTTGGCGTCACCAGCGACGGGTTGGTGTCGCCTTGGACGACGACCTGAGGCAGTTGAACGGTCGATTGAGCATTTGCAGGCGATATCAGCGCGATCGCATAGAGCGATGCGCAGCCGAGCCAACGGCTGGTGGGCATAATTCCGGTCCTTTCCACAAACGATGAGCGCGCGACAAAACCGTCGCGTTACGTTCAGACGTTGTGGATCGGAGGACCGCGGGCGAGGCTGGGGGAGGCGTCGACGCTCGTGGTATGCGCCGCGTCGGACGGCTGCAGAACGCGCAGCAAACGGCCGGGCTCGAGAATGCCGGCGAGCACGCTGTCGATGCCGTTCGACGAAAACGGCGTCGCGCTGCACAGGCTGCAGTGGTCGCAGGCCTTGCTCGGCTTGGCGGGCTGTCCGTCGGGGGCTTGAGCAGTCTGGTCGGCGGTTTGCGCGACGTTATGGCAGATGGCGGAGAGGGGATCGAACGAGCCGGCGGCGGGGACGGGAGCCAGGGCGGCCCACAGAATCGTATTCAGCGCGATGACGTACATCGCGAGAACCGATACCCACTGACGCCAACCCAGACGCATTCCAATACCCCTTGACGATTCACCTACCATTAACTTTTGGCCGGTGCCAGCCCCTCAGGTGTTGCCGGTTCTGCGGAGCGCTGGGAGGTCATCGCCGAAATCGCATGGGTCCGTATTTAAGCAGCGGTTAACCGCGCGGTCGCTATCGTAAACGCATCCTGAACGGCGCCCCGATTCATGTGGGCGCGCAGGGCGATAGCGCGGAGTCATGACCGATGTGCGGGTTTGCGGTTGCGATCGGTTGGCCTGACGCCGAACTCACCGTCGCGCGTCTGATCGACGGCATTCTGCATCGCGGCGATATCACCGATCCGCTATTCACGCCGTTTCCGGATGTCGCGATGTGTACGCGGCGTTTGCGCATCGTCGATGCCGAACACGGCACCCAGCCGCAAGTCTCGTTCTTCGGCCGGCTCGCAGTGTCTTACAACGGCGAGATCTACAATCATGTCGAGTTGCGTCGCGAGCTTGAAGAGCTCGGCGTCGGCTTCCGCACCCATTCCGACACCGAAGTGCTGGCCAATGCCCTGCAGGTCTGGGGCCATCGTGCGCTCGAGCGGCTCAACGGCATGTACGCCTTCGTCGCCATTGATCTGGTCAGCGGGGAGTTTCTGGCCGCGCGCGACCCGTTCGGCGTCAAGCCGCTCTATGTCATGCAGCAGGGCGCGAGATTTCTATTCTGCTCGGAAATGAAGCCGCTGCTCGACGTCGTGCCGGTGGGCGATGTGATGCTGCTGCCGCCGGGCTATGCCATGTCGAAGAAGACCGTGGCGCGCTATCGCTCGCCGATTTATCCGCGCGTCGATCGGCCGGTGGAAAGTTCGGCCCGCGTGCTCGATGACATTCTGCGCGGCGCCGTCGAACGCCGTCTGCCGCCGGATCTGCCGGTCGCGACGTGGTTCTCGGGCGGCATCGATTCAACGCTGGTGGCGCATTACGCGCGGCAGCTCCGCCCCGAAGCGCCGGGCTATTTCGTCGGCGGACCGGACGCGCCGGATTATCGCTTCGCCGAAGCCTATGCCGCTAAGACTGGTTACGATCTGCGGGTCGTGCCCTTCGATACGCAGAGCCCTGAGGCATTCGCTTCGATCGACGATGTCATCACCGCCACTGAATCCTTCGAGCCCAATCTGATCCGCGGCGCGCTGGCTTCGCTCGAAGCCAGCAAGGCCATGCAGCGCGACGGTTTCCGCGTTGGGCTGTGCGGGGAGGGTGCCGACGAATTGTTCTGCGGTTACGCCCCCCTTGAAATCGCCTTTCATGAAAGCCCGGCCGATGGTGCGCAGTGTCGCGATGAGTGCCTGTCGCTGATGCATCGCGTCAGCCTGCAGCGCGTCGATCGCTGCTCGATGCGGCAATCGCTGGAAATGCGCGAGCCGTTCCTCGATCCGGCTGTCGTCAACTATGCGCTCGGGCTCGCTCCGGAGGCCCTGGTCCGCGCCGTCGACGGGCTGCCGACCGGCAAGATGCCGCTGCGCGATCTCTACGACCTGTACCCGGACGAATTGCCGGCCGTCATCCGCGACCGCGCCAAGGTCGCCTTCGGCGAGGGCGCCGGCCTCAACCCCGGCCGGGACGGCTGGATGAGCCGGTTCGAGGACGTCTATTCCGACAACGACCTGCGCGATGGTCAGCAAGAGTTCGCGGCTTTCAGCGTGCAGTCGAAGGAGGAGCTCTATTACCTGCGGCGGCTCGCCACGGTGATCGACGTGTCCCGTGTACCGCATTTGACCGACCGGGCCTGGATCTCCTTCCCCGTCGTGCAACACCTCGAAAAGCTCAAGGCCTACGCGCATTTCAGCCTTTAATACGCCTCATGGCGAGGAGGGCCGTAGGCCCGTCTCGAACCATGGGGCGGCCTCGTCCTTCGAGACCCGCGCCACAAAGCGTGCTCTCAGGATGGGGCCGAGTGGGGCCCTTGTCTTTTTGGGTCCGATCCGCTTTCACTAACCCCCTGTTTCACCCACGAAAAGCCGGCCTGACCCCATGCGCCTGTCCCGCTACTTTCTGCCCACGCTCCGCGAACCGCCCCGCGAGGCCGAGATTGTCTCGCACCGTCTGATGCTGCGCGCCGGCATGATGCGCCAGGAGGCGGCCGGCATTTATGCCTTCCTGCCGCTGGGGCTGCGGGTGCTGCGCAAGATCGAGCAGATCGTGCGCGAGGAGCAGAATCGCTCCGGCGCCATCGAACTGCTGATGCCGACCATCCAGTCGGCCGAACTGTGGCGCGAGAGCGGTCGCTATGACGCCTATGGCAAGGAGATGCTGCGCATCCAGGACCGTCACGAGCGCGAGATGCTCTACGGTCCGACCAACGAGGAAATGATCACGGAGATCTTCCGCGCCTCGGTGCGCTCTTACAAGGATCTGCCGCTCAACCTCTATCACATCCAGTGGAAGTTCCGCGACGAAGTGCGCCCGCGCTTCGGCCTGATGCGCGGCCGCGAATTCTTGATGAAGGATGCTTACTCGTTCGACGTCGACGAGGCTGGCGCGCGGCATTCCTACAACAAGATGTTCGTCGCCTATTTGCGCACCTTCAAGCGTCTTGGCCTGACGTCCATCCCGATGCGCGCCGACACCGGGCCGATCGGCGGCGACTTGTCACACGAATTCATCGTGCTGGCGGACACCGGCGAGTCCCAGGTGTTCTGCCACAAGGACTATCTCGGCATGGCCGTGCCGGACGAGAAGGTGAATTTCGACGACATCGCCGGTCTGCAGAAGACGGTCGATCAGTGGACTTCGCTCTATGCGGCGACGGAAGACATGCACGAGCCGGACAAATACGCCGCCGTTCCCGCCGATGCCCAGGTATCGGCGCGTGGTATCGAGGTCGGTCACATCTTTTACTTCGGCACCAAGTATTCCCTGCCGATGAAGGCGGTGGTCGCCACCGCCGATGGCAAGGAAGTGCCGGTGCATATGGGTTCCTACGGTATCGGCCCGTCGCGGCTCGCTGCGGCGATCATCGAGGCCTCGCATGACGAGGCCGGCATCGTCTGGCCGGAGCCGGTGGCGCCGTTCAAGGTCGCGCTTCTGAACCTCAAGCAGGGCGATGCCGCGACCGACGGTGCCTGCGACCAGCTTTACGCCGAACTCACCGCCAAGGGCGTCGATGTCCTCTACAACGACATCGACGAGCGCGCTGGCGCCAAGTTTGCCAATGCCGACCTGATCGGCCTGCCGTGGCAGGTCATGGTCGGCCCGCGCGGGCTCGCGGAAGGCAAGGTCGAGATCAAGAACCGCAAGACCGGCGAGAAGGAGCAGATGTCGCCGGCGGCGGCGGTGGATCTGCTGGGGCGGTGACCAGCGTCCGGGACGCGAGCCGGCCGGCAAATCCGGAACCCAGATGCGCATGAGGACCTTGCCGAATGCCGGGTTCGCGCTACGGCCGCGCCCCGGAAAGACGGATGAGAATAAACCTGTGGTCCGGCTCGGCTTTTCCGCCCACGAAACCGCCCGAATCGTGTGAAAACCCAACCCGGATGGGGTTCTTCACCAATGTCTGAGCCAAGCGGCACGCGACCGTTCTCGCGGTACGAATGGATGCTGTCGCTGCGCTATCTGCGCGCGCGTCGCAAAGAGGGATTCATCTCGGTCATTGCCGGGTTCTCCTTCCTCGGCATCATGCTGGGCGTGGCTACCCTGATCATCGTCATGGCAGTGATGAACGGCTTTCGCGCCGAACTGCTCGACAAGATCCTCGGCCTCAACGGCCATCTTCTGGTGCAGCCGCTGGAAAAGCCGCTGACCGACTGGGACGAGGTCGCCGCGCGCATCTCGCAGGCGCAGGGCGTGAGGCTCGCCGCGCCGATCGTCGAGGGGCAGGCGCTGGCGTCCTCGCCGTTCAATGCCGGCGGCGTGCTGATCCGCGGCATCCGCCTCAAGGACATGGAAGGCCTGCCGTCCATCGTCAACAACATCAAGCAGGGCTCGCTCGGCGGTTTTGACGACGGACAGGGCGTTGCCATCGGCCGGCGTCTGGCCGACCAGCTTTCGCTGCGCGCTGGCGACAACATCACGCTGGTGTCGCCGAAGGGCGCGGTGACGCCCATGGGTACGACGCCGCGCATCAAGGTCTACAAGATCGCCGCGGTGTTCGAGATTGGCATGTCGGAATACGACAGTGCCATGGTGTTCATGCCGCTGAAGGAGGCGCAGGCCTATTTCAACCGCGCCGGCGATGTCACCGCTATCGAGGTCTATACCGACAATCCCGACCGGGTCGATGTCTACCGCAAGGCGGTGCAGGACGCTGCCAAGCGGCCGATCTTCATCATCGACTGGCGCCAGCGCAACGCCACCTTCTTCAACGCGCTACAGGTCGAGCGCAACGTCATGTTCCTCATCCTGACCTTGATCGTGCTGGTGGCAGCGCTCAACATTGTCTCCGGCCTCATCATGCTGGTGAAGGACAAGGGCCAGGACATCGCCATTCTGCGCACCATGGGGGCGACGCAAGGGGCGATCATGCGCGTGTTCCTGATCACCGGCGCGGCGATCGGCGTGGTCGGCACCATTGTCGGCTTCCTGCTCGGCGTGGTGGTGTGCCTGAACATCGAAAGCATCCGCCGCTTCCTGTCATGGCTGACCAATACCGAACTGTTCTCGCCGGAGCTGTATTTCCTCTCGCATCTGCCGGCGCGTATGGACACCGGCGAGACCGTGGCTGTTGTGCTGATGGCGCTGGTCCTGTCGCTGCTCGCGACGCTGTACCCCTCCTGGCGCGCGGCGCGTCTCGATCCGGTGGAGGCGCTGCGTTATGAGTGAGATCATCGTCGAGACCGAGACCGTGGTCGAAGAGGGTGTGGCGCAGGACGTGCCGATCCTGTTCATGCACCAGGTCGAGCGCCATTACAGCCAGGGCGAAGCCACGCTGGATATCCTGCGCGGGGCCGAACTGGCGCTATGGCCGGGGCAGTCGGTCGCGCTGGTGGCGCCCTCCGGTGCCGGCAAATCGACGCTGCTGCATCTTGCCGGGCTGCTCGAACATCCCGATCACGGCGATGTCTATATCGGCGGCAAGGCGACCGCGAACCTGCCGGACGCCGAGCGCACGCGCATTCGCCGCGTCGAGATCGGCTTCGTCTATCAGTCGCACCATCTGCTGCCTGAATTCACGGCGCTGGAGAATGTGGTGCTGCCGCAGCTCATCCGCGGTCTCGGACGCGCCGAGGCGAAGAAGCGGGCGGCCGAACTGCTCGGTTATCTGGGCCTCAAGGCGCGCCTCAACCACCGCCCCGCCGAGTTGTCCGGCGGCGAACAGCAGCGCGTCGCGATTGCCCGCGCTGTGGCCAATGCGCCGCGCATCCTTCTCGCCGACGAGCCGACCGGCAATCTGGACGTCAAGACCGCGGAGCATGTGTTCGCGGCGTTCAATCAACTGGTCAGTGCGTCGGGGCTCGCCACCATCATTGCCACGCACAATATGGATATCGCCGCTCGCATGGACCGCCGCGTGACCATTCGCGACGGCCTTGTGGTGGAACTGGATTGAGGCGGCAACAAAAAACCACCCCCGTCAGGGAGTGGTTTGCGTCGGGCTCTGAGTGCCGTTTACTTGAGCTGATTAGAGATCGACGTAAAACTTGTATTCAGCTGGGTGCCGATCGTGTTGACCATCGCGATGATCGCCACCGCAATGCCAGCGGCGATCAGGCCGTATTCGATCGCCGTGGCGCCACTCTCGTCTTCAAAGAAGGCGCTGAGCTTTCTCACCATACGCATCACTCCACTCCAGACAGTGCCAAACCCCGCCCTGTTCAACGGGTGCGTGTAGCCTAAAGGTGGGTTGTAAACGCGACGTAAATTGACGCGAGTAAATCAAGAATACAATCAGGGCGAGTTCCGTCTCGATGCGAGGTGAGCGCTTGTTTTATCGCCAATAAATTTGCGTCGGAAGGCTGACTGGGCCGTCAGCAGGGCTCTTTCAGTCCGCTTTATCGGTCGTCTCGCCGATATCGGTGATGGCTTTGACAGCCAAAGCGGCCTTTTCCTGCATTTCCTCGTCGTGCCGCGCTTTCAAAATCTGGTGCTTGATGGCCAGAGTGGAGGGCATCTTGATGGTCCGACCGAACTTGCGCATTGTCATTGTCGATCTCCGCCCTTCGGGGAACCGCCGTCGGCATTCCAGCGGTCGAGGTCCGCGGCTTCGGGGTTGCTGGCCCTGACAACGTTGTCGACGTTCTTGTCGAGCCACTTTTGGTTTTCGACCATCGTTTTGGCACTGCGCTCCTGGTCTTGGCGCTCCTGGTCTCGGCGTTCTTGATCCTGAAGTTTCGTCATTCGAGACTCCCTAAAAAAAATAGCCCGGCAGCGCGCCGGGCTTTTGCATCCATGCAGCGTCTATGACGCCGCGCGGATTACTTACTGTCGGCCGGCTTGGCCGGCGGATTGGTCTGGCCCGGCTTGTTGCTCTGATCAGGCTTCGCCGGATCGGCGGCTGCGGTCTGGTTCACGGCCGGCTTGGTATCGTCAGTATTCACGGGAATATTTGTCATATTATTTCTCCTGAAATACCTAAAAGTCATTTTTCAAGTACATAACTGATATGGGCGCTATTCTTGTAATTACTAGTCGCAGACCGCGTTATTATCGCCATTTACGTGAAAACGTCTGAGGGATAATTCCATTCGACGCGTGCTTTGGGTGACGCTTGACTCTAGAACAGAAAGTGAACTATGTTCTCTTTACGTTCTTAAGGAGGGTCACATGTTCAAGATCGTCGTTCAGGAAGCCGCCACGCTCGCCGCCCTGTCGCTGTTCGTCGGCATGGTTGCGATCTGGTCCCAGGTTATTGGGAATCTCTAAAGATCGGTGGCCTGCAGCGAACGAAGAGTTCGTGTGCCGGCTTGCGTTTCAAGTTCCGCGTTTGGCCAAAGCGTCCGATGCTGTCTGTTGCGTTTCACCTCTGTTGCGTACCAAGGCTGTCTGTAGCGTAGCCCGCGTCTAGTCATGTCCGGCCGGCGTTCCCCGACGCCCCCGCCGGCATGACGGGTACGGCGGGCGATAAAACGGGGTATCCGGCTTTCCAGTCCGCTTGGGGATCGAGCGGCGGGAACAAGCCGGGCCCGCCTGCAAAAGCCGGTTTCAGGCTTGGGGCCTGTGCATAGTCGGCAGAACCGGCTGCGATGCAGCGGCGAGGGTGGACGGAAGGGTTTGGCGTCCCCACTCTGGGGCGAACAGAATCGCTTCAGGCTTCCGGTCCGTCATAAGGCGGACGAGCCAGAGCACATCGCGCAAAGACCGACTGATCATGGCCGACCTCGATTTCGTGCATCTGCACGTCCATTCCGCCTATTCGCTGCTGGAGGGCGCGCTGCCCATCGGCAAGCTCGCGGAACTGGCCAAGGCCGACAAGCAGGCGGCGCTGGCGCTGACCGACACCGACAA
Source organism: Undibacter mobilis (assembly GCF_003367195.1). Classification (NCBI taxonomy): domain Bacteria; kingdom Pseudomonadati; phylum Pseudomonadota; class Alphaproteobacteria; order Hyphomicrobiales; family Nitrobacteraceae; genus Undibacter; species Undibacter mobilis. The sequence goes on along the minus strand of NZ_QRGO01000003.1, from coordinate 257,716 downwards.
CATGTTCGGTGTGCTGGAATTTTCCGAAAAGATGGCGTCCTCCGGCATCCAGCCGATCGTCGGCTGCGCCCTCGCCATTGACTTTGGCGACACCGATAACGGCCCGCGCTCGGCGCTGGCGGCGAGCGATCGCCAGCGTATCGTGCTGCTGGCGGCGAGCGAAGACGGCTATCGCAGTCTGATGCGGCTGAATTCGCGCGCTTTCATGGAGTCGCCGCCGAACGAGCCGCCGCGCGCCAAGATCGAATGGCTGGAAGACGACCATGACGGCATTGCCACCGGCCTGAAGACCGGCATCATTGCGCTGACCGGCGGCCCGTCGGGACCGCTCGATCGCGTGATTGCCGCGGGGCAAAGCCAGGTCGCGGCGGCGCGGCTCGACCGGCTTGCGGCACTGTTCGGCGACCGCCTTTATATCGAATTGCAGCGCCACGGCATGGCGGTGGAGCGCGGCGTCGAGAAGGTGCTGATCGACTTCGCCTATGAGCGCGGCATTCCGCTGGTGGCGACCAACGAGCCGTTCTTTGCCTCTGCCGCCGACTACGAATCCCACGACGCGCTGATCTGCATCGCCGAAGGGCGCTACGTGTCCGACGGCGAGCGCCGCCAGCTCACGCCGGAGCATCGCTACAAGAGCCGCGCCGAAATGGTGGCGCAGTTTTCCGACCTGCCGGAGGCGATCGCCTCGACCGTCGAGATCGCGCAGCGCTGCGCCTTCCGGCCGAAGACGCGCAAGCCGATCCTGCCGCGCTTCTCGGTCGGCGAGAACGGCGCCACCGCCGACGAGGCGACGGAGCTGCGCCAGCAGGCCGAGGCGGGCCTGACCCGCCGCATCGAGACGGCCGGCATCGCCGAAGGCTTCACCGAGAAGGACTACCGGGACCGGCTCGACTTCGAGCTCAACGTCATCGAGAAGATGAAGTATCCCGGCTACTTCCTTATTGTGTCTGACTTTATCAAGTGGGCGAAGGATCACGGCATCCCGGTCGGCCCGGGCCGTGGTTCGGGCGCCGGCTCGCTGGTCGCCTATTCGCTGACCATCACCGATCTCGATCCGTTGCGCTTCGGTCTGCTGTTCGAGCGCTTCCTCAATCCCGAGCGCGTGTCGATGCCCGACTTCGACATCGACTTCTGCCAGGACCGCCGCGAGGAGGTGATCCGCTACGTGCAGGAGCGCTACGGCCGCGATCAGGTGGCGCAGATCATCACCTTCGGTACGCTGCAGGCGCGCGGCGTGCTGCGCGACGTCGGCCGGGTGCTGCAGATGCCCTACGGTCACGTCGACCGGTTGTGCAAAATGGTGCCGCAGAATCCGGCCGCGCCGATCAGCCTCGCCAAGGCGATCGAGGACGAGCCGAAGCTGCAGGCCGAGGCCGAAAGCGATCCGACCGTGGCGCGCGCCTTCGCCATCGCGCGGAAGCTGGAAGGCCTGACGCGCCACGCCTCGACCCACGCCGCCGGCATCGTCATCGGCGACCGGCCGCTGGCCGAATTGGTGCCGCTTTATCGCGATCCCAAATCCGACATGCCGGTCACCCAGTTCAACATGAAGTGGGTAGAGCAGGCGGGGCTGGTGAAGTTCGACTTCCTCGGCCTGAAAACGTTGACCGTTCTGAAAACCGCGGTCGATCTGCTCAAGCTGCGCGGCATCGACATCGATCTCGGCGCCATCCCGCTCGACGACAAGATCACCTACGACCTTCTGGCGCGCGCCGAAGCGGTTGGCGTGTTCCAATTGGAAAGTCAGGGCATGCGCCGGGCGCTGCTCGACATGAAGCCCGACCGTTTCGAGGATATCATCGCGTTGGTCGCGCTCTACCGGCCGGGCCCGATGGCCAATATCCCGACCTATTGCGCCCGCAAGCACGAGCTGGAGAAGCCCGACTACATTCACCCGAAACTGGAGCCGGTGCTGAAGGAGACCTTCGGCGTCATCGTCTACCAGGAGCAGGTGATGCAGGCTGCGCAGTTGCTCGCCGGCTACTCGCTCGGCGACGCCGATCTTCTGCGCCGCGCCATGGGCAAGAAGATCCGCTCCGAGATGCAGAAGCAGGGCTCGATCTTCGTCGAGGGCTGCGCCAAGAACGATATTCCGAAGGCGCAAGCCGAAGCGATCTTCGAACTGCTCGAGCGCTTCGCCGACTACGGCTTCAATAAATCGCACGCCGCGGCCTACGCGCTGGTCGCCTATCAGACCGCCTATATGAAGGCGAACTATCCCGTCGAGTTTCTCGCCGCGTCGATGACGCTCGACATGGGTAACACCGACAAGCTCTCGGAATTCCGTGCCGAGGCCGAACGCCTCGGCATCAAGGTCGAGCCGCCGTCGGTCAATCGCTCGGGCGTCGAGTTCGGCGTCGAGGGTAACACCATCATCTACGCGCTGGCGGCGCTCAAGGGCGTCGGCCGGCAGGCGGTGGAGTCCATCGTCGAGGCGCGCGGCGACAAGCCGTTCGCCGATCTCGCCGATTTCGCCGCGCGCATCAATCCGCGCGCCGTCAACAAGCGCGTGCTGGAAAGCCTGGTGCAGGCCGGCAGCTTTGATGAGTTCGACAAGCACCGCGCCCGTGTCTTCGCCGTGATCGACCAGATCATGGGCGAGGCGCAACGTCAGCACGAGACGGCGGTGAGCGGCGCCATGGAGTTTTCGTTCGGTGAAAGCAATGCGCGTCCGCCTCTGCGCATGCCGTCGGTCGAGCCATGGCTGCCGGCCGAGCGGCTCAAGCGCGAATACGAGGCGGTCGGTTTCTTCCTGTCCGGCCATCCGCTCGACGACTACGCCGCCGTGCTCAAGAAGATGCGCGTGCAAAGCTGGGCCGAGTTCTCCCGCGCCGTCAAAAACGGCCAGACCGCCGGCAAGGTCGCAGGCACCGTGGTGTCGCGGCAGGAACGCCGCACCAAGACCGGCAACAAGATGGGCATCTTCGGCCTGTCGGATGCTTCCGGCGCTTATGAGGCTGTGATCTTCTCCGAGGGGCTGGCCGAATATCGCGATCTGCTGGAGCCCGGCAAGGCGGTGTTGATGGTGTTGTCGGCGGAAGTGCAGGGCGACGATGTGCGCGCGCGCATCCAGACCGCCGAACCGCTCGATCAGGCCGCCGCCAATCTGCAAAAAGGTTTGCGCGTGTTCCTGCGCGAGGCGGCGCCGCTTGAGGGCGTCGCCAAGCGGCTCGAACCGGCACCGCCGCGCGCCAGCGGCGCGGGCGAGGTCAGCATGATCCTGCTGCTGGGGCAGGGCCGCGAGGTCGAGGTCAAGCTGGAAGGCCGCTACAAGGTGTCGCCGCAAATTGCCGGCGCCATCAAGGCGGTGCCCGGCGTGGTCCAGGTCGAAGCGCTGTAGCCGCGCCGCCTCTCTGGTCTGCCTCGGTCGCGCACGGTATCATCGCGTGACGTCGTGCGACCGCGATCCACTCAACGTTCAGACACTTGCAACAGAAGAGGGCCGGTTGTCCGTCGACCTTTCAAACCATTGGCTCGATCGCCCCGTCGATCCAGGAACCGACCACGTCCTTGGCCCGGTCAATGCGCCCATTACGCTTGTCGAATATGGCAGCTATGCCTGTCCTTACTGCCGCGCCGCCAATGATCGTATCGCCGAAGTGCGAGACCGCCTTGGCGATCGCCTGCTATACGTCTTCCGCCACAAGCCGCTGACCGGCAGCGACCTCGCCCGCCGCGCCGCCGAACTGGTCGAGCGCGCCAGCGACAGCGAGCATTTCTGGAAAGCGCATGTCACGCTGATGTCGCGCTCGGAAACGCTGACCGAGGACGACCTCGTCGCCGCCGCCCGCGAGCTCGACCTGCCGCTCGACGATGCCGGCGCCGAAGACATGGCCCAGCACGCTTTCGAGCGCGTCTCGGCCGACATCAGCAGCGCCAAGGCGAGCGGGGTGATGATCACGCCCACGTTCTTCATCAATGGCCGCCGCTACGACGGCGCCTGGGACGAATCCTCCTTCGGCGACGCGGTGCTCGGCACGCTCGGGCACCGCGTGCGCATTGCGGCGCTCGATTTCGCCGGCTGGGCGCCGTCGGCCGGCATTCTGCTGCTGCTGACGACCGTGCTGGCGGTAGCGCTGACCAACTCGCCCATGGGCGAAGCCTTCGAGCATTTCTGGCACCAGACGCTGGGCGTGACGTTCGGCAGCCGCGCATTCAACATGTCGCTGCTGCACTGGATCAATGACGGCCTGCTGACGATCTTCTTCCTCGTCGTCGGGCTGGAAATCAAACGCGAGTTCACGGTCGGTCATCTGTCGAGCCCGCGCCTGGCTGCGCTGCCGATTGCGGCGGCGATCGGCGGCATGGTGGTGCCGGCTGCCATCTACCTGTCGATCATTCCTGCCGGGCCGTGGCTGCACGGCTGGGGCACCGCGATGGCGACCGATACGGCCTTCGCGGTGGCGCTCATCGCCATGATGGGAAGCCGGGTGCCCGTCGAGCTGCGCATCTTTCTCACCGCGGCGGCCATTGTCGACGACATCGGTTCGATCATCGTCGTCGCGGTGTTCTACACCGGCGACCTTGAGATGAACTGGCTCGGCGCCGGTGTCGTCGTGCTTATCGCGCTGGCGATGCTGAACCGCTGGCGCTTCTACAACGTCACGCCTTATGCGCTGCTCGGCATCGTGCTGTGGGCCTGCGTTCATGCCGGCGGCCTGCATGCGACGCTCGCCGGCGTGCTGCTGGCGCTGTTCATTCCGACGCGGCCGCCGGCGAACCTGAAGGCGCTCACGGTCCAGGCCAGCACGATCATGGGGGCCGAGTACAAACGCGCGGGCGAGGCGCTGCACCATGGCCCGTCGGGAGCGGCGCTGCGCGCGCTCGATGCCATCCACGACCGTCTTGAATCGCCGGCCGACCGGTTGCTGCGCCATTCCGGTGCGCGCTCGAGCTATATCGTGCTGCCGCTGTTTGCCTTCGCCAATGCCGGCGTCGCTTTTTCTCTCGACGTTTTCAATGGCCACGGGTCGCTGATGGCGGCAATCGGCGCCGGCCTGCTGATTGGCAAGCCACTCGGTCTCGTCGGCGCCTCGGCGCTGGCGGTGGCGCTGCGCATTGCGGTCAAGCCCATTGAGTACTCATGGCGGCAGCTGGCCGGCGCCGGCGCGCTTGCCGGCATCGGTTTTACCATGTCGCTGTTCATCGCCGGCGAGGCCTTTCCGGTCGCGGGAGATTATGCGGCGGCCAAGATCGCCGTGTTCGCGGCCTCGGTGTTGTCGGCGATCATCGGCGTCGCCATCCTGTGGAACGCCAAGGCGCCGGAGGAGGCGGCTTAACCCGCCTGCCGTTGCCACACCGGAAACGGATCGGGCAGCTTGCGCCAGGCGCTGATATCCATGCCGGGCTTGCCGCGCACGAGGCAGGCATCGAGCCGGGCGCGAATGGCGTTCTCGTCCATGTTGGTGCCGATGAAGACGATCTCCTGCCGGCGGTCGCCGTAAAGCGTGCTCCAGTTGCGCGTGAGCATTTTCTGCCACGCCGGATCGCGCGGCCAGCGCGCCTCCGGCACCGCGGCCCACCAGAAGCCGAGTGCGCCGGTGCGCACGATGGAGCCGGCCTGGCTGAGTTCGCCCAGCCATTCCGGCCGTGTCGCCAGCCAGAAATGGCCCTTGGCGCGGATCACGCCCGGCCATGGCTCGTTGAGGAACTGCTGGAATTTTGCCGGGTCGAAGGGCCGGCGCGCGCGATAGACGAAGTTCTTGACGTCGTATTCCTCCGTCTCCGGCGTGTGATCGGCGAAGCCGTACAGCTCCTTGGCCCAGACCGGATGCTGCTCGGCCTTCTCGAAATCGAAGCGGCCCGTATCGAGCACGCGATCGAACGGCACGTCGGCGAAATTCGCTTCGATGAGGTCGGCATCGGGATTGAGTGAGCGGATGATCTGCCGCGCCGCCTGCAACTGCGCTTCGGTGGCGTCGGCGATCTTGTTGAGCACGACGACATCGGCGAACTCAATCTGATCCACCAGCAGGTCGACCAGCGTGCGCTTGTCGTCCTCACCGAGTGACTCGCCGCGGTCGCGCAGGAAGTCGCGTGAGGAATAATCCTTCAGCAGGTTGGCGGCGTCGACCACCGTCACCATGGTATCGAGGCGCGCGACGTCGGACAGGCTGTCGCCGTTCTCGTCGCGGAACGAGAAGGTGGCGGCCACCGGCAAAGGCTCGGCAATGCCGGTCGACTCGATCAGCAGATAATCGAAGCGGCCTTCTTCCGACAGCTTGCGCACTTCCTTGAGCAGATCCTCGCGCAAGGTGCAGCAGATGCAGCCATTGGTCATTTCGACCAGCGTCTCATTCGTCCTCGACAGATTCGCACCGCCATCCCTGATCAGGTCGGCGTCGATGTTCACCTCGCTCATGTCGTTCACAATCACAGCGACCTTCAGGCCTTGCCGGTTGTTGAGAACGTGATTCATCAGTGTCGTCTTGCCGGCGCCGAGAAAGCCCGAAAGTACGGTGACGGGGAGTTTGTTCATGATGGTCCATTGTCGAAGATCGAGCGCGTGGGCTCATTGCAGGGAGTCGTTCGTCGGTGCGCCGGCGGTAAGACAGGCGGCGAACATCGCGACGATGCGGCCGGCATGGGCCGGGCCATAGGCGGCCACGAGACGCGGCACCGCCTCGCTGATGAGCGTGGCGGCCAGTGTGTCGTCGGTGATGCCGAGGTTCTGGGCCTTGTCGATCGCCTTGCGCACTAGGCCTTGCGCTTCGTCGAAGCGGGCGGGCAGGCGGTCCGGGTCGAAAAATTCCGGCGCGGCGAGCATCTGGTCGCGGAGTTTGTGCATGAGGGTCGTCCTGACGATAGCAATGTTATAACATAACATTATTGAGTCAAGATCGAGGCAACACGGCTCTTGACATATATTCCTAAGGTGATTATTCCTATTATTGTCCTGTTCCGGCCGGAGGCGCTGTCATGAGGCGTCGTTTCAGTGGGAAAAGGATGCGGTGCCCGCGGGCTTGAGGAAACGCACCTCAGGCGCTCGGGCGGCGACGGGGCTCCGCCCGGAGGCACAAGGACCTCCCGCAAGGAGCTTGCTGATGGCGTGTGCTACCCGCGAGAGCGGATCAGCCGCCGAAAGCGCGGCCCGGGCGCCGTAATGACACCGCGATGGAGCGCCGTGGGGCGCATGTGTCCTCCGATCGAGGGCACAGCGCACCGCAAGGTGCGAAATCAAATGGGCGCCTCGCGGCGCTCCATCCCTCCGGCTTGTCCGGAGGACGGAAGAGGGACGACCGGCGCCCCCGCGCCGTCAACAACAGGGGCAATGACGCGCGTCTTTTCAGGACCTTAGGCCCGCCCGCCGCCTTGCTTCCCGCGAACCCTGCCTATATAAGCCCGGCACATCACTCACGCGGAGAGTTGGCTCAGCGCCCCGACAATGGGCGATCGAGCCGTCCGGTGGCCCGGATTTCCCTTTGAAAATCAAAGGCTAATCAAGGGCTCACACACCCTCCGCGGCGGATCAACCGGAGAATATCTATGGCTCTTCCTGACTTCTCGATGCGTCAGCTTCTCGAGGCTGGCGTCCATTTCGGCCATCAGGCCCACCGTTGGAACCCGAAGATGGGGCAATACATCTTCGGCACCCGCAGCAACATTCATATCGTCGATCTCGCCCAGACCGTGCCGATGCTGCATACGGCGCTGAAGGCGGTGTCGGACACCGTCGCCAAGGGCGGCCGCATCCTGTTCGTCGGCACCAAGCGCCAGGCGCAGGACGCCATCGCGGACGCCGCCAAGCGCTGCGCCCAGTACTACGTCAATTCGCGTTGGCTCGGCGGCACGCTGACCAACTGGAAGACGATCTCGGGTTCGATCTCGCGTCTGCGCAAGCTCGACGAGATCCTCAACTCGGCCGATGCCGGCGGTTACACCAAGAAAGAGCGCCTGACGATGCAGCGCGAGCGCGACAAGCTCGACCGCTCGCTCGGCGGCATCAAGGACATGGGCGGCGTGCCCGACCTGATCTTCGTGATCGACACCAACAAGGAAGACATCGCGATCAAGGAAGCGCGCCGGCTCAACATTCCGGTCGCCGCCATCGTCGACACCAATTGCGATCCGAACGGCATCACCTATGTCGTGCCGGGCAACGATGACGCCAGCCGCGCCGTGTCGCTGTATTGCGACCTGATCGCCAAGGCGGCCATCGACGGCATCGCGCGCGCCCAGGGCGAACGCGGCGTCGATATCGGCGCTTCGGAAAAGCCGATTGCAGAACCGATCCCGACCGCGCCGGCCACCGCCGACCTCGGCTTCGAACAGCTCCCGGGTCCGCGCGGCGTCGCCGACGACCTCAAGAAGCTGCCCGGCGTGTCGGGCGCGATCGAAAAGCAGCTCAACGACCTCGGCATTTTCCACTATTCGCAGATCGCCGAACTGTCACCGACTGCTGCGCATAATGTCGGCGAAGAAGTCGGCCTGCCGGGTCGCGTCGATGGCTGGATCGCCAAGGCGAAGACCATGCTCGCGGACGCCGAGTAACAATACGATTGGCCGGCACCCATATAACGGTGCCGGCACTTCGCTCCGAATGAAGACGCCAGCGGCCAAAGTCCCGGACTTTGCCGGGTTGGCGCATAGAGGATTTTACCGATGGCAAATATTACCGCACAAATGGTCAAGGAGCTGCGCGAGTCGACCGGCGCCGGCATGATGGATTGCAAGGCCGCGCTGAACGAAACCGCCGGCGACATGGCGCAGGCGCAGGACTGGTTGCGCAAGAAGGGCCTCTCGAAGGCCGCCAAGAAGGCCGGCCGCGTCGCCGCCGAAGGCCTGATCGGACTCACCGTGAAAGGCCCGAAGGCCGTCGTTGTCGAGGTCAACTCGGAGACGGACTTTGTCGCGCGCAATGACCTGTTCCAGGGCCTCGTGAAAATGAGCGCGGATGTCGCCTTCGACGTCGGCCCGGATGTCGAGAAGATCAAGGCGCAGAAGGTCGGCGCGATCACCATCGCCGATGCCTTCAATGACACCATCGCCAAGATCGGCGAGAACATGACGCTGCGCCGCGCCGCTTCGCTCGAAGTGAGCAAGGGCGCGATCGGTTCCTACGTTCACACCTCGGTGTCCGAAGGCCTCGGCAAGATCGGCGTCATCGTCGGTCTTGAATCGCCCGGCAACGCCGACGAGCTCGTTGCGCTCGGCCGTCAGCTGGCGATGCATGTCGCTTCGTCGAACCCGATCGCGCTCGACGCCTCGGGCGTGCCGGCCGATGTGATCAAGCGCGAGAAGGACGTGCTCGCCGACAAGTTCCGGCAGCAGGGCAAGCCTGAAAACATGATCGAGAAGATCGTCGAGAACGGGCTGAAGACCTTCTACAAGGAGCAGACCTTCCTCGAGCAGCCGTTCATCTTCGACGACTCCGGCAAGAAGAGCGTCGCGCAGGCGGTGAAGGAAGCCGAAGGCAAGGTCGGTGGCCCGATCAAGATCACCGGCTTTGTGCGCTACGCGCTTGGCGAGGGCATCGAGAAACAGGAATCGGACTTTGCCGCCGAAGTGGCGGCGGCCGTGAAGCCTAACTGAACGAACAAAGCGGCGGTGCATCAGTCACCGCCGCTCTTGCAATGAGGGGACCGCGGCTGATGGCTGATCCCATTTACAAGCGCGTCATCGTCAAGCTGTCCGGCGAGGCACTGTCCGCCGACAAGGGCTTCGGTATCGATCAGGGCGTTGTCGAGCGCATTGCGGCCGATCTTGCCGCGACCGCGAAAATGGGTGTCGAGCTTGGCGTCGTGGTCGGCGGCGGCAATATTTTCCGCGGCGTCGAAGTGTCGAACCGCGGCGTGCCGCGCCCCGTTGGCGACACCATGGGCATGCTGGCGACCGTGATGAACTGCCTGGTGCTGGAAGCCGCCGTCGAGCGCGCCGGCGTCGAGGCCCGCACCCTGTCGGCGCTCACCATGACGACGGTGTGCGAAACCTATAACCGCAAGCGCGCGATGAAGAATCTGGCCAAGGGCCGGGTCGTGCTGCTGGCGGCGGGGACCGGCAATCCGTTCTTCACGACCGATACCACCGCGGTGCTGCGCGCCGCGGAACTCGACTGCCAGGCGGTGCTGAAAGCCACCAATGTCGACGGCGTCTATACCGCCGATCCCAAGAAGGACCCGTCCGCCAAGCGCTACGAGCGCGTCAGCCACCAGGAGGCCCTCGAAAAGGACCTCAAGGTGATGGATGGCGCCGCCTTCGCGCTTGCCCGCGAGAACCGCTTGCCTATCATCGTTTTCTCGATGGCGGGGAAGGGGGCGGTCGAGGCCGTACTGCGCGGCGAGGGGCGTTCGACGCTGGTTGGCTAGTCGAATCCGCCTGAAAGTTCTAAGCGGCCTGATGGCCGGAGCACGCGGTGCGACGCTGCGTGCTCAAACGACCGAACGGCGGTCACCTAAAGAAGCAGGGGAAGCGTCATGGCCAGTGCCACTCATGACATGAACGAAATCAAGCGCCGCATGGCGGGTGCCGCCGCTGCGCTCAAGACCGAGCTGTCGGGCCTGCGCACGGGCCGCGCCTCGACGCATCTGCTCGACCCGGTGATGGTCGATGCCTACGGCCAGAGCATGTCGCTCAACCAGTGCGCCAGCGTCACGGTGCCGGAGCCGCGGCTGATCGCGGTCAACGTCTGGGACAAGTCGCTGGTCAAGGCGGTGGAGAAAGCGATCGTCGATTCCAATCTTGGCCTGTCGCCGGCCACCGAAGGCCAGACCATCCGCCTGCGCATTCCCGAACTCAACCAGGATCGCCGCAAGGAGCTCGTCAAGCTCGCGCATAAATACGCCGAGACCGCGCGCGTCGCCGTCCGCCACGTGCGCCGCGATGCGCTCGACATCCTCAAGAAGCTCGAGAAGGATCACGGCAAGGACGAGATCGAGCGCTTCACCACCGACATTCAGAAGGCCACCGACGCCGGCATCGCAGAGGTCGATCAGCTTCTCGCCGCGAAGGAAAAGGAGATCCTCACGGTCTGAGGTCGAGCCAGAATGTCCGACGCCGAGTATCAGCAAAGCGCGGCTTCTACGGAAGTGCCGCACCACGTCGCCATCATCATGGATGGCAACGGACGCTGGGCGTCGGCGCGGGGCATGCCGCGGGTCGAGGGCCACCGCCGCGGCGTCGAGGCCGTGCGGCGCACGATCCGCGCCGCCGGTGATCTGGGCATCAAGATCATCACGATTTTCTCCTTCAGCGCCGAGAACTGGTCGCGGCCGGCCAGCGAAGTCGGCGAACTGATGGGGCTGCTGCGCCGCTTCATCCGCAACGATCTGGCCCAGTTGCACGAGAGCGGCGTGCGCGTGCGCATCATCGGCGAGCGCGAGGGCCTTGAGCCCGACATTGCGCGGCTGCTGACCGAAGCCGAAGAGCTGACCCGCAACAACACGAATCTGACCCTGGTCGTCGCCTTCAATTACGGCGCGCGGCAGGAAATCGTCCGCGCCGCCAGGCGCGCCGCGCAACTGGTTGCCGATGGCAAACTCAAGCCGGACGACATCACGCTGGACAGCTTCGCGGGTTTCCTCGACGCACCGGATCTTCCCGATCCCGATCTGATCATTCGCACCAGCGGCGAACAGCGCCTGTCGAATTTCCTGCTGTGGCAGTCGGCCTATAGCGAACTCGTCTTCGTGCCCACATACTGGCCCGACTTTGACCGCGCGGCGCTGGAAGCCGCGATCGACAGCTTCCGCCAGCGAGAACGCCGTTTCGGCGGCCTCGTCGCCAGGACGGCATCGTGATGTCGGTGCCGCCGGCCGAAGCGGGCGTCAATTCCGGAGACGGAAAGCCGGCAACGAGCAATCTGGTGCTGCGCGTCATCTCGGCCGCGGTGATGGCGCCGGTTGCCATCGGCGCGGCGTGGTGGGGTGGCTGGATCTTCGCGGTGTTCTGGGTGCTCGCGGCGCTCGCGGTGCTGTGGGAATGGATCGGCCTTGTTGCCGGACGCGATCACCGGATGCTGGTGCTGTCATGCGGCGGTGCCATCGTGCTCGCTGCGATACTGGCGTGGACCGACCATCCGGTGGCGGCGCTGCTGTTGATGGCGCTGGGGGCGCTCGCGGCGTCGATTTTCGTGACGCGCGCGCAGCGGCTGTGGATTGTCGGCGGCATTGGCTATGCGGGTTCGATGATGCTGGCGCCGATGATCTTGCGCGGCGAGGACGTCATGGGCTTCATCGCCATCGTCCTTTTGTTTGCCGTCGTCTGGACCACCGACGTGCTCGCATACTTCACCGGCCGCGCCATCGGCGGACCGAAGCTGATGCCTGCGGTGAGCCCGAAGAAGACCTGGTCAGGGGCCATCGGCGGTACGATCGGCGCCGTTGCCGCGGCTGTGGCGGTCGCCACCTTGTTCGGCGGTTTCAACACCGCCGCCATTGCCGGTCTGGCCGTTGTGCTGTCGGTCGTGTCGCAGGCGGGCGATCTTCTGGAGTCGCACATCAAGCGCCACTTCAACGCCAAGGACGCCAGCCAGTTGATCCCGGGCCATGGCGGCGCGATGGATCGCCTCGACGGTTTCTGGGCGGCTGCGATTGTCGCGGTCGCGATCGGCATTGTCCGCGGCGGTCTCGACGAGCCGGCCCGCGGCCTCTTGATCTGGTGAGCGCCATGAGCGCCATCAGTGCGGGAGGGCTCGCAGCGACCCGGCTTTCGGCATCGCAGCCGCAAGCGAAAGCGCGCAGCGTCAGCATTCTTGGCGCCACCGGCTCCATCGGCTCGAGCACGGTCGATCTCATCAAGCGTTCGCCCGATCGCTTTCGCGTCGAGGCCGTGACCGCCAACAGCAATGCCGCGGCGCTGGCGATGGTTGCGCGCGAGCTCGGCGCTCGCGTGGCCGTGCTGGCAGATGAAAGCGGTTATGCCGAACTCAAAGCGGCACTCGCTGGCAGCGGCATTGAAACCGCCGCAGGCGAGGCGGGTTTGATCGAAGCCGCGCAGCGCCCCGCGGATTGGGTGATGGCCGCGATTGCCGGCGCAGTCGGCCTCAAACCGACGCTGGCCGCCATTGAGCGTGGTGCAACGGTCGCGCTCGCCAACAAGGAATGCCTTGTTTGCGCCGGCTCCCTGTTCATGCGCCGCGCCAAGGCCTCGGGCGCCGCGGTCCTGCCGGTGGACAGCGAACACAACGCGGTGTTTCAGGCGCTCGGCGCCGGTCGCCGCGAAGACGTGTCGCGCGTGATCCTTACCGCGTCGGGCGGTCCGTTCCGTACCTGGACGCTGGATGCGATCAAGGCGGCGACGCCGGAACAGGCGCTCAAGCATCCGAACTGGTCGATGGGGCCGAAGGTCACGATCGACTCCGCGACGTTGATGAACAAGGGCCTCGAACTGATCGAGGCGCATCATCTGTTCGGTCTCGCGCCCGACGAGATCGAGGTGCTGGTGCATCCGCAATCCGTGGTCCATGGCCTTGTCGAGTTTCGCGACGGCTCGGTGGTGGCCCAGCTCGGGCCGGCTGACATGCGGGTGCCGATTGCCCATTGTCTGGCTTACCCTGAGCGTCTCGACGGCCCGGTTCCACGGCTGGATCTGGCCGCTTTGCGCGAATTAACGTTCGAGAATCCGGATCTCACGCGTTTTCCGGCACTCGGACTGGCGCGGCAGGCCATGATCGCGGGCGGGGCGGCGCCGACCGTCCTGAACGCCGCCGACGAGGTGGCGGTGGCCGAATTCATGGCCGGGCGCCTGAGCTTCGCCGGCATCGCCGCGTTGGTCGAGGCGACGCTCGAGGCTGCAGGCAAGCGTGGGCTTCTGGCCGAGCCGCTATCGGTGGAGGCCGCGCTCGCCGTTGACCATACCGCCAGAGGACTGGCCCGCGAGCTCTTGCTCAATAATGCCGTAAAGGCATTCTAGTCACCTTTCGGTCATAGTGTGGCCTTTCGCGGCCCGGACGAGGATTTCAGATGAGCGTTTTCGAGCAATTGGGCGCCTTCGGTGGCGGGGCGGCCGGTTACATCGTTCCTTTCCTGTTCGTCCTCACCATCGTCGTGTTCTTCCATGAACTGGGCCACTTCCTGGTGGCGCGCTGGTGCGGCGTGAAGGTCACCGCCTTTTCGATCGGCTTCGGGCCGGAGATCGTCGGCTTCAACGACCGCTACGGCACGCGCTGGAAGCTGTCGGCTATTCCGCTTGGCGGGTACGTGAAATTCCTTGGCGACGAAAACGCCGCCAGCGTTCCCGACCACGAGGCGGCCAATGCCATGAGCGAGGAGGAGCGCAAGGTCTCCTTCGTGCACAAGCCGGTCAGTTCGCGTGCCGCCGTCGTAGCGGCAGGCCCCATTGCCAATTTCATCCTCGCCATCCTGATCTTCGCCGGCGTCTTCATGATCGCGGGCAAGCAGACCACGACCGCGCGCGTCGATGCCATCCAGGACGGCAGCGCCGCTCAGGCGGCCGGCTTCAAGTCGGGCGACCTCGTGCTGTCGATCAACGGCAGCAAGATCGCCAGCTTCGCCGACATGCAACGCGTGGTCAGCATCAGCGCCGGCGAGAAACTCACGGTCGAGGTCGATCGCGGCGGCGAGAAGGTACTGCTCACGGCCGTACCGCAGATGCGGGAGGTGAAGGACAATTTCGGCAACCTCCACCGCCTCGGCGTGCTCGGCATCAGCCGGTCAATGGCGCCTGGGGATATCCGGACCGAGACCATGGGACCTTTGGCCGCGCTGTCGGCGGGGGCCCAGGAGACCTGGTTCGTGGTCGACCGGACCCTGTCCTATATCGGCGGTATCTTCGCCGGCCGGGAGAGCGCCGACCAGCTCGGCGGCCCCATCCGCATTGCCCAGGTGTCCGGGCAGGTGGCTACGGCCGGGTTTGTGGCCCTTTTGCACCTGACGGCTGTGCTGTCGGTGTCCATTGGCCTACTCAACTTGTTCCCGATCCCACTGCTCGATGGCGGTCATCTTTTGTTCTACGCCGTGGAGGCCATCCGCGGCCGTCCGCTGTCGGAGCGTGCCCAGGAGGTGGGGTTCAGAATCGGGCTGGCGATCGTCCTGATGTTGATGATTTTTGCAACCTTTAATGACATCCTGCACCTTGCCACGTCATAATCGTTGCCAACCGGCAACGTGATGAGGGGAAAGGGAAAGTCCGCCTGGCGGTTTCGTTTGCAGCGCGCACAAAACGCTGTACAACGCTTTCCGACGACGGGCCAAAAAGAGTCGGTCGGGGCCAGACGCGGTGTCGGCCGCAGGGACTAAAAAAAGGGCGCGTTGCGCATGGGACTTAGTGTGCGGGTTATTCGGGGACTGACCCTCTCTCTGGTCTTCCTCGGTGGTATCGTTGTTGGTACCGCCGGCGTTACCATTTCTTCCTCCACGCCTGCGATGGCGCAGTCGGCTAACTCGATCGTCGTGCAGGGCAACCGCCGCGTCGAAGCCGAGACCATCCGTTCCTATTTCCGCAGCGGTTCGGGCCGTCTGGGGCCTGTCGAGATCGACGAGGGCCTCAAGGCGCTTTACGCCACCGGTCTGTTCGAGGACGTCCGCACCAGCAATACCGGCGGTCGTCTGGTCGTGACCGTGGTTGAGAACCCGGTCATCAACCAGGTCGCGTTCGAGGGCAACAAGAAGGCCAAGGACGACCAGCTCAAGCTCGAAGTGCAGTCGAAGGCGCGCGGCACATTGTCGAAGCCGACCGTGCAATCCGACGTGCAGCGCATCATCGAAATCTATCAGCGCAGCGGCCGTTTCGACGTCACTGTCACGCCGAAGATCATCGAGTTGCCGAACAATCGCGTGAACCTGGTCTTCGAGATCAAGGAAGGCGACAAGACCGGCGTCAAGGATATCCGCTTCGTCGGCAACAAGGCCTTTTCACGCAGCCGCCTCAAGGACGTCATCAAGACCGCGGAAAGCAACTTCCTCAGCTTCCTGCAGACCACCGACATCTACGATCCGGATCGCGTCGAAGCCGACCGCGACCTGCTGCGCCGTTTCTATCTCAAGTACGGCTACGCGGACGTTCGTATTATCTCGGCTGTCGGCGAATACGATCCGTCGAAGAAGGGCTTCATCATCACCTTCACCATCGACGAGGGGCCGCAATACCGCGTCGGCACCGTTGATGTGATCTCCAACGTTCGCGCTATCGACACCGGCGATCTGCGAGGCAAGGTCAAGCTGTCTCCCGGCAGCGTCTACAACGCCGATCTCGTCGAGAAGAGCGTCGAAGCCATGGCGATCGAAGCGGCCAAGCGCGGCTATGCCTTCGCCAACGTGCGTCCGCGCGGCGAGCGCAAGGTCGACACACGCACCATCAACCTTGCCTTCGTCGTGGAAGAGGGCACGCGCGCCTATATCGAGCGCATCAACATCCGCGGCAATAACCGCACCCGCGATTACGTGATCCGCCGCGAGTTCGATATTTCGGAAGGCGACGCCTATAACCGCGCGCTGATCGACCGCGCCGAGCGTCGCTTGAAAAACCTCAATTACTTCAAGACCGTGAAGATCACCAACGAACCAGGGTCAGCGCCCGATCGCGTTGTGGTCAATGTCAACGTCGAAGAGCAATCGACTGGCGAGTTCTCCATTGCGGGCGGCTATTCGACCGCCGACGGTTTCATTGCCGAGGCCAGCGTCGCTGACCGCAACCTGATGGGCCGCGGCCAGTATGCCAAGGCCGCCGTGACCTACGGCCAGCGCACGCGTGGCGTCGACCTGAACTTCGTCGAGCCCTATCTGCTCGGTTATCGCATGGCTGGTGGCGTCGACTTGTTTTGGCGCAAGAACACCGCATCGAATTCGGTTTCCTACTCGATGGAGACCTACGGCACGAACCTTCGTCTCGGCTTTGCGCTAACTGAGGAACTGTCGTTCTCGCCGCGCTATTCGATCTATCGTCAGAAGATCACGCTGCCGGACCAGTATAATAACTGTATATCGACGGCTTCGCCGATGTTTACGCCAACGCCGTCTGGCTACAACGCCCATCAGCCGGGCGCTGTGAAGCCTCTCGACGAGTGTTATGCGGACGGCGAAGCCTCGCTCGCGGTCCGTAAGGAACTGGCCAACGGTCCAGTTACCGTGTCGATGCTCGGTTACACCACCGCCTACAACACACTCGACAACAACAAGAATCCGACCAGCGGTCTATACGCTGAACTCAAGCAGGATCTTGCTGGCGTCGGCGGCGACGTGAACTTCATCCGTACTACGGCGGAAGCGCGTACCTACTATGAAGTGGTGCCGGATGTGGTTGGTGTGCTGAAGTTGCAGGGCGGTAATATCGCCGGCTGGGGCAGCAAGGATCTGCGCATGCTGGATCACTTCCAGATGGGTCCGAACATCGTTCGTGGTTTTGCCAGCAACGGCATCGGACCGCGCGATATTACGCCTGGCTCCAACAATGACTCGCTCGGTGGCACCAAGTTTTGGGGCGCAAGCCTTGAGGTCCAGACGCCGCTTTACTTCCTGCCGAAGGAAATCGGCATTAAGCTCGCGGCCTTCGCCGATGCAGGTAATGTCTGGGGCTATGAGGGCCCGACGTCGTGGTCTGTCACCGGTGAAACGCTACAGGTTGGTCTCGACAGTGCCACCAACATCCGTTCGTCGGTGGGTGTCGGCTTGATCTGGGATTCGCCGCTGGGGCCGCTGCGCTTCGACTTCGCCTATCCGCTAAAGAAATACTGCTCGATCTCCACAGGGGTTGGCGCAACCGAAGTATGCGACCGTACGCAGATGTTCCGGTTCGGCGGCGGCACCAAGTTCTGATCGCCGCCCGCCGGCGGCGGTCATCCGGCGTCACGGCAAGTGCAAGGTCGGGATGAGCGAGCCGTTATTCCTGCGTGAGACAGGCGGTCTGACGTTTGACGAAATCGTCAAGCTGACC
This sequence comes from Undibacter mobilis, assembly GCF_003367195.1. Classification (NCBI taxonomy): domain Bacteria; kingdom Pseudomonadati; phylum Pseudomonadota; class Alphaproteobacteria; order Hyphomicrobiales; family Nitrobacteraceae; genus Undibacter; species Undibacter mobilis. The sequence continues at coordinate 239,890 of NZ_QRGO01000003.1, read as the reverse complement.
GGTGCCTCCATGGCTGAGGGGGGCGCCGGCGGCCGTCGCGTCGTCAATGTCGCGCCGCTCGATCGCGCGTCGCCTTACGACATAACGTTTTTCGATAATAAGAACTTCGCGGCCGCAGCGGCCGCGACCCACGCGGCGGTCTGCCTGACCCGGGCTGAACTCGTTGGCATGCTGCCGGCGCGGACGGTGGCGCTGGTTGTACGTGAACCGTTCAAGGCCTTTGTCCAAGTCTCGCGCGCGCTGTTTCCCGAGTCTCTGCGTCCGCTGTCCATGGCTCCCGCCGGGGCGACCAAAGGGGCTCACATCGACGAGACGGCACGGCTGGAAAGTGGTGCGACCGCCGAACCGGGCGCCTTCATCGGTGCCGGCGCCGAGATTGGCAGCGGCACGGTGATCGGTGCCAATGCGGTGATCGGGCCCGGAGTGCGCATCGGCCGTGATTGCTCGATCGGCCCCACCACGGTCGTCACGAATGCCCTGATCGGTGATCGCGTCATCATCCATCCGGGCTGCAAGATCGGCCAGGACGGGTTCGGCTATGTCATGGGCGGAGCCGGACACCTCAAGGTGCCGCAGGTGGGGCGCGTCATCATCCAGGACGACGTTGAGATCGGGGCCGGTACCACCGTGGATCGAGGCGCCATCCGCGACACCGTGATCGGCGAGGGTACCAAGATCGACAACCTGGTGCAGGTCGGCCACAATGTGTCGATCGGCCGGCATTGCATTTTGGTCGCTTATACGGGTATTTCGGGCAGTGCCACGTTGGAAGACTTCGTTGCCATGGGCGCCCGGGCGGGGGCCGTTCCCAATGTGACGATCGGCGAGGGTTCGCAAATTGCGGCGTCGTCCAACGTCGCCACGGATGTGCCGCCGGGATCGCGGTGGGGCGGGTCACCAGCCAAACCAATGAGGCAGTGGCTGCGGGAAATCAAAGCGGTCGAGCGGATGGTGCGTCAAAAGGACGGCGCCGCGGCCGATGAATGAGTGTGTCGCTATGGATGAAATGGTCACGACGCTGGAGACTGCCGACATCGCGAAAGTGATGGAGCTGTTGCCGCATCGCTATCCGTTCCTGCTCGTCGACCGTGTCGTCAACATTCGTGGCGACGAGTACGGCTGCGGCGTCAAGAACGTTACGATCAATGAGCCGCAGTTTCAGGGCCATTTCCCCGGCAACCCGATTTTCCCCGGCGTTCTAATGATCGAAGGCATGGCGCAGACCGCCGGCGTTCTCTGCATCGCCGCGACCTCGTCGCGCCAGCCGAAGTCGGTATTCTTCCTCACCATCGACAATGCCAAATTCCGCAAGCCGGTGCGACCTGGCGATACGCTCGAATATCACATGACACGCACCGCGCGGCGCAAGGACATGTGGTGGTATCGCGGCATCGCCAAGGTTGGCGACACCGTGGTCGCCGAAGCCGATCTCGGCGCCATGATTTCCAACCGCTAGGGCTGAGCTGAAGGGCCCGGTATGAACGACCCTGTCATCGACCCGACCGCGCACATTGCGTCGGGCGCGGTCATCGGCCCCGACGTTTCGATCGGGCCGTATTGCATCGTCGGCCCCCATGTGAAGCTGGAAGCCGGTGTGCGGCTGGTGTCTCATGTCAACGTGACCGGCTACACCACCATCGGTGCGCGCACGGTCGTTTATCCGTTTGCCTCGCTCGGCACGCCGCCGCAGTCGCTCGGCTACAAGGGCGAGCCGACGCGGCTCGAGATTGGCGCGGACAACGACATCCGCGAACACGTCACCATGAACACCGGCACCGCCGCGGACCGTGGCGTCACCACGGTAGGCAACAACTGCTTCTTCATGGTCGGCAGCCACGTGGCTCATGACTGCGTCGTCGGCAACAAGGTCGTTTTCGCCAACAACGTTCTGCTCGGTGGTCATTCGCAGATCGGCGATAATGTCGTGTTCGGTGGCGGCGTCGCGGTGCGCCAGTTTGTGCGGATCGGCGAGGGTGCGATGATCGTCGGGTTGTCTGGCGTGCGCGCCGACGTGATCCCTTTCGGCATGGCGCACGGGCCGCTGGCTGATCTTGTCGGCCTCAATGTCGTCGGCATGCGCCGGCGCGGCCTGAGCAAAGCCGAGGTGCATCGCGTCCGTTCGGCCTATCAGGATCTTTTCTTCGGCGACGGCGCGTTCAAGGCACGTCTCGACAAGGTGGCCGCCACATATGCCGATGATGCGCTCGTCGTGCGCATCATCGAATTCATTCGCGCCGGCAAGCGGCCATTGACCATGGCGACGATGCGCAACGGGACGGATGACGACCAATGAGCGACGCCGTGGCCACGCCGTCGCAAGGACCGCTGGCCATGATCTGCGGCGGCGGCGCTCTGCCTCTGGCCATCGCTGATTATGTCGCGGCGCGGGGCCGCAAGGTCGTGCTGTTCCCGCTCATCGGCGCCGCGGACGGCCTGCCGGTCGAGAACTATCCCCATCACTGGATCTATATCGGCCAGATCGGCAAGTTCATGCGGCTGGCGCGGGCTGAGGGCGCCAGCGATGTCGTCTTCATCGGTGCGCTGGTGCGGCCGCGAATTCTTCAGACCCGGCCCGATCTCAAGGCGCTGATGATCATGCCCCGCGTGCTCAAGGCGTTTCGCGGCGGCGACGATCATCTGTTGACGGGCATGGCGCGGCTACTCGAGGACGAGGGCTTTCACCTGCGCGGCGCGCACGAGGTGGCGCCGGAAATTCTCGCCCCCGCGGGCGTGCTCGGTAGTGTGCAGCCAAGCGAGGCCGACCGTGCCGATATCGAACTCGGCCTGGATTATCTCGACGCCGCGAGCCCGTTCGATATCGGGCAGGCTGTTGCGATCGCCAACCGTCACGTGCTCGCCGTCGAGGCGGCCGAAGGCACCGATCAGATGCTGGCCCGCGTTGCCGAACTGCGCGCCAATGGCCGCGTGCGGTCCGCCAAAGGGCGCGGCGTCATGGTGAAGGCGCCGAAGCGCCACCAGGATCGCCGCTTCGATCTGCCGTCGATCGGTCCGCGAACGGTCGAGGGCGTGGCGCAGGCGGGTCTCGCCGGTATCGCCGTTGTCGCCGGAGCGACCGTCGTTGCCGAAGCGGACAAGCTCCTCGCCGCCGCCGATCGCGCGGGGATTTTCATCGTCAGCGTGCCGGAACGGCGGTCATGAGTGGCACAGCATCCGGGCCCGGCCCGCATATTTATCTGGTCGCGGGCGAGGAGTCGGGCGACCGGCTCGGCGCGGCGCTGATCCGCGCCTTGCGCCGCGAGCGCGCAGGCATTCGTTTCTCCGCGGTCGGTGGCAGCCAGATGACGGCGGAGGGCGTGCCCAGTCTGTTTCCGCTCGGCGAGCTGGCGATCATCGGTTTTGCCGCTATCGTCAAAAGCCTGCCGGCCATTCTCAAGCGTATTAACGAGACCGCGGCGGCTGTGGTTGCGGCCAAACCTGATCTGCTGGTCATCATCGACAGCCCTGAATTCACCCATCGCGTAGCGCGTAAGGTGCGCGCCGCCGCACCCAATATCCCGATCGTCGATTATGTCTGCCCATCGGTCTGGGCGTGGCGGCCGGGCCGCGCCAAGGCGATGCTCGGTTATGTCGACCGCGTGCTGGCGTTGCTGCCATTCGAGCCCGAGGCCATGGCCCGGCTTGGCGGACCGGCGACCGTTTTTGTCGGCCATCCGCTGGCCGAACAGGTCGGCAAGCTTCGCCCCGAAAATGGACCGGCCACGCGCCTTGAAGGTCCGCCGCTGGTCCTGGCCATGCCCGGCAGCCGCTCCGGCGAGGTTCGGCGCATGGCCGAGGTTTTCGGCACCGCATTGGGGCAACTGGCGGCCTCGGCCGGGCCATTCGAGGTCGTCGTACCAACCGTTGAGCGGCTCGAGGCGACCGTGCGGGACGCCGTGGCGCGCTGGCCGGTGCCGGCACGGGTGGTGAGCAATGCGGACGAGAAATACGCCGCTTTCCGGCGCGCTCGGGCCGCGCTCGCCAAATCCGGAACTTCAACCCTCGAACTGGCACTGGCCGGCGTGCCGATGGTCACCGCCTACAAGGTTGCCAAGCTGGAGGAATGGGTTGCGCGGCTCCTGATCAAGGTTCCCTCCGCCATCCTGGCCAACCTCGTGCTCGGCCGGAACGTGGTACCGGAGTTTCTGCAACAGGACTGCACCCCCGAAAACCTGACGCGCGCGCTGGCGCCGCTTATGACCGATACGCCGGAGCGCCGCCGTCAAATCGAGGCTTTCGGCGAGCTCGACACCATCATGAAAATTGGGCAGGGCTCGCCAAGCGAGAGGGCGGCGGCCGCTGTTTTGACCACATTACGGTGAATTTAACCGTCGGCGGGCCGAAACGGTGGCGCCGGCTTTCCGGAACGCGTATTTTGACAGTCCCGGCCCGGGAACCCGATTCCTGAGGCCCCGAGCGGAAACAACCCCGTGCCAGTGCCATCCCGTGCCTCGATTACCGCCGTCCATGGCTATGTGCCGCCGGACCTGCTGACCAACGCGGATCTCGCGCGTATGGTCGATACAACCGACTCCTGGATTACCGAGCGCACCGGCATCAAGGAGCGCCACATCCTTAAGGGCGAGGGGCTCGGCACCTCGCATATGGGCGCCGAGGCTGTGCGCGGCCTGCTGAAGAAGACCAACACGCGACCGGAAGAAATCGATCTGCTGATTTGCGCGACGACGACGCCGGACATGCAGTTTCCGTCGACCGCGAACCTGATCTGCGACATGGTCGGCATCAACAATATCGGCTCGTTCGACGTGCAGGCAGCCTGCTCGGGTTTTCTCTATTCGCTGACCATTGCCTCGCAGTTCATTGCCACCGGCACCGCGAAGAAGGTCATCGTGGTCGGCGCCGACAAGATGTCGTCGATCATCGACTATCAAGACCGCGCCACTTGCGTGATCTTCGGCGATGGCGCTGGCGCCGTACTGCTCGAGCCCAACAATCAGGGCTACGGCATCATGGATGCGCTGATCCGCTCGGACGGGTCGGGCGCCATCCATTTGCATCAGAAAGCCGGCGGCTCGCGTATGCCGGCCTCCGCCGACACGATCGCCAAGCGTCTGCACTACGTGCATCAGGAAGGCGCGGCAGTGTACAAATTCGCCATCGCCAAAATGGCGGAAGTGTCCGGCGAGATCATGACGCGCAACAATCTGCGCGGCGATCAGATCGACTGGCTGGTGCCGCATCAGGCCAACAAGCGCATCATCGAGTCGACCGCCGAGCGGATGGGCCTGTCGATGGACAAGGTGATGGTGACCATCCACAAATACGGCAACACCACCAACGCAACGATCCCGCTGTGTCTGTGGGACTACGAACCGCAGCTGAAAGCCGGCAACAAGATGGTGTTCGCAGCCTTCGGCGGCGGCTTCACCTGGGCCGGCGTTTATGTGCAATGGGCCTATGACGGCGCCAAGGCCGCAAAGCTCAATGGCAATGCCGGGCACGCCTGAGTTCTAGATCTATAAAAACGATCTGCAACGCCAGCGGTGAGCAACGCCGCGGCGGACCTTTCGGGGAGGCGGCTCATGGCGAAGCATCGCGTTGGCATTGTCGGGTTGGGCATGGCGCTCAAGCCTCATCTCAAGAGCCTTGAGGAGCTGTCCGGGCGTGTTGATATCGCCGCCTGCTTCACGCCGTCCATTGAGCGCCGCAAGGCCTTCGCCGCCGCCAACAGCCATCCGGTCGTCGACAGTCTCGATGCGATCCTGAGCGATACCTCGATCGACGTCGTCTTCGTGCTGACGCCGCCTATGTCGCATCTCGATCTTGTCGAGCAATGCGCGGCGGCCGGCAAGCATGTGCTGCTGGAAAAGCCGATCGATTTCACCAGCGCGCGCGGCGAGAAGCAGGTCGCGGCGATGGACAAGTCCGGCCGGACATTCGCCGTGATGCTGCAGCACCGTTTCCGCGATGCCTCGCGCAAGCTGCGCGCCGCGGTGCAAAGCGGCGAACTCGGCGATCTGGTCTCGGCTTCGGCGTCAATCCGCTGGTGGCGCACGCCCGAATATTTCGCGCAAGCAGGTCGCGGCATGAAAGTGCGCGATGGCGGCGGCGTGCTGATCACGCAGGCAATTCACACGCTCGATCTATTCCAGAGTCTGACCGGGCCGATTGCGCGCGTCACCGCCTTCGCCAAGACTTCGCCGCTGCGCAAAATCGACACCGAAGACATTGCCGCCGGCGCTGTCGAATTCAGAAACGGCGCTATCGGCACCATCGACGCCACCACCGTGTCCTATCCGGGCTTTCCGGAGAAGCTGGAACTGGCCTGCACCAACGCCACCGCGGTGCTCAACGCCGAGACGCTCGATATCTATTTCAAGGACGGTCGCCACGTGCATCACGAAGGCGCGGCGTCCAAGAGCGGCGGCGCCGATCCGATGGCGTTCCCGAACGACGCCCACAAGGGCCTGATCGTCGATTTCCTCGATGCCATCGACAATAAACGCGAGCCGGAATCGAGTGGCCGGGAATCGCTCAAGGTCATGCGGCTGATCGAAGCGATGCTGGCATCGGCGGAGCAGGGACAGCCTGTCTCAATCGGCTAGGATGCGCAGTCACGTCGTTGCGTTAAGTCAACTTCCTCGTTGCCGCGCCGGTCTACATTAATATGCTAGGCAAGCGAGGCGTTACGGACATGGACAAGACCAGAAACCGGTTTCTGTGGGCCGTGATTGCGGTCGTGGCCTTTGGCGGTGGCTACGCTGCGTGGCACTGGCTCAGCGCGTCGCCGCTGCCGCCGGGCATCGCCAGCGCCAATGGCCGCATTGAAGCCACCGAGATCGACATTGCGGCGAAGACTCCGGGCCGGCTCAAGGAGGTCATGGTCGACGAGGGCGACTTTGTCACCGCGGGGCAGGTCCTCGCCAGGATGGACACTGAAGTGCTCGAGGCCCAGCTGCGCGAGGCACAGGCGCACGTGCGGCGCGCCACCATCGCGATCGACACTGCACGGAGCCAGGTGGTGCAGCGCCGGGCCGAGAAGCAGGCCGCCGTCGCCGTGATTGCTCAGCGCAATGCCGAGCTCGATGCCGCGCAGAAGCGTTTCGTGCGCTCGGAACAACTCGCCAAGTCCGGCAGCGGCTCCATTGAGAATCTCGACAATGACCGGGCCCGCTACGAAGGTGCCAAGGCAGCGGTCAGCGCGGCGGAAGCGCAGGCGGCCGCGGTCGATTCCGCAATAGGTGCGGCGCAGGCGCAGGTGATCGATGCCGAAGCCGCGGTCGATGCCACCAAGGCAACCGTCGATCGCATCAAGGCCGATATAGCCGACGGCACTTTGGTGGCGCCGCGCGACGGCAGGGTCCAGTATCGCGTCGCCCAGCCGGGCGAAGTGCTTGGGGCCGGCGGCAAGGTCCTCAACGTGGTCGATCTAAGCGACGTCTACATGACGTTCTTTCTGTCGACCGACGCCGCCGGCCGTGTCGCGATCGGCAGCGAGGTTCATCTCGTCATCGACGCCATTCCGCAGTACGTCGTGCCGGCGCGCGCGACCTTCGTCGCTGATGTCGCGCAGTTCACGCCGAAGACGGTCGAGACGGCCGAAGAGCGGCAGAAGCTGATGTTCCGCATCAAGGCAAGGATCGCGCCGGACCTGCTGCGGAAATACGTCCGTCAGGTCAAGACTGGCCTGCCGGGAACGGCCTATGTGCGGCTGGACGCCGGTGCGAAATGGCCGCCCCAGCTTGAGGCTAGGCTACCGCAATGAACGGGGAAGCCGCCGCCGCGCCGGTTGCCCGGCTACGCGACGTGGCGCTGCGATACGGTGCCGTGCAGGCGCTTGATGACATCACGCTGGATCTGCCGTCAGGCCGCATGGTCGGCCTGATCGGCCCCGACGGCGTCGGCAAATCCAGTCTGCTGGCCCTGGTTGCCGGGGCCCGGCGCGTGCAAAGTGGCAGCGTCGAGGTGCTCGGCGGTGACATGGCGAAGGCCAGCCATCGCGGCGAGGTCTGTCCGCGCATTGCCTACATGCCGCAGGGGCTCGGCAAGAACCTCTACGCCATGCTGTCGGTGCGGGAGAACATCGACTTCTTTGCGAGATTGTTCGGGCAGGGCGAGGCCGAACGGGAGCGCCGGATTGCCACGCTGGCCGAAAGCACGGGTCTGGCGCCATTTCTCGATCGGCCCGCAGGCAAGCTGTCCGGCGGGATGAAGCAGAAGCTCGGCCTGTGCTGCGCGCTGGTTCATGACCCGGACCTGCTGATCCTCGACGAGCCGACAACGGGCATCGATCCCTTGTCGCGGCGCCAGTTCTGGGAATTGATCGGGCGCATTCGCGCCGGCCGTCCTTCGATGAGCGTCATCGTTGCCACGGCCTATATGGAGGAGGCCGCGGCCTTCGACTGGCTGATTGCCATGAATGCGGGCCGCGTCATGGCGGCCGGAACTGTCGATAATCTTTTGCAGCGGACCCGAGCGCCGAACTTGGAAGCGGCCTTCATTGCGTTGCTACCGGAAGAACAGCGGCGCGACCATCGCGCGGTCGTGCTCAAGCCACTGCCGGCGGATCACGCCAACATCGCTATCGAAGCCCGAGACCTGACCATGCGCTTCGGCGATTTCGTTGCGGTCGATCATGTCAGCTTCCGCATTCGCCGTGGTGAAATATTCGGCTTCCTCGGCTCCAACGGCTGCGGCAAGACCACGACGATGAAGATGATGACCGGGCTGTTGCCGCCGAGCGAAGGCGAAGCCCGGCTGTTCGGACTGCCTGTCGATCCGAGAGACATGGAGACGCGCCGGCGCGTCGGATACATGTCGCAAGGGTTCTCCCTCTACGGTGAATTGACGGTGCGGCAGAACCTCGAGCTGCATGCGCGCCTGTTCCAGATGCCTGCCGATCAGATTCCAGAACGCGTAGCAGGGGTTACCGAGCGGTTTGGGCTTGACGGCCTCATGGACATGCTGCCCGCACAACTGCCGCTCGGCCAGCGTCAGCGCTTGTCGCTGGCGGTTGCTATGATTCACAGGCCGTCGCTGCTCATCCTCGACGAACCCACTTCCGGTGTCGATCCGGTCGCGCGCGACGCCTTCTGGCAGACGCTGATCGACCTGTCGCGCAATGACGGGGTCACCATCTTCATCTCGACCCATTTTATGAACGAGGCGGAACGCTGCGACCGCATTTCGCTGATGCATGCCGGCAAAGTGCTGGCCAGCGACACGCCTGCGGCGCTGGTGGCCGAGCGCGGCGTCCGAAACGTGGAAGAAGCCTTCATCGCCTATTTGGAGGACACCGGCAAAGAGGCTCGGCCGGATATCGAGCGGCTATCCACACAGGCGGCGGCAGTGCGGCCGGCGACGCGTTTCTTCGATGCGGGCCGCGTTATGAGTTACGCCCAGCGTGAGACGCTCGAACTGCTGCGCGACCCCATCCGCGCCACGCTGGCGCTGGTCGGCAGCATGATCCTGATGTTCGTAATGGCCTACGGCATCACCATGGACGTCGAGAACCTCACTTTCGCAGTGCTCGACCGCGACCAGACCATGAGCAGCCAAAACTACGTCCTCAACATCGAGGGCTCGCGTTATTTCACCGAGCGACCGCGAATCACCGACTACAACGATCTCGATCGACGCATGCGCGCCGGCGAGATCACATTGGCCATAGAGCTGCCGCCGAATTTCGGCCGCGATGTCGCCCGCGGCAATCGCGTGCAGATCGGCGCCTGGATCGATGGCAGCATGCCGATGCGGGCGGAAACGATCGAAGGCTATGTGCAGGCCATGCACCAGCAGTGGCTCGGCGCGGCCGGCGGCATCGCCGCGCCGGTCAATATCGCCATCCGCTACCGCTACAACCCCGACGTCAAGAGTATCGTCGCCATGGTGCCGGCGGTGATCCCAATGCTGCTGATGCTCATTCCGTCCATGCTGACCGCGCTCAGCGTCGTGCGCGAGAAGGAGCTCGGCTCGATCATCAACTTCTACGTCACGCCGACCACGCGGCTGGAATTTCTCATCGGCAAGCAGCTGCCTTACGTTGTGCTGGCGATGCTGAATTTCCTGCTGCTGACATTGCTGGCTGTCACCCTGTTCGGCGTGCCGCTGAAGGGCAGTTTTGCGGCGCTGTGCGCCGGCGCGCTGCTCTACGTGATCTCGGCGACCGCCATGGGGTTGCTGATGTCCTCTTTCATGAAGAGCCAGGTCGCTGCCGTGTTCGGCACCGCTATCGTCACCTTGATTCCGGCGACACAGTATTCCGGCTTCATCGAACCGGTGTCGGCACTCGAGGGCTTCGGCGCCATCGTCGGCGCCGTCTATCCGACTACGCATTTCCTGACCATCTCGCGCGGCGCCTTTGCCAAAGCGCTTGGCTTTGGCGACCTGCAATCCTCCTTCTTGCCGTTGGTGCTGGCGGTGCCGGTGCTGATCGGCCTGTGCGCCATGCTGCTGAAGAAACAGGAGAACTGACGATGCGGCTGGCGAACATCGTCAACCTCGGCATCAAGGAACTGCGCAGCCTCGGCCGCGACCGCGTCATGCTGGCGCTCATCGTCTACGCCTTCACTGGAGCAATCTACACGGCCGCCACCGCCATGCCCGAAACGCTCAACAAGGCTTCGATCGCCATCGTTGACGAGGACCGCTCGGCGTTGTCGACACGTCTCGTGGCTGCGTTCTATCCGCCGCATTTCAACCCGCCGACGCTCATTACGGCTGCGGAGATGGACGCCCGGATGGACAACGGCTCAATTACCTTCGCGCTCGGCATCCCACCCAATTTCCAGCGCGACGTGCTGGCCGGCCGCACGCCCGACATTCAGCTCAACGTCGACGCGACGCGTGTCAGCCAGGCCTTTACGGGCGCGGGCTACATCCAGACCATCGTCGCCACCGAGGTTGCCGCATTCCTTCAGCATTACCGGGCGGCGACCGTGCTACCGGTCGATCTCGCGCTGCGCATTCGCTACAACCCGGCTCTGAACAAGTCCTGGTTCGGCGCGGTCATCGAGGTCATAAATCAGGTCACCCTTCTGTCCATTGTCCTGACTGGCGCGGCGCTGATCCGCGAGCGCGAGCATGGAACCATTGAGCACCTGCTGGTCATGCCGGTGACGCCATTCGAAATCATGGCCGGCAAAATATGGGCGATGGCGGGCGTCGTGATAGTCGCGTGGACGGCGGCACTGGTTTTGGTCGTGCAGGGCATGCTCGGCGTGCCTATCCATGGCTCGCTCGCACTGCTGCTGGCCGGCGTCGCCGTCAACCTGTTTGCCACCACCGCGCTCGGCATCGTGCTGGCCACTCTGGCGCGGTCGATGCCGCAGTTCGCCCTGCTGGTGATCCTGGTCATCGTGCCGCTGGAAATGCTGTCGGGCGGCATGACGCCGCGCGAGAGCATGCCGACTGTCGTTCAGACCATCATGCTGGCGGCGCCAACGACGCATTTCATCATGCTGTCGCAAGCGGTGTTGTTCCGCGGCGCCGGCCTCGCCGTGGTGTGGCCGCAGTTGCTGGCGCTGATCGTCATCGGCGGCGTGCTGTTCGGCGTGGCGCTCGCACGTTTCCGCAAGGCCATCGGTGAGATGGTCTGACGCCAGTAACGGCTGAGTATGAAAATGGCCGGGCAGCGAGGCCCGGCCATGATCTTGTGACAGACGTTGAAGCGGTTACTTGCGCCGCGAGGTCGGCACGTAATCGCGCGTGGCGGCGCCGGTGTAGAGCTGGCGCGGACGACCGATCTTCTGCTTCGGATCTTCGATCATTTCCTTCCACTGCGCGATCCAGCCGACGGTGCGGGCGACGGCGAACAGCACGGTGAACATCGTGGTCGGGAAGCCCATCGCCTTCAGCGTGATGCCCGAATAGAAGTCGATGTTCGGGTACAGCTTCTTCTCGATGAAGTAGTCGTCGTGCAGAGCGATGCGCTCGAGTTCCATGGCGACGTCGAGCAACGGATCGTCCTTGATGCCGAGCTCGGCGAGGACCTCGTGGCAGGTCTTCTGCATGATCTTGGCGCGCGGATCGTAGTTCTTGTAGACGCGGTGGCCGAAGCCCATCAGGCGGTAGCTGTCGTTCTTGTCCTTGGCGCGCCGCACGAATTCCGGAATGCGGTCGACCGAGCCGATTTCGGACAGCATGTTGAGCGCGGCTTCGTTGGCGCCGCCATGCGCCGGGCCCCACAGACAGGCGCAGCCGGCTGCGATGCAGGCGAATGGATTGGCACCCGAAGAACCCGCCAGACGCACCGTCGAGGTCGAGGCGTTCTGCTCGTGGTCGGCATGCAGGATGAAGATGCGGTCCATGGCGCGTGCCAGCACCGGGTTCGGTTTGAACTCTTCCGCCGGCACCGCAAAGCACATGCGCAGGAAGTTGGTCGAGTAGTCGAGCTCGTTCTTCGGATAAACGAAGGGCTGGCCGACCGAATATTTGTAGGCCATGGCCGCGAGCGTCGGCACCTTGGCGATCATGCGGATCGACGCGATCATGCGCTGCGTCGGGTCCGAGATGTCGGTCGAGTCGTGATAGAAGGCCGACAGCGCGCCGATCGAGCCGGTCATGATCGCCATCGGATGCGCGTCGCGACGGAAGCCCTGGAAGAAGCGGCTCATTTGCTCATGCACCATGGTGTGGCGCGTGACGCGGTAGTCGAAGTCCGCCTTCTGCGCGGCGGTCGGCAGTTCGCCGTACAGCAGCAGATAGCAGGTCTCGAGGAAGTCGCCGTGCTCGGCGAGCTGTTCGATCGGGTAGCCGCGGTACAACAAGACGCCTTCATCGCCGTCGATGTAGGTGATCTTGGACTCGCAGCTCGCGGTCGAGGTGAAGCCGGGGTCGTAGGTGAACATCCCGCTCTGGCCGTAGAGCTTGGAGATGTCGAGCACATCCGGACCGATGGTGCCCTTGTAGATCGGCAGATCGATATTCTTGTTACCGACGGTGATCGAGCCGGTTGCTTGGGTGGCGTCCGTTTTGGCGTCCATGGTCGAGCCCTCGGATTTTGACAGCGGCGAAGCGCTTTATTCTTAAGTCTAAAAGCCGGATGGAGCGGTGCCCGGGGAAGGACGCGTCCGGCTTCATTTCGGTAGCCCATCCGTGTGTGCGCTGCAAGATCGGGCATACGCGGGGGCTGCCCCGCATATGGGCATGAAATCCGTGATCAAAAGATTGACGCGGCGTAAAAAAGGCGGTCAGGCCGCCGCCTGCTCGCGCAGCCGCGCCAGGCTCTCGGTCCGGCCGAGTACGGCGAGCACGTCGAAAATCGGCGGCGATGTGGTCTTGCCAGTCAAGGCAGCGCGCAAGGGCTGCGCCACAGCGCCGAGCTTGACCGCAGCGGTTTCGGCAAAGCTGCGAACCACGGCCTCGATCGCCGGGCCGTTCCATTCGCCGACCGCCTCGAGCGCCGGTACCAGCCGCGCCAGCACGGCCCTGGCCTCCGGCGTGAGCAGCGCTTTGGCCTGCTCGCTGATCGCGAGCGGACGGTCGGCCCACAGGAAGCGCGAGGCCTCGAACAATTCGATCAGCGTCTTGGCGCGCTCTTTCAGACCCGGCATGGCGAGGAGGAGCTTTTCGCGCAGCTCACCGGTCAATTTGCCGGCCAGCGCATCGCCGCCGGCGATGTGAGGCAAAAGTTGTTCCAGCGCCTCGACCAGCTCGGCATCCGGCATCTGGCGGATGTAATGGCCGTTGAGATTGTCGAGCTTGACGAGATCGAGCCGCGCCGGCGCGCGGCCGATGGCCGGCAGGTCGAAGGCCGCGACCATTTCTTCAGTCGTGAAGATTTCCTGGTCGCCATGCGACCAGCCTAGCCGAACCAGATAATTGCGCAGCGCCGCCGGCAGGTAGCCCATCGCGCGGTACGCCTCGACGCCGAGCGCGCCGTGGCGCTTGGAGAGCTTGGCGCCGTCCGGTCCGTGGATCAGCGGGATGTGCGACATGACCGGCACCGACCAGCCGAGCGCCTCGTAAATCTGTTTCTGCCGGGCGGCGTTTGTCAGATGATCGTCGCCGCGGATGATATGAGTGACGCCCATGTCGTGGTCGTCGACCACGACGGCAAGCATGTAGGTCGGGTTGCCGTCCGAGCGCAGTAGCACCAGGTCGTCGAGATTCTCGTTGTCCCAGACGACGCGGCCCTGCACCTGATCCTCGATCACAGTCTCGCCGGTAAGCGGCGCCTTCAGGCGGATCGCGGGCCTGACGCCCGCCGGCGCCTCGGACGGGTCGCGGTCGCGCCACAGGCCGTTGTAGAGCTTGGACTTGCCCTCAGCGCGAGCCTTGTCGCGCATGGCCGTCAACTCTTCGGGCGTCGCATAGCAGCGATAGGCCGTGCCGGCGGCGAGCATCCCGTCAACCACCTCGCGGTGGCGGGCGGCGCGGGAGAACTGGAATACAGGCTCTTCGTCCCAGGTCAGGCCGAGCCAGGTCAGGCCGTCAATGATGGCGGCGATGGCCGCGTCGGTCGAGCGCTCGCGGTCGGTATCCTCGATTCGCAGCAGCATTTTCCCGCCGCAGTGCCGCGCGTAAAGCCAATTGAACAGAGCCGTGCGGGCGCCGCCAATATGGAGGAAGCCGGTCGGGGAGGGCGCGAAACGGGTGATAACGGGGTCGCTCATCGCGCGCCCTCTACCACAGGTATGGGGGCAGGTCTCAAGCCATTTGACATCGAGGTAAGCGCCACGTCATTGGAAGCTCTGGCTGCCGCCCGGTCGGGCGGTCGGCTCAGGTTCGATACGCAGGATTGAAAGACCAGCATGGCGAGCGACGACAAGGTGGCGGCAGGCGAAACCGAGGGCGCGGGACGCGACTTCATTCGCGACATCGTGGCGGGCGATCTTGGCGCCGGCAAGATCGCCGAGGTGGTCACCCGTTTCCCCCCCGAGCCGAACGGCTACCTGCACATCGGCCATGCCAAGTCGATTTGCCTGAATTTCGGCATCGCGCAGGAATTCGGCGGCCGCTGCCACCTGCGTTTCGACGACACCAACCCAGCCAAGGAAGAGCAGGAATATATCGATGCCATCGAGCGCGACGTGCGCTGGCTCGGCTTCGAGTGGGGCAAGCACCTCTATTTCGCCTCCGATTATTTCGACCGGCTCTATGGCTGGGCTGTCGACCTCATCAAGGCCGGCAAGGCCTATGTCGACGACCAGACCCAGGAGGAGATGCGGGCCAATCGCGGTACGCTGACCGAGCCGGGCCGGAACTCGCCGTTTCGCGACCGCCCCGTCGAGGAAAACCTCGACCTGTTCGCGCGCATGAAGGCCGGCGAGTTCCCGAACGGCGCCCGCGTACTGCGCGCCAAGATCGATATGGCCGCCGGCAACATCAACCTGCGAGACCCGGTGCTCTACCGCATCATCCATGCCCATCACCCGCGCACCGGCGATACCTGGAAGATCTATCCGTCTTACGATTTCGCCCACGGCCAGTCGGACGCCATCGAAGGCATCACGCATTCGGTCTGCACGCTGGAATTCGAGGATCACCGCCCGCTCTATGACTGGTTCATCCAGAACCTGTCGGTGCCTTCGACGCCGCATCAGTATGAATTCGCCCGCCTCAACATCACCTATACGCTGCTGTCGAAGCGCATCCTCAACGGTCTGGTGAAGGGCGGCCACGTTTCCGGCTGGGACGATCCGCGCATGCCGACCATCGCCGGCCTGCGCCGCCGCGGCGTGCCGCCGGAAGCGATCCGCGATTTCATCAAGCGCGTCGGCGTGGCGAAAGCCAACAGCACCGTCGATCTTGGCATGTTCGACTTCTCGATCCGCGAAGTGCTCAATCGCGCCGCGCCGCGCCGCATGGCGGTGCTGCGCCCCTTGAAGGTCGTGATCGAAAATTATCCGGAAGGCGAGGGCGAGGAGATCGAGGCCGTCAATCATCCCGACGATGAGACGCAGGGCTCACGCAAACTCAAGTTCACGCGCGAGCTGTACATCGAGCGCGACGATTTCATGGAAGTGCCGGAGAAGAAGTTCTTCCGCATGGCGCCCGGGCGCGAGGTGCGGCTGCGTTATGCCTACTTCGTCACCTGCAAGGAGGTGGTGAAAGACGCGGCCGGCAATGTCACCGAACTGCGCTGCACTTACGATCCGGCGTCCAAGGGCGGCAATTCGCCGGACGGCCGCAAGGTCAAGGCGACCATCCACTGGGTGTCGGCCGAGCATTCGGTGCCGGCAGAGCTTCGGCTCTACAACACGCTCTTCAGCGATCCGGACCCGAGCGCGGACCCCGAGAGCTTCGCCAAGGGGATCAATCCGCAATCGCTTGAGGTCCTGAGCGATGCGCGGGTCGAACCGGCGCTGGCCGGCGCCAAGGGCGGCGACGCCATCCAGTTCGAGCGCCAGGGCTACTTTGTCATCGACCGCGACAGCACGCCCGGCAAACTGGTGTTCAACCGCACCATCGGCCTGCGCGACACCTACGCCAAGGATGTGGCGAAGGGGTAGACGAGTTGCATTTGCCCCGGGGACTGGTCCGTTCACAACCGTTCCTCTAATCTGCAACCCAGAGCTGCGCTAGTCTGATCTCCGGTTGCGGGTAGCGTCGGGGGCGGCGTCGTGGCTCCATCGCCGGAAAATCGGGCGAAAGCGGTTGTGGCAGGCGTCGCCGCGGCGGGCCGTCGGGCAGGTGTCTGGCCCGCCGGACTCGATGCATTCAATGTCCAAGCGGGCAAGCACCTGGCGGCCTGGGTCACCGCCGAGGTGGCGCCGGGCCGCCTGCTGCCATGGCTGCCGGTGGCGTTCGGCTGCGGCATTGCCGTCTATTTCGCCGCCGATCGCGAGCCGATGTGGTGGGCCGCGACGGCGGCGGCCCTTGCCGCGCTGGCGATGACGTTTGCGGCGCGCAAGCATCCGGTTGGATTTCCGCTGGCGCTCGGCGTCGCCGCGCTGGCCGCGGGCTTTGCCATTGCTACGCTCCACAGTGCGCGCATCGCGCATCCCATTCTGCGCAGCGCGACATGGACCGCCGAAGTCTCCGGCTTTGTCGAAGTCCGCGAGGAGCGGGCGCGCAGCGACCGCATCGTCGTCCGCGTCCAGAAATTCGAGGCGCCGCGCATCACCGAAAAACCGGAGCGCGTGCGGGTGTCGGTGCGCAAGAGCACGGCGCCTGCCGTCGGCGCGTTCGTCGCGTTCAAGGCGTATCTGGCGCCGCCGCTCGAGCCGCTGCGGCCCGGCGGCTATGACTTCGCGCGCGATCTGTATTTCCAGCAGATCGGCGCCTCGGGCTATGTGCTCGGCCGCATCCGTAACGAAGCCGCGCCGGTCGCGCGCGGGCTGTGGCTGTCTTATGCAACGTTCTTCGATGCCCTGCGCGACAGCATGGATAATCGCATCCGCGCCATCCTGCCTGGCGATCGCGGCTCGATCGCCTCGGCGCTGATCACCGGCACACGCGACGCGATTTCACAGCCGGTCAACGACGCCATGTATGTCTCGAGCCTGGCGCATGTGCTGTCGATCTCCGGCTATCACATGGCGGTTGTTGCCGGCATGGTGTTCTTCACCATTCGCGCCGTGCTGGCGATCTTTCCAGCGCTGGCGCTGCGTCGTCCGATCAAGAAATGGGCAGCCTTGGGCGCGCTCGGCGCGGCGACGTTCTATCTGATGCTGTCCGGCGCCGAGGTAGCGACGCAGCGCTCCTACATCATGGTCGCCATCGTGCTCGTCGGCGTGATGGCCGATCGCCCGGCAATCACCTTCCGCACCCTGACCGTCGCCGCGCTGGTTGTCATGGCACTGACGCCGCAAGCGGTGGTGCATCCGAGCTTCCAGATGTCGTTCGCTGCGACCTTGGCGCTGGTCGCCGGCTATCAGATCTCGCTGCGCTGGCAGGCCGGCGCGGAGAGCCCGCTCGCCGCCCGCATCGCCCTGTGGGGTGGGCGCGAAATTGCCGCGCTGATCCTGGCCTCGCTGGTCGCGGGCCTCGCCACCACGCCGTTCGCCGCCTATCACTTTCATCGTATCGCGCCTTACGGCGTCATCGCCAATTTGCTGGCCATGCCGGTGGTCTCGGTGCTCGTCATGCCGATGGGCGTTGCCGGCGCGCTCACAATGCCTTTCGGCTTCGATGCCGTGTTCTGGAAGCTGATGGGGCTCGGGCTCGACTGGATGATCGCGGTGGCGCTGTGGGTGACGCAATTGCCCGGCGCAGTCGGCCCGATGCCGGCTTTCGGTATCGCGCCGCTGCTCTTGGTGACCCTGGGGCTGCTGCTGCTGTGCCTGCTGCGCTCGCCATTGCGCTGGAGCGGCGCTGCTTGCGTAGCGCTGTCAGCGATTTGGGCGCTGGCGACGCCGCAGCCCGATGTGTTGATGGCAAGCGACGGACAGACCGCGGCAGTCCGGGGCGCGGCCGGGCGATGGGTTATTCTGCAGCGGGGGCGCGACGGCTTCGCGATCAAGGAATGGCTGGCGGCCGATGGTGATATGCGCAGCG
The DNA here is from genome assembly GCF_003367195.1 of Undibacter mobilis. Lineage (NCBI taxonomy): Bacteria > Pseudomonadati > Pseudomonadota > Alphaproteobacteria > Hyphomicrobiales > Nitrobacteraceae > Undibacter > Undibacter mobilis. The sequence continues at coordinate 221,491 of NZ_QRGO01000003.1, read as the reverse complement.
CCGACCATGCCAGCCTCAAAGACGGCGTCCGCTGCGATGCCATGGGCTGCACCGCGATACTGCGTGACGGCCGCGTGGTCGCGTTCGCCGCGTCGGTGGACGCCTTTGCCGAGGACTGCGCACGCGCCGCTGTCGTTCTGTCGTCGCGCACGGCGCCGGGCCAATGCGACGCGCGGCTCATCGATCGGGCGGCGTGGCGGCGCCACGGCGCAGCCGCGCTTTACCGCAACGGGGACGGCTTCGATATCGAGGTAGCGCGGCCGCCGACGCAAGACCGGCCCTGGGCGAGGGCGCGCACGGTGCTGGCGGCCGGCGAAGCCGGATCAACCGGTGCGCGCCGCCCGCAACGGGATGCGACGCCGCCGACGGAGGACCTGGAAGCGGGGGATTAGCGGGGCTGACGGTCAGTACCGCCGGAACATCGCCACCAGCTTGCCCTGGATGCGCACGCGGTTGGGCGGCAGGATACGCACCTCATAAGCGGCATTGGCCGGCTCGAGCGCGATGGAAGCGCCGCGGCGGCGGAAGCGCTTCAGCGTGGCCTCCTCGTCGTCAATCAGCGCCACCACGATATCGCCGGTGTCGGCACCCTCGGAGCGTCGGATGAGGGCGATGTCGCCGTCGAGAATGCCGGCGTCGATCATCGAGTCGCCGCGCACTTCCAGCGCGAAATGCTCGCCGTTCGAGAGCAGCTCGGGCGGCATGTTGATGACATGGCTGCGCTGCTGGATCGCCTCGATCGGCGTACCGGCGGCGATGCGGCCCATGACCGGCACCGAAATCGGCCGTGTCGCATCGTCTTCGGTGACGACAGGCCGGGCCTTGCCGAGATTGCCCTCAATGACACTGGGGTTGAAGCCACGGGCGCGGCCATTGCCGCCGCCGCCAAGGCCGTGCTGGACCGAATCCGGCAGCTTGATCACCTCGATGGCGCGGGCGCGGTTGGCGAGGCGGCGGATGAAGCCACGCTCTTCCAGAGCGGTGATCAGACGGTGAATGCCCGATTTCGAGCGCAGGTCCAGCGCATCCTTCATTTCATCGAAGGAGGGCGGTACGCCGGTTTCGGTCAACCGTTCGTGGATGAACCGCAGGAGTTCGAATTGTTTGCGCGTTAGCATCGCTTGTGGGCCTCCGGTCGCGGCGACTCCGCGGCCTGATTGGCGCGGAATCATCCGAAACAAAGCATGAACGGACACTATCTGTTCGATATGTGTTCCGCAACCACTTAATTTGACGTGAACAAGTCGAGAGGCCGCTAAAACCCGAACTTAAGGATGCGGCAGCGGCTGCCGGCCCCGGCCGCGGGGGCGTGCGGCTCACGAATCAACAGGCAGTCCGCCTGCGATAACGGGGCCATCAGGGAACTGTCCTGATTGGCGACCGGCGTGGCGATCAGTCCGTCCGGGCCCATCGCCAGCGTAGCGCGCAGGTAGTCGGCACGCTCGTCATTGGCAGGCAGATCGCGGCCGAGAAGGGCCGGTTCGGACTGGGGGACGACATCGGAGCGGCCCGACAGCGTGCGCAGCAGCGGCAGCAGAAACAGGAAAGCACAGACGTAAGACGATACCGGATTGCCCGGCACGCCGAGCACATGCATCGGACCGAGCCGCCCGTGCATCATCGGCCGGCCCGGTCGCAGGGCGACGCGCCAGAACGACAGATCGAGCCCTTCGGCGGCCAGCGCCTTCTGCACCAGATCGTGGTCGCCGACCGAGGCGCCGCCGCTGGTGAGCAGCACGTCGGCTTTGGCGTCGCGGGCGCGACGAATGCGGACACCGATATCGTCCAGCGTATCGCGGGCAACGCCGAGATCGATTACGTCGCCACCCGCCGAGCGGACCAGCGCCGACAAGGCAAAGCCGTTGGAATAGACGATCTGGCCGGGGCCGGGCTCGCCGCCAGGCAGGATCAGTTCGTCGCCGGTGCCGAGCACAGCGATTACGGGCCGGCGATGGACCCGCAGCCGCGGGTGGTTCATCGCGGCCGCCAGCATAACGTCACGGTCGGTCAGCAACCGCCCTTTGGCGAGCAGCACGGCGCCTTGTTTGAAATCGATGCCGGCGTAGCGGACGTTGCGGCCTTTGGAGGTGGCTTTCTCGACCGTGACCTTATCGCCGTCGCGGCGGGTGAGCTCCTGGATGACGACGGTGTCGGCGCCATCCGGCAGCACGCCGCCGGTGAAGATGCGCGCCGCTTCGCCTTGGCCGATGCGGCCAGAGAAGGGATGGCCGGCGGCGACCTCGCCAATCACCTTGAGCGGTGTCGGCGCGTTGGCGATGTCGTCGGCGCGCACGGCGTAACCATCCATGGCCGAAACATTGGCGGGCGGCTGTGTACGCAAGGCGGTCAGGTCTTCGGCGAGAACGCGGCCCGGCGCATCGCTCAACGGAACGTCTTCGGTGCCCAGTGCCGCGGTGTCGGCCAGCACCCGCGCCAACGCTTCGGCGACCGGCATCAGGGCCATTGTTACGCTTCCGCCTTGTACGGTCCCGACTTGCCGCCGGTCTTTTCGAGCAGGCGGATGCCCTCAATGCGCATCGACTTCTCGATGGCTTTGGCCATGTCGTAGATGGTGAGGCAGGCGATCGAGACCGCGGTCAGCGCCTCCATCTCGACGCCGGTCTTGCCGGTGACCTTGACGGTCGCCTGTACCAGGAAGCCCGGAAAGCTGTGCTCCGGAAAGATATCGACCGCCACCTTGGTAATCGGCAGCGGATGACACAGCGGGATCAGGCCGTGCGTGTGTTTGGCTGCCATGATGCCAGCGAGCCTTGCCGCGCCGAGTACATCGCCCTTCATGGCGTTGCCGGCGATGACAGCGTCCAGCGTTTCCTTGCGCATGATGACGCGGCCCTCGGCGCGCGCGACGCGCTCGGTCGGCGCCTTGGCCGAAACGTCGACCATGTTGGCCTTGCCGGTCTGGTCGATGTGGCTGAGCTTCGCGCCCGATATCGGCTTCGTCTTTGGCTTCACGGCCTTCGCCTTCGGTTTGGCTTTGGCCATTGTCGTTACTCCGCGGCCGCGTGGCTGGGTCTGGCGAGCAAAGTGCGAGTCGCGGCAGCGACGTCGGCCTGCCGCATCAGGCTCTCGCCAATGAGGAAGGTCGAAATGCCGACCGCCTCCAACCGGGCGAGGTCGGCCGGCGTGAAAATCCCGCTTTCGCCGACGATGAGGCGATCCTTGGGCACGAGCGGCGCAAGGCGCTCGCTGACCGTGAGCGAGGTCTCGAAGGTGCGGAGGTCCCGGTTGTTGATACCGATCATCCGGGATTTCAGCTTCAGGGCGCGGTCAAGTTCATCTTCTGCGTGAACTTCAATCAAGACGTCCATGCCATATGAAAATGCTGTACTTTCCAGTTCGGCGGCGGCGCTGTCATCGACCGACGCCATGATGATCAGGATGCAGTCAGCACCCCAGGCGCGGGCCTCCGCGCACTGGTACGGCTCGAACATGAAGTCCTTGCGCAAGGCCGGCAGCTTGGTCGCCTCGCGGGCGGCGGTGAGGAACTCCGGCTTGCCCCGGAAGCTGGGCGCGTCGGTCAGCACCGACAAGCAGGCGGCACCGCCGGCCTCATAGGCTCTGGCGAGCGCCGGCGGGTCGAAATCGGCGCGGATCAACCCTTTGGACGGACTGGCCTTCTTGATCTCCGCGATCAGCGCGTAATCGCCGGCGGCAATGCGGCTCTCAATGGCGCGCAGGAACCCGCGCGCCGGCGGCAGGGCCTTGGCCTGCGCCTCGAGGTCGGCGAGCGAACGGACGCGCTTGGCCGCCGCGATTTCCTCGCGCTTGTAGGCTTCGATTTTCTTGAGGATATCGGCCACGATTTTTTCTACCGCGTGATCTTGTCCAAAAACCGGTGTCCACTTTTGGGGATCACGCGGCTACTCCTCGGTGGCGCAGGATACTGCAATCAGGCGGTCAAGCCGACCCTCGGCTTCGCCGGAATCGATCGACTGGGCGGCGAGCGCGGCGCCTTCCTTAAGGTCCTTGGCCTTGCCGGCGACGATCAGCGCCGCCGCCGCATTGAGAATGGTGACGTCCCGGAACGGCCCCGGCTTGCCCTTGAGCACGTCGAGCAGGGCCTTGGCGTTGGTCTCGGCATCGCCGCCTTTCAGCGCTTCCGGCTTGGCCCGGGACAGGCCGGCATCTTCCGGAGTGATCTCAAAGGTGCGGATCTTGCCGCCCTTGAGTTCGGCAACAGTGGTCGAACCCGAGGTGGTGATCTCATCGAGACCGTCGGAGCCGTGCACGACCCAGATGCTCTCGGAGCCGAGATTATTGAGCACCTGCGCCATCGGCTCGACCCAGTGCTTGGAGAAAGTGCCGATCATCTGCCGTTTGACCGAGGCCGGGTTCGACAGCGGCCCGAGCAGATTGAAGATGGTGCGGGTGCCCAGTTCGACCCGCGTCGGGCCAACGTTCTTCATCGCCGGATGATGCGCCGGCGCGAACATGAAACCGATGCCGGCCTTGGCGATGCATCGGCCGACCTGGTCGGAGGTGAGGTCGATCTTGACGCCAAGCGCGCCCAGCACGTCGGCGGAGCCCGATTTCGACGACAGCGCACGGTTGCCATGCTTGGCGACCGGCACGCCGGCGCCGGCCAGCACGAAGGCCGCGCAGGTCGAGATGTTATAGGAGCCCGAGGCATCGCCGCCGGTGCCGACAATATCGACAGCATCGGCGGGCGCTTTCACGCCCAGCATCTTGGCGCGCATGGTCGTGACCGCACCCGTAATTTCGTCGACGGTTTCGCCGCGCACGCGCAGCGCCATCAGGAGCCCGCCCATCTGCGACGGCGTGGCTTCGCCGGACATCATGCGGTCGAAGGCGTTGGCAGCTTCGTCGCGGGAAAGACTCGCGCCGGTTGCGACCTTGGCAATCAGCGATTTGAATTCGTCGGCCACGGTCGTCTCCTCAACCCGCCAGATGCGCCGGCGCACGCGCACCGGCATTCGGCGATGCCGCGATCGAAACGCGGCCCTGTTTCTTGTTCCACGCGGCCGCCAACTCCAGAAAGTTCTGGAGCATCAGGTGGCCGTGTTCGGATGCGATGCTTTCCGGATGAAACTGCACGCCATGCAGCGGCAGCGTCTTGTGCGCCATGCCCATGACAAGGCCGTCGGCGGTCTGCGCGTTGACGCGCAGCTCGGCGGGCAGCGAGCCACGCTCGACGATGAGCGAGTGATAGCGCGTCGCCTTGAACGGCCCATTGATGCCTCGGAAAACGCCGGTGGCGTCGTGGCTGATCTCGGAGACCTTGCCGTGAACCATCTGCGGCGCGCGGATGACCTTGCCGCGGAACACCTGGCCCATGGCCTGGTGGCCGAGGCAGACGCCGAACATCGGAATGGTCGGCGAAGCCTTCTTGATGAGGTCGAGACAGATGCCGGCTTCGTTTGGCGTGCAGGGGCCGGGCGACAGCACGATGCCGTCCGGCGCCATCGCCATCACGTCATCGACGGCAATCTTGTCGTTGCGGTGAACGACGACGTCCGCCCCCAGCCCGCCCAGGTAATGGACGAGGTTGAAGGTGAAACTGTCGTAATTGTCGATCAGGACGATCATGTTTTCCAAGCCCGGCCAAGGTCTTAAAGGCTTGGGGAGGGAGGGGTCAAGGCGGGTGTCCGCACCGTCCGGGTTCGCGGCCTGACCGCCGCGCCCCGGAATGACGGACAGTTAGGCCTTATGGATCGGATCGATCCAAGCCACGTTTTCCGGCTTTTCGACCGGTTCGATGTCGAGATTGACCACCACCGCCTCGTTGTCGGAGCGGACCAGAACGCATTCCAGCACCTCGTCCGGGCTGGCGTTGATTTCCTGATGCGGCACGAAAGGCGGCACGTAGATGAAATCGCCCGGACCGGCCTCGGCGGTGAATTCGAGGTTCTCGCCCCACCGCATGCGCGCCTTGCCGCGAATGACGTAGATCACGCTTTCGAGCTCGCCGTGATGATGCGCGCCGGTCTTGGCATTCGGGTGGATATGGACCGTGCCGGCCCAAAGCTTCTGCGCGCCGACGCGCGCCGCGTTGATGGCGGCCTTGCGGTCCATGCCGGGCGTCGACGCGGTGTTCGGATCGAGCGAATTGCCCGGGACGACGCGAACGCCATCGTGCTTCCACTTCGGCTCATGGGAATGATCGTGATCTGTCATGGTCGTCTCTCCCGGCCGCTGGCCGCCTGTCGGAAAATGATGGCCTGGTTCTATACCGGATTACAATACGAACAGGCCGAGGCCTTCGACAACGTCGCGCTTGGTAGCTTCGGTCCGGCTGCGCGCCTTTGCCGTGCCGTTGCGGATCACGTCGAGAACATAGGCCGGCTCTTTCGCGAGTTGCGCCCGTCGCTCCCGGATCGGCGCGATCAGCGCCTGCAGGATGTCTTCGAGGCGGCGCTTGATCTTGCTGTCGCCTAATCCGCCTCGCCGATACTGCGCTTTCAAGTGTTCCAGCGTGGCGCGATCCTCGTCGAAAGCATCCAGATAGGTGAAGACGACATTGCCTTCCACCTGTCCGGGGTCTTCGACCCGAAGATGTTGAGGGTCGGTGAACATTGCCTTCACCGCTGCCGCGATCTCATCCGGCGAGGCCGAAAGTGCGATGGCGTTGCCGGTCGATTTCGACATTTTCGCTTTTCCGTCCACGCCTGGCAGCCGGCCTACTGGCGGAATGACGGCTTGCGCTTCCGGCAGGAGGGTCCGTCCGGCGGTCGCGTTGATGCGGCGCACGATTTCGTTGGTCTGTTCGATCAGCGGCGCCTGATCCTCGCCGACGGGCACGACAGTCGCCTTGAACGCGGTAATGTCCGCCGCCTGCGCCGCCGGATAGCACAGGAAGCCCGCGGGGATATCGCGGCCGAAGCCGCGGCTGCGGATCTCATCCTTGATCGTGGGGTTCCGCTCCAGCCGGGCAACGGTGACGAAGTTCAGGTAGAGCATCGACAGCTCGGCTAGCGCCGGCAGATGGGATTGCAGGCAGATCGTGGTCTTGGCCGGATCAATGCCGACGGCAAGGTAATCCAGCGTCACTTCGATCAAGCTGTGCCGCACCTTGTCGGGATCGTGAGCATTGTCGGTCAGGGCCTGCATGTCGGCGAGCAGTAGGAATTGTTCGTGGCTGTCTTGAAACCGCAGGCGATTGCGCAACGATCCGGCATAGTGGCCGATGTGCAGCGGGCCGGTGGTGCGGTCGCCTGTCAGAACGACGGGTTTGGTCATGGGTGTCCTCGTGAGATGAAGAGGACGCCGCAGAGGGGATCATCAAAACAAAAGGCCGCCCTTGCGGCGGCCCCAGATGCATGAAACGTCCGGCCGCCCTGTCAGCAGGCCGGCCACCAAAGCTTGGCGATGATCGTCGTACGGTTCATGGCAAGCTCCCTAGTCCACATGGGGATACGGGTCAATACATGGCGTCAGGCAGATGCTGTGCAGCCGGCGCTGTTACTGTCCGCGTTTGGCGGCGCTGGCAAAGCGCCGGGCTTCTTCAGCGGCGCGGAACAGTGCCTTCGCCTTGTTGACGCATTCCTGCTGTTCGGAAGCCGGATTGGAATCGGCGACGATGCCGGCGCCGGCCTGCACATACATCGTGCCGTCCTTTACCAAAGCGGTGCGCAGCACGATACAAGTGTCCATCTCGCCGGCCGCCGAGAAGTAACCGACGCAGCCGGCATAGAGGCCGCGTTTGTCTTTCTCGAGTTCGTCGATGATTTCCATCGCCCGCACTTTCGGTGCGCCGGAAGTGGTGCCGGCCGGAAAGCCGGCGGCGAGCGCATCGAGGGCATCGTATTTCGGATCGAGCTTGCCTTCGACGTTCGAGACGATGTGCATGACGTGGCTGTAGCGCTCGACGAAGAACTTGTCGGTCACCTTCACCGAACCGATCGACGAGACGCGGCCGACATCGTTGCGGCCGAGGTCGAGCAGCATCAGATGCTCGGCGCATTCTTTCGGATCGGCGAGCAATTCGGTCTCGTAAGCCTTGTCCTCGTGCGGCGTGAGCCCGCGCGGTCTTGTACCGGCGATCGGGCGGATGGTGACGACGTCGTTCGACACCTTGACCAGAATTTCGGGGCTCGAGCCCGAGACGGCGAAGCTGCCGAAATCAAGGAAGTACAGATAAGGCGAGGGATTGGTGCGGCGAAGCGCACGATAAAGCGAGAACGGCGGCAGCTTGAAGGGTGCCTCGAAGCGCTGTGCCAGCACGACCTGGAACGCATCGCCGGCGGCGATGTACTCCTTGGCCTTCTTCACCATCGTTTCGTATTCGGCGGGCGTGGTGTTCGATACCGGCGCCACGTCGAGCGGCCCGTCGTCGAATTCGGCGAGCGCCTTGTCGAGCGGACGGTCGAGCGCATCGACCACCGAGGACAAACGTTCGGCCGCACGCGTCAGCGCCACTTTGGCATCGACGCCTTTCTCAGGCCGCACCGGCGTCACGACCGTGATCGAGTCTTTCACCGCGTCGAATACGACGACGATGGTTGGCCGCACCATGATGGCGTCGGGAATGCCGATCGGATCGGGCTTCACCGCCGGCAGTTCTTCGATCAGGCGCACCGTGTCGTAGCCGAGATAGCCGAACACGCCCGCGGCCATGGATGGCAACGCTTCGGGCAGATCGATACGGCTCTCGGCAATCAGCGCACGGAGCGCCGCCAGCGGCTGCTCGGGGCAGGGCGCGAAGGCGTCCGGTTTGTTGCGCGCCGCGCGGTTGATTTCGGCCCTGATACCATTGGCGCGCCAGATGACATCGGGCTCAATGCCAATGATCGAGTGGCGGCCGCGCACGGCGCCGCCTTCGACGGACTCGAGCAGGAAGCTCATCGGCTTGCCGCCGCCGACCTTGAGGAACGCCGAAACCGGCGTCTCCAGATCGGCGACAAGGGTGGTCCACACCACCTGAGGCTCGCCGCGGTCGTAACGTTCCGCGAAGGCGATTTCGGATGGTTCAATCTGCATCGCGGATCGCCGCGGTTACTGGTTGGTCTGTCCGCCGACGACCTGGTTGACCGCCTGCTGGTTGATCTTCACGCCGAGATCGGCTTCGAGGCGGGCGAGGTACTGACCGATGACATCGTCCGCGTAAGACGACTGCAGGTTCGCCTTGAGTTGATCGGGGCTGGCGGCCTGCGGGTCGATCGGCGGAACGCTCACCTCGGTGACGCGGAAGACGTAGCGGCGATCGCCAGCGTCGCTGTCGGCAACACCGAACGCGTCCTTGGCGATCTTGAACGCTGCATCCGACACCGACGCGGGCAGACCACCGGCGGCCTTGCCGCGCTGCAGGCCGAACACCGTTTCGACCTGAAGGCCGTTTTCGCTCGCGAGCTGCGCGAGCGGCATACCGCCCTTGACCTTGCCGAGCATGTCGTCGGCGGTCGTCTGCAGGCGCTTGGCCAGTTCTTCAGCGCGCCAGCGCGCCGTCACCTGATCCTTGACCTCGTCGAGCGTGCGCTCGCGCGAGCGCGTGATGGCGGCGACGTCGTAATAGAGATAGCCGCCGTCGGGCAGTTGCAGGGCCTCGCTGTCGACGCCGATATCGCTGCCGAACACCGCGCCGATCACATCGGGCGAGCGCGGAATGGCGGCGACCGGGGTGCCGTCCATCGCGCGCCCGGAGCGATCGACGGCCTCGATTTCGGTCGCTTTCAGGTTCAGCTTCTTGGCGGTTTCGGCGAGCGTCGCGCCGCCGGCGCGCTCGTCCTCGATCTTGTCACGCAGATCGTTGATCTCGTTGCGCACGCGCTGTTCGGCAAGCTGCTGCTTGATCTGCGGCGCGACCTCCTCAAAGGTCTTCTGCGAGCCCGGCTCGATCTTGCCGACACTGACCAGGACGGTGCCGAACGTGCCCTTGATCGGCGCGCTGACCTGACCGGACGGCAGCGCGAAGGCCGCATCCGCAACCGCCGCATCGATAATGTCGCGCTTCGTCACCAGGCCGAGATTGGTATCGGCGGGATTGAGGCCACGCTCCTTGACGATGTCGTCGAAGGTCGCGCCCTTCTTGATCTTCTCTTCCGCGGCCGCTGCGTCTTCGGCCTTCGGGAACACGATCTGGCGGACCTCACGTTTCTCCGCCACGCCGAAGCTGTCCTTGCGCTGGTCGTAGACGGCCTTGGCGTCGGCATCCGAAATGGCGTCCGGCTTGGCAAGCTCGGCAGGCGTCAGCGACACCAGAGTCACCTTGCGATACTCCGGCGCGCGGAACTGGACTTTGCGGGCGTCGAAATACTTGGTCAGCTCCTCATCGCTTGGCTGCGGAATATTGCCGGCCTGCGCCGCGCCGAGCACGACGTATTCGATCGAGCGGCGTTCGTTCTGGTAGCGGTTGACGGCATCGAGCATGGATTGCGGCACCGGCAATTCGCCGCTGACGCTCTGCGCGATCTGACGGCGCAGCAGCACGTTGCGCTGCTCGGCGACGTAACGCTGTTCGCTGAAGCCGGCATTGCGGATGATCTGTTCGAAGCGGCCGCGGTCGAACTGGCCGTTGAGCCCCTTGAAGTTCGGATCGGTCATGACACGCTCGGCGATAGACTTGTCCGACAGGCCGAGGCGGAGCGAACGCGCTTCTTCGTCGAGCGCGCTTTCCGCCAGCATCTGGCCGAGGAAGCGCTGATCGAGGCCGAGACCGCGCGCCTGGTCCGGCGTGATCGGGCGGCGCAGTTGCTGGCCAAGCTGCTGCAGCTTGTCGGTGTAGAACTGCCGGAACTGCTCGATCGAAATATCGGTGCCGCCGATCTTGGCGACCGAATTGGCGCCGAAACCACGGAAAATGTCGCCGATGCCCCAGATTGCAAAGGACAGGATCAGGAAGCCCATGATGACGCCCATCACGGCTTTGCCGAGCCAGGTGGACGAGGCTTTATGAATTCCGCGCAGCATGGGCGTTCCGTGTCTGTCCTGAAGATCGGGGAAAATAACGGTCGGGCCCTTATAGGGAGGGGGCCAACTCCTTGCAACGCCACGGAGAACAAGCGCCGACGTGACGTGCGTCGCAAGGACACTATGGCGCAGGCAGGCCACCTTTGCTAACCGCAGATGGAATTTCGGGCGGAAACAGGGTGATAGCCAATGGCGTCGGGACAAATTCGGCCGCTGGTCGCGGGCAACTGGAAGATGAATGGCATGAAGGCCTCTGCCGCCGAGTTCGGCAAGATCATGGCAGGCGCGGGCGACCTGTGGCCGAAGACCGATCTCATGATCTGTCCGCCGGCAACGCTTGCCGTGACGTTTGCTGCGGTTGCCGTCGGCTCGAAAGTCGAGATCGGCGGTCAGGATTGCCACGCCAAGCCATCAGGCGCGCATACCGGTGACATCTCGGCGGAGATGCTGGCGGATGCCGGCTGCAAAGCGGTGATTGTCGGCCACTCCGAGCGTCGCGCCGATCACAAGGAAAGCAACGCCGACGTCAAAGCCAAGGCCGAAGCCGCCTGGCGTGCCGGTCTGACCGCCATTGTCTGCGTCGGCGAACAGCGCGCCGAGCGCGAAAGCGGCAAGACGCTCGATGTGGTCGGCGGACAACTCGCCGGTTCGCTGCCGGATGGTGCGACGGTGGCCAATCTGGTCGTGGCCTATGAGCCCGTCTGGGCCATTGGCACCGGGCTGACGCCGACGCCGGCGGACGTCGCAGAGGTTCATGCCTTCATTCGCAAGACGCTCGTTGGACGCTTCGGGGCGGCCGGAGCGGGCGTCCGTATCTTGTATGGCGGCTCCGTAAAGCCCTCCAATGCCAAGGAACTGCTGACCATTACCGACGTCAACGGCGCCCTGGTCGGCGGGGCGAGCCTCAAGGCCACGGATTTCCTCGGAATCGCCGAGGTTTACCGCTAGACAGGGCAAATCTGGCGCGGCGGGCCGGACGGGTGGAAATCGCCGGCGCGATCGTGTAGAGACCGCCGCGAATTCCTATATAGCGGGCTGAACGCGCCGGAATTGGCAGCCTGGCCTGCCGGCTTCAACGAATTTTGCGAACGGACGTTTTGAGATGCAGCACGTCATCATTGTCATTCACCTGATGCTGGTTCTCGCCCTGATCGGCGTGGTGCTGCTTCAGCGCTCCGAAGGCGGCGGACTCGGCATTGGCGGCGGTGGCGGCGGCAACTTCATGTCGAGCCGCGGCACCACCAACGTTCTGACGCGGACGACCGCGATCCTCGCTGGCCTGTTCTTTGCCACCAGCCTGATCCTCTCGATCCTGGCCGGCATGAACCGGGCGCCGACCTCCATCCTTCAGGGCAGCACGCCGGCTCCGGCCAGCGCACCCGGTTCGGCGCCGCCGCTTGGCGGCAGCGGTGGAGGCCTGCTCAATCAGCTCGGAGGCGGCCAGCCGGCGACACCGTCGGGCCCGCAGGTCCCGCAATCGAAATAGCAGCCAGAAGGGCCGGAACTTCCGGCCCTTTCACTTTGGGGACTGTCAGAGAGATCCGGAGGCGCCGATCGTCCGGCCGCGCCCCGAAACGGCATGAAAGAATCGATGCAAGCGCTTTGGAATTCACCGCTTTTTCACGCTACGCACAGGCGCGGGGCAGGCAATCGCTTTTCGCTCTCCCCGAATCGATTCGCGGCCTCTAGAGGTTAGGCCCCATGGCGCGGTACATCTTCATCACCGGCGGCGTGGTCTCCTCCCTCGGCAAAGGTCTCGCATCGGCGGCGCTCGGCGCGGTCCTGCAGGCGCGGGGCTACAAGGTCCGCCTTCGCAAGCTCGATCCCTACCTCAACGTCGATCCCGGCACGATGTCGCCGTATCAGCACGGCGAGGTCTTCGTCACCGACGACGGCGCGGAGACCGATCTCGATCTCGGCCACTATGAGCGTTTCACCGGCAATCCGGCGACGCGGCAGGACAACATCACCACCGGCCGCATCTACCAGGACATCCTGACCAAGGAACGCAAAGGCGACTATCTCGGCGCCACCATTCAGGTCGTTCCGCATGTCACCAACGCCATCAAGGACTTCATCCGCGACGGCAATGACGGCTACGATTTCGTGCTGGTCGAGGTCGGCGGCACCGTTGGCGACATCGAGGGCCTGCCGTTCTTCGAGGCGATCCGCCAGTTCGGCAACGACGTGCCGCGCGGCCACGCCATCTACATTCACCTGACGCTGCTGCCCTACATTCCGAGTGCGGGGGAACTCAAGACCAAACCGACGCAGCACTCGGTGAAAGAGCTACGCTCGATCGGCATCCAGCCCGACATTCTGCTCTGCCGCACCGACCGGCCGATTCCGGAAAGCGAACGGCGCAAGCTGGCGCTGTTCTGCAACGTGCGCGAAAGCGCCGTGATCGAAGCGCGCGACGTCGACAACATCTACGCCGTGCCGGAAGCCTATTCGGCCGAGGGGCTCGACCGCGAAGTGCTGGCGGCTTTCGGCATCGAGGACAAGGGCGCGCCGTCGCTGGCGCGCTGGCACGAGATCAACGAACGCGTCCGCAATCCGGAAGGCGAGGTCACCATCGCCATTGTCGGCAAATACACCGGCATGAAGGACGCCTACAAATCGCTCAACGAAGCGCTCACCCATGGCGGCATCGCCAACAAGGTGAAGGTCAATCTGGAGTGGATCGAGTCCGACGTGTTCGAACACGAGGACCCGGCGCCGTTCCTCGAGCAGGTCAACGGCATCCTGGTGCCGGGCGGCTTCGGTCAGCGCGGCGCCGAGGGCAAGATCAAGGCGGCGCAGTTCGCGCGCGAGCGTCATGTGCCGTATTTCGGCATCTGCTTCGGCATGCAGATGGCCTGTATCGAGGCAGCACGAAATCTATGCGGCATTGCGGACGCCAACTCGACCGAGTTCGGCCCGACGAACGAACCGGTCGTCGGCCTGATGACCGAATGGCTCAAGGGCAATGCGCTGGAAAAGCGCGGCGCTCATGGCGATCTTGGCGGCACGATGAGGCTTGGCGCCTATCAGGCATCGCTGGTGCGCGGTAGCCGCGTTGCGGAGATCTACGGCACGACGGATATCTCCGAGCGTCACCGCCATCGCTACGAGGTCAACACGGCCTACAAAGGCCGTCTCGAACAGCGCGGCCTGCGTTTTTCCGGCATGTCGCCCGACGGCGTTCTGCCCGAGATCGTGGAATACGACGACCATCCGTGGTTCATCGGCGTGCAGTTCCATCCCGAACTGAAATCGCGGCCGTTCGAACCGCACCCGCTGTTCTCATCGTTCATCGGCGCGGCGGTCGATCAAAGCCGGCTGGTTTGATCGGCGAGGACGGCCGCTTGCTGCCAAATCAAGGGGAGAGGCGTCCGTGATTTATGAGCTTCGCATTTATCGCTGCATTCCAGGCCGACTGCCGGCGCTGCTCAAACGCTTCGAAGACGCAACATTGCGTATCTGGGACAAGCACGGCATCAGGCCGCACGGCTTCTGGACCACGTTGATTGGCGAATCCAACATGGAGCTGACCTACATGCTCAAGTGGGATTCGCTCGCCGACCGCGAGAAGCGGTGGGATGCTTTCATGGCGGATCCGGAATGGATCAAGGCGCGCGCCGACTCCGAGAAGGACGGTCTGATCGTTGCCAACATTACCAGCAGCTTCCTGCAGCCGACGGCGTTCTCACCGGCGAAGTGATAATGCCGCGCGGACTTGATCATATCGTCCACGCCGTGCGCGACCTTGACGCGGCGGCGGTACGCTATCGCGAGCTCGGCTTTACAGTGGGACAGCGCAACCGGCATCCTTGGGGCACGCACAACCACATCATCCAGTTTCCCGGCTTCTTCATTGAACTCATCACGCTGGCCGAACCGGACAAGCTGAGCGACGATATCTTTTCGGCAAACTTCGGCATCTATAATCGCGACTTTACGGCGCGGCACGAAGCCCTATCGATGCTGGTTCTCGAGTCGACAGATTCGGCGGGCGACGTTGCTGCCTTCGAGACGGCCGGCATTGCCGCCTCAGGCTCGACGCGGTTCGATCGGGAAGGCAAGCGTCCCGATGGCACGGCCGTGCATGTCGCGTTCTCTCTGGCTTTTGCCAAGGACAAGACCGCGCCCGAGATCGGCTTCTTCACCTGCCAGCAGCACTATCCGGAGAACTTCTGGAACCCGGCATTTCAGAAACACGACAATGGTGTCACCGGCATTGCTGCAGTCGTCATTGTCGCTGACGAACCGGCGCGTCACCGCGATTTTCTCACGGCCTTCACCGGCGCCCTCAACGTCACGGCGGAGGGCGAAGGCTATAGGCTTGGCCTGCCGCGTGGCGCCATCGAGGTCATGACTCCGGACGCCTATGCAGTTCGATACGGTCTCGATTCGCCGGACACCGCCGGTGGGCCGCGGCTGGCCGCAATGCGGTTCGTTGGGACCTTGCCACGGTCGCCGGTTACGGCCCTCGGCGCGGGGCTTATATTCGGCCGATAGCGATTGACCGGACAGGCCTGCCGCCGCATGGTCCACCGCACATCAGGACGTAACGCCTTGAACCAGAGCCTTTTGCCCAATGCCGTGGTGACTGTCGGTGCGGTGCGCTTCGGCAATGACCTGCCGCTCGCACTGATTGCGGGGCCGTGTCAGCTTGAGAGCCGCGCCCACGCGCTGGAGATGGCGTCGGCCCTGAAGGAGATTGCGGCCAAGGCCGGTGTCGGTCTCGTGTTCAAGACCTCGTTCGACAAGGCCAACCGCACCTCGGCATCGGCTGCGCGTGGTGTTGGCCTCGAGGCGGCGCTGCCGGTCTTCGCTGAGATTCGCGAAAGCCTGAAACTGCCGGTACTGACCGATGTTCATGACGCCGATCAATGCGCCATTGCCGCACAGGCGGTTGATATCCTGCAGATACCCGCCTTCCTGTGCCGCCAGACCGATCTGCTGATCGCCGCGGCCCGGACCGGCCGCGTCGTAAACGTCAAGAAAGGCCAGTTTTTGGCGCCGTGGGACATGAAGAACGTCGTCGCCAAGCTGACCGGTGCAGGCAACGCCAATGTGCTGCTCACCGAGCGCGGCGCTTCCTTCGGTTACAACACCCTTGTCTCCGACATGCGTTCGCTGCCGATCATGCAGCGCACCGGCGCACCGGTGATTTTCGATGCCACGCATTCGGTGCAGCAGCCGGGCGGGCAGGGCACGTCGTCCGGTGGCGAGCGCGAGTTCGTGCCGGTGCTGGCACGCGCCGCGGTTGCGGTCGGCGTCGCCGGCGTCTTCATTGAAACGCATCAGGACCCGGACCGCGCCCCGTCGGATGGACCCAATATGGTGCCGCTCAAGGACATGGCCGCGTTGCTGACCGGCCTTGTTGCCTTCGATCGTCTGGCGAAGGCGGGCAAGCCGGCGTAACGCCAGAATTTTTGCGAAAGCACGATGAACCCAGTCCTTACCGTCCTTGCCTTCATCGTCTTCGCCAGTTCGATGTTCGCGCGCGCAATCGATCCGATCGTGCCGCAGATCGCGGACGGGCTGGGCACCGATGCCGCTACCGCTGCGCTGTTGTCGACCGCCTATGCGCTGCCGTTCGCGATCGTTCAGCCGGTGCTCGGCGCGCTCGCCGACATGTTCAACAAGACCAAGCTGATCCTCATCTGTCTGGCCATTGTCGCGGTTGCCACGGTCGCTGGTGCGCTGGTGACCAGCTTCCCGCTGATGATGGCGAGCCGCGTATTGGCCGGCATCGGCGGCGGCGGCCTGGTGCCGATCGCCTTCGCCGTTCTTGGCGATCTGGTTCCTGTGAAGGACCGGCAGGTAGCAATGGGCCGGCTGTTGTTCGCGATCATGTCCGGCAATCTTCTCGGCGCCACCGCCTCGGGGGCCATTGGCGATCTGTTCGGCTGGCGTGCGGTGTTCACCGTCATGGCGGTGCTGGGATTCACCGTTCTTGTCGCCTCCACCTTCGGCCTGCGTGGTGTCGGCCAGCGCGGCGGCGGCTTTAGTCTGTCGGCGATGCACTCCGGCTATCGTTCGATCTTCGCTAATCCGCTGGCGAAGTTCTGTTTCGGCGCCGTCTTCGTCGAAGGCGCGCTGATGTATGGCGTGTTTCCCCATCTTGCGACGCTGTTTCACGACATGGGCGAAACCCGCGCCTCGATCCCCGGTATTGTCATCGGCGGCTTTGCCATTGGCGGCGTGATCTACAGTTTACGGGTCGGCTGGCTGCTGCGGGTTTTCGGCGAGACCTGGATGATGCGTCTCGGCGGCCTGATGATGGGCCTCACCATTGCCTTCATCTCGCTGCGCGCGCCGTGGCAGGCTGACGTGCTGGACTTTGTCGTGCTCGGACTCGCCTTCTATCTGCTTCACGGCGTCATACAGATCTACGCCAGCGAACTGGCGCCGGCCGCGCGTGGCTCTGCCATGGCGCTGCATTCGTTCTTCTATTTCCTGGGCCAGGCGGCAGGGCCGGCGATCTATAATCTCGGCTTTCATAACGCGGGCGTTACGCCGACGCTGATCGGCGGCGGTATTGTGCTGGTCGTCAATGGGCTCGTGGCCGCGCATTTCCTGCGTCGGCCGGCCGCCAAGGTCTAGCGGCTCAGAAATTTGTTAGCCGCGGCCGCGATAGGGCGCGACGCCCTGATCTGGCACCCAGACGCCGGACGGCAATTTGCCCGTCTGCCAGAACACATCGATCGGCATGCCGCCGCGCGGATAGAAATAACCGCCGATGCGCAGCCAGCGCGGCGCAAGTAACGTCTTCAGCCGCTTGCCGATGCTGACCGTGCAGTCCTCGTGAAACGAGCCGACGTTGCGGAAGCTGTTGAGGTACAGCTTGAGCGATTTGGATTCCACCAGCCATTTGTTCGGCACGTAGTCGATGACCAGGATCGCGAAATCCGGCTGGCCGGTCACCGGGCAGATCGAGGTGAATTCCGGCATCGTGAAGCGGGCAAGGTAGTTCGTGTCCGCATGCGGATTGGGGACACGGTCGAGCCGCGCCGCCTCCGGGGAGGCAGGCAGTGCGACGGGGTGCCCGAGTTGCAGGCTCTTGGTCGATCGTTTCGCTTTGGCCATAGGCTGTCATTGCCGGGACACGATTGGGCGGTCAAGGGGACGGCCGCCCGCCGCCCTCGGTGAGGCCCCTTTGCCGCCGCGCGGTCATCCTGTAGAAGCGCGCCAAAATTCCACCGTCCCAAGACCGGAACCTCCGTCATGACCGCCATTATCGACATCATCGGCCGCCAGATTCTCGACAGCCGCGGCAACCCGACCGTCGAGGTCGACGTGGTGCTGGAAGACGGCTCGCTCGGCCGCGCCGCGGTGCCGTCGGGCGCCTCGACCGGCGCCCATGAGGCGGTCGAACTGCGCGACGGCGACAAGAGTCGCTATCTAGGTAAGGGCGTCACCAAGGCCATCGCCGCGGTGAACGGCGAAATCTTCGAAGCCATTGGCGGCATGGACGCCGAGGATCAGGCCGGGATCGACGAAACCCTGATCGCTCTGGACGGCACCGCCAACAAGAGCCGCCTCGGCGCCAACGCGCTGCTCGGCGTGTCGCTCGCCACCGCCAAGGCCGCGGCGCTTGCCGCCAATCTGCCGCTCTACCGCTATGTCGGCGGGACCGCGGCGCGGCTGCTGCCGGTGCCGATGATGAACATCGTCAACGGCGGCGCCCATGCCGACAATCCGATCGACTTCCAGGAATTCATGATCATGCCGGTCGGCGCGCCGAATTTTGCCGAAGGCCTGCGCATGGGCGTCGAAGTCTTCCAGACGCTGAAAAAGGCGCTGCACGACGAAGGCCACAATACCAATGTCGGCGACGAGGGCGGCTTCGCGCCGAACCTGAAGTCGGCCGAACAGGCGCTCGATTACGTGATGAAGGCGATCGAAAAGGCCGGCTACAAGCCCGGCACCGACATCGCGCTGGCGCTCGATTGCGCCGCGACCGAATTCTTCAAGAACGGCGCCTATGTCTATGAAGGCGAGGGCAAGACCCGTTCGATCGCCGACCAGGCCAAGTATCTGGCCAAACTGGTCGGCGATTACCCGATCGTGTCGATCGAGGACGGCATGTCGGAAGACGACTTCGACGGGTGGAAGCAGATCACCGACCTGATCGGCGCCAAGTGCCAGCTCGTCGGCGACGACCTGTTCGTCACCAACGTGACGCGGCTGTCGGATGGCATCAAAAAGGGTCTCGGCAACTCGATCCTGATCAAGGTCAACCAGATCGGCACGCTCACCGAGACGCTGGCCGCCGTCGAGATGGCTCACAAGGCCGGCTACACCGCGGTGATGTCGCATCGCTCCGGCGAGACCGAGGATTCGACCATCGCCGACCTCGCCGTCGCCACCAATTGCGGGCAGATCAAGACCGGTTCGCTGGCCAGGTCAGACAGGACCGCCAAATACAACCAGCTTCTGCGCATCGAGGAGCAGCTCGGGCCGCAGGCCAGGTATGCTGGCCGTGCCGCGCTCAAGGCCGCCCGCTAGGCCGGATCGCACCGGCGATAGGCGGGCCTTAAACCCGCCTTAACGCCATTGCGGCATTTTGTGCGCCATGGTTTCGCATCGCCGCCGCCACGCTATCCTGACCGTTATCGGCCTCTACCTGTTTGCCGCAGCCTTCATCGGCTATTTCGCGGTCAACGCGTTCACCGGCAATCACGGCCTGCGCGCGCAACAGGAAATCGAGCAGCAACTGGCGCTGATGCAGGCGGAACTGGCGCAGATCAGGTCCGAGAAGGCGACCTGGGAGCGCCGGGTGGCGCTGCTGCGTGCCGACAAGATCGATCCCGACATGCTGGACGAGCGCGCCCGCGCCCTGATCGGTTTTGTCGATCCGCGCGATGTGACACTTTTGCTCACGCCGCGCTGACAGCCAATTTCGATCCACGGAAACCGGCCAGCCATCCGCTTTGCTGCAATGCAGCGACAGCGCGCTGATGCTTCCGCGTCCCTGCAATTTGGGCTATTTGAACAGGTGAGGGTCAGGTGCCACCACCACGATCAGCCAGAGCGTTTTCGGAGCCGCGCACGAATCCGGCGCGGCGCTGCCTTTTTTTGAAAAGATCGTGCGCCGGCAAAATGATACGACCGGTTCTGCCAAGGCCGCAAAGGCCATTCGTCTAGGGAGTGTCCATGCCGGCAGTTTCCGCAGCATCCTCCAGCAGCAAGGCTGCCAGCACCGGTTCAGACGGTGCCAAATCAGACTCGCCGGGTCCGGTAACGCCCATTGTCGAGTTTTCCAAGGAACAGGATCTCTCGGCCTACAAGACCATGCTGACCATCCGCCGCTTCGAGGAGAAGGCGGGCCAGCTTTACGGCATGGGTCTGATCGGCGGTTTTTGCCACCTCTATATCGGCCAGGAAGCCGTCGTCGTCGGCATGCAGATGGCGCTGAAGGACGGCGACCAGGTCATCACCGGCTATCGCGATCACGGCCACATGCTTGCCACCGGCATGGAAGCCAAGGGCGTCATGGCCGAGCTCACCGGCCGCACCCATGGTTATTCCAAGGGCAAGGGCGGCTCGATGCATATGTTCTCGAAGGAGAAGGGCTTCTTCGGCGGCCACGGCATCGTCGGCGCCCAGGTGCCGCTCGGCACCGGCCTCGCTTTCGCCAACCGCTATCGCGGTAACGACAACGTCTCGATCACCTATTTCGGCGACGGTGCCGCCAATCAGGGCCAGGTCTACGAGAGCTTCAATATGGCCGAGCTGTGGAAGCTACCGGTCGTCTACGTCATCGAGAACAACCGTTACGCCATGGGCACCTCGGTCAATCGCGCCTCGGCACAAGCCGACTTCTCCAAGCGCGGTGTCTCGTTCAACATTCCGGGCGAGCAGGTCGATGGCATGGACGTGCGCGCGGTGAAGGCCGCCGGCGACAAGGCCGTTGCCTGGTGCCGCGCCGGCAAGGGCCCGTACATTCTCGAAATGCTGACCTACCGCTATCGCGGCCACTCGATGTCGGATCCGGCCAAGTACCGCACGCGCGAAGAGGTCGACAAGGTGCGCACCACGCACGATCCGATCGACATGGTGCGCAACCGCATTGTCGAGAAGAAATTCGCCAGCGAAGACGATCTCAAGAAGATCGACGCCGAGGTGCGCGACTACGTCAACGACTCGGCCGAGTTCGCGACGCACGATCCCGAGCCGGACGTCTCCGAGCTCTACACCGACATCTACCGTTAAGCCGCGCTGAGCGTGTGATCAGGAAACAGTAGCGCCCATGCCGACCGACATTCTCATGCCTGCGCTTTCACCCACGATGGAAAAGGGCAACCTTGCCAAGTGGCTGAAGAAGGAGGGCGACCAGATCAAATCCGGCGACATCATCGCCGAGATCGAGACCGACAAGGCGACCATGGAAGTGGAAGCCGCCGACGAAGGCACGCTCGGTAAAATTCTGGTGCCGGAAGGCACGCAGGACGTCGCCGTGAACACGCCGATCGCCGTTATTCTTGGCGACGGAGAGAAGGCCGGCGACATCAAGGCTGCAAAACCGTCCGCGCCGGCCGTAAAAGCCGAAGCCAAGGTTGAGAGCAAGGCTGAAACCAAGGCTCCGCAGAAGGCCGATACGGCGCTGGCTCCGCCGCCGGTTCAGGCCGCCAACGATCCCGCCATTCCCGAAGGCACTGAGATGGTCACCATGACCATGCGCGAAGCCTTGCGCGACGCCATGGCCGAGGAAATGCGCGCCGACAAAGATGTCTTCGTCATGGGCGAAGAGGTTGCGGAATATCAGGGCGCCTACAAGGTCACTCAAGGATTGTTGCAGGAATTCGGTGACAAGCGCGTCATCGACACGCCGATCACTGAACACGGCTTCGCCGGTCTCGGCGTCGGCGCAGCGCTCGCCGGCCTCAAGCCGATCGTCGAGTTCATGACCTGGAATTTCGCCATGCAGGCGATCGACCAGATCATCAACTCCGCTGCTAAGACGCTGTACATGTCGGGCGGTCAGATGGGCGCGCAGATCGTGTTCCGCGGACCGAATGGCGCCGCCGCGCGCGTCGGCGCGCAGCACAGCCAGGACTACTCGGCCTGGTACTCGAACATTCCCGGGCTGCGCGTGATCTCGCCGTCGAACCCGGCCGACGCCAAGGGGCTGCTCAAGGCCGCCATCCGCGATCCGAACCCGGTCGTGTTCCTCGAAAATGAAATTCTGTACGGCCAGTCCGGCCCGGTGCCGAAGCTCGACGATTTCGTGCTGCCGATCGGCAAGGCGCGCATCGCGCGCGCCGGCAAGGACGTGACCATCGTTTCGTGGTCGATGGGCATGCGTTACGCAATGGAAGCCGCCGAGACTCTCGCGAAAGAGGGCATCGACGCCGAAGTGATCGACCTGCGTACGCTCAAGCCGATGGACACCGAGACCATCATCGAGTCGGTGAAGAAGACCGGCCGCGTTGTCACGGTGGAAGAGGGCTGGGCGCAGTCCGGCGTCGGCGCCGAAATCGCCGCGCGCGTCATGGAGCAGGCCTTCGATTATCTCGATGCGCCGGTCGCGCGCGTGTCGGGCAAGGAAGTGCCGATGCCTTACGCCGCCAACCTCGAAAAGCTTGCGCTGCCGTCGGCCGCGGAAGTCGTCGAGGCCGCCAAATCCGTCAGCTACAAATAAGTTCCGGTAGGCTTTCCCATGGCGACCAACATCCTCATGCCCGCGCTGTCTCCCACGATGGAGAAGGGCAACCTCGCCAAGTGGCTCAAGAAGGAAGGCGACAAGGTCAAGGCCGGCGATGTCATTGCCGAGATCGAGACCGACAAGGCGACGATGGAATATGAGGCGGTCGATGAGGGCACTCTCGCCAAAATCATCGTTCCGGAAGGCACGCAGGACGTAGCGGTGAACTCGCCAATCGCCGTGCTCGCCGCCGAAGGTGAGGACGTGAAGGCCGCCGCTTCGAGCGCCGCGAGTGCGCCGAAAGCAGCAGCGCCAAAAACCGAGGCGAAGAAAGAAGAGCCCAAGGAAGAGCCGAAGAAGGCCGAGGCCACACCAACTGCCAAGCCGACCGCTTCGGCGGCGCCCCCTTCCGCGGTCGCTCCGGTGCAAGCTTCGTCAGGCTCCCGCACTTTCTCCTCGCCGCTCGCGCGCCGTCTTGCCAAGGATGCCGGCATCGACATCGCGCGCATCAGTGGCTCCGGTCCGCATGGCCGCGTCATTGCCAGCGACGTGGAGAACGCGAAGTCCGGCAAGGGTCTGAAAGCCGCGCCGGCTGGTGCTCCAGCCGCAGCAGGTGCCCCCGCTGCTGCGCCTGTCATGTCGGATCAACAGATCCTCGGCCTTTACGAGAAGGGCACCTACGAAAGCATTCCGCATGACGGCATGCGCCGGACGATTGCGCAACGCCTGACCGCCGCGACCAATTCGATGCCGACCTTCTATCTCACGGTCGATTGCGACCTCGGCAAGCTCATGGCCGCGCGCGAGGACATCAACAGCGCCGCGCCCAAGGGCGCCGACGGCAAACCGGCCTACAAACTGTCGGTCAACGACTTCGTCATCAAGGCGATGGCGATTGCGCTGCAGAAAATCCCGGAAGCCAATGTGTCGTGGACCGAAGCTGCGATGTTGCGCCACAAGCATTCCGACATCGGCGTCGCCGTGGCGCTGCCCTTCGGCCTGATCACGCCGATCGTGCGCCAGGCCGAACTCAAGACGTTGTCCGCCATCTCCAACGAGATGAAGGATCTCGCCGCACGCGCCAAGGCCAAGAAGCTCAAGCCGAATGAGTACCAGGGCGGCTCCTCCTCGGTGTCCAATCTCGGCATGTTCGGCATCAAGGACTTCACCGCCATCATCAACCCGCCGCAGTCGTCGATCCTCGCGGTCGGCACCGGCGAGGAGCGGGCCGTTGTGCGCAATGGCCAGATCGTTGCCGCCACCATGATGAGCGTGACCTTGTCGTGCGATCACCGCGCCATGGATGGCGCGCTGGGCGCCGAACTCATTACCGCGTTCAAGAAGCTGATCGAAAATCCGGTGATGATGGTGGTTTAGGGTTGTCATTCCGGGACGCGCGAACGCGCGGGCCCGGAATCCATACGCCCGGTTTGTGATTATGGATTCCGGGTGCGCTCGCTCCGCTCGCGCCCCGGAATGACGGAAGAAGGATTAGGCAATGGCCGATACCAATTTCGACATCATCATCATCGGCGCAGGACCGGGCGGTTATGTCACCGCCATCCGCGCGGCGCAGCTCGGTTTCAAGGTCGCGGTGGTGGAGCGTCAGTTCCTCGGCGGCATTTGCAACAACTGGGGCTGTATTCCGACCAAGGCGCTGCTGCGATCGGCCGAGATCTATCACTACATGACGCACGCCAAGGATTACGGCCTGGCGGCGGACAACGTGAAGGTCGATCCGGCGGCCGTGATTGCGCGCTCGCGCGGCGTGGTCAACCGGCTCAATACCGGCGTCGGCTTCCTGTTCAAGAAGAACAAGGTCACGCTCATCAAAGGCGAAGCGACGATCAATGCGCCTGGCAAGATCACGGTGAAGAACTACGACTCGCCGCTGGTAAACATGCCGAAGGACGCGCTCGGCGCCGGCAGCTATCAGGCCAAGCACATCATCGTCGCCACCGGCGCGCGACCGCGCACGCTGCCGGGCCTCGAGCCGGACGGCAAGCTGGTGTGGACTTATTTTGATGCGCTCGCCGCCACCAAATTCCCGAAGTCGCTGCTAGTCGTCGGCTCCGGCGCCATCGGCATCGAGTTCGCCTCGTTCTACCGCACGATGGGCGCCGAGGTGACCGTGGTCGAAGTGCTGCCGCAGATCCTGCCAGTGGAGGACGCCGAGATCGCCGGCATCGCCCGCAAGCAGTTCGAGAAGCAGGGCATGAAGATCATGGCCGGCGCCAAGGTCACCAAGCTCGACAAGAAGGCCGACAGTGTCGCCGCCACCATCGAGGTGAACGGTAAAGCTGAGCAGATCACGGTCGATCGCGTCATCGCCGCCGTCGGCGTCGTCGGCAATGTCGAGAACCTCGGTCTTGAAAAAGTCGGCGTGAAGATCGAGCGCGGTGTCATCAAGGTCGATGAATACTGCAAGACCAGTGTGCCGGGCATTTATGCCATCGGCGATGTCGCTGGCCCGCCGATGCTGGCGCACAAGGCGGAGCACGAAGGCGTCGTCTGCGTCGAGGCTATCAAGGGCCTGCATCCGCACCCGATGGACAAGCTCAAGATTCCCGGCTGCACTTATTGTCATCCGCAGATCGCCTCGGTCGGCCTCACCGAGCAGGCGGCCAAGGACAAGAAGCTGGACATCCGCGTCGGCCGCTTCCCATTCATGGGCAACGGCAAGGCGATCGCGCAGGGCGAGGATCAGGGCCTCGTGAAGGTCATCTTCGACAAGAAGACCGGCCAGCTGCTGGGCGCGCACATGGTCGGCTCGGAAGTCACCGAACTGATCCAGGGCTTCGTGGTGGCGATGAATCTGGAGACCACGGAAGAAGAATTGATGCACACCATCTTCCCGCATCCGACGATTTCGGAGACGATGAAGGAAGCGGTGCTCGATGCTTACGGACGCGTGTTGAATATGTAACGCTCGCGCAAGCGGCAAAGCCGGAGTCGATCCGATGGCCAAATACAACAGCATCCTCCAGACCGTCGGCCGCACGCCGTGCGTCAAGATCAACAAACTCGGGCCGAAGGGCGTCAATCTCTACGTCAAGATCGAAGCCTTCAATCCGCTCGGTTCGGTGAAGGATCGCCTCGCGCTTGGTGTCATCGAGGCCGCCGAGAAGTCCGGTGAGCTCAAGCCCGGCATGACCGTGGTCGAGGCCACCTCCGGCAATACCGGCATCGGCCTTGCGATGGTTTGCGCGGCCAAGGGCTATCCCCTGGTCGTGACCATGGCCGAGACGTTCTCGGTGGAACGCCGCAAGCTGATGCGTTTCCTTGGCGCCAAGGTGGTGCTCACGCCGGCCGCCGGCCGCGGCTTCGGCATGGTTGCCAAGGCGCAGGAACTCGCCAAGACGCATGGCTGGTTCCTCACGCGGCAATTCGAAAACGAAGCCAATCCCGACATGCACGAGCGCACCACCGCGCGCGAGATCGTCGACGACTTCAAAGACACGGGTCTCGACTACTGGGTCACCGGCTTTGGCACCGGCGGCACCTTCAATGGCGTGTCGCGTGTGCTCAAGCGCGAAATGCCGAACACCAAAATCGTGCTGTGCGAACCGGGCGACGCACCGATGGTGTCGAGCCATACGCCGCAGGAGCGCAATGCCGACGGCACGCCCGCGAAACCAAATGCCGCCTTCAAGCCGCATCCGATGCAAGGCTGGTCGCCCGATTTCATCCCGAAGATCACCGCCGAAGCGGTCGACCGCGGCGCCGCGAGCGAAGTCGTCACCATCGCCGGACCCGACGCCATGAAATGCGCCAGGGACCTGGCGCAGAAGGAAGGCATCTTCGTCGGCATTACCGCCGGCGCGACGCTCGCCGGCGCGCTCAAGGTGGCCGAGAAGGCCGCGCCGGGTTCGACCATTCTGGCGATGCTGCCGGATACCGGCGAGCGCTACCTGTCGACGCCGTTGTTCGGCGACATTGGTGCGGACATGAACGAAGACGAAGTAACGATTTCGCTGTCGACGCCGGGCCATCAGATGCCGGCGAAGACGGCCTGAAACCGGCAAAGCAAAAAGGGGGCTTCAGATGGGCATCATTGCTTGGATCGTGGTGGGATTGGTTGCCGGCTGGCTGGCGCAGGTTATTCTCGGCGGTCGCGGCGGCCTGCTGGCCAATCTGGCGGTCGGCCTGGTCGGCGCCATCGTCGCTGGCGCTGTCCTGCCGCGGCTCGGTATCTTCATCGCCGCAGATTTCCTCGGCAACATCATCAGTGCCACCATCGGCGCCGTGATCTTCCTGTTCATCTGGCGGGCAATCCGAGGGGCCTGATACCTGGGTTCCGCATGGCTCGCCTTGCGGCGCGGTCCCCGCAGCCGTAAGTATCCCTCATGGCCGTCGTCCTCGACCTGATCAATAACCCGCGCCCGCGCCACCCGGAAAAGGCGCACCGGCCGGATTCGGTGCAGCCGCCGAAGCCGGACTGGATTCGCGTCAAGGCGCCCATCTCCCAGGGCTATGCCGAAACGCATGCCCTGATGCGCGAGAGCAAGCTCGTTACCGTCTGCGAAGAGGCGGGCTGTCCGAATATCGGCGAGTGCTGGGAGAAGAAGCACGCCACCTTCATGATCATGGGCGACACCTGCACGCGCGCCTGTGCCTTCTGCAACGTCAAGACCGGCCTGCCGGGGGCGCTCGACGTCAGCGAGCCCGAACATGTCGGGCAGGCGACCGCCAAGCTCGGCCTCAACCATATCGTCGTCACCTCGGTCGATCGTGACGATCTGGCCGACGGCGGCGCGCAGCATTTTGCCGACACGATCGGCGCCATCCGCAAGCATGCGCCCGGCACCACCATCGAAATCCTCACCCCCGACTTCCTGCGCAAGGATGGTGCGGTCGAGGTGGTGGTCGCGGCGAAGCCCGACGTGTTCAACCACAATCTCGAAACCGTGCCGTCGCTCTATCTCACCGTGCGGCCCGGCGCGCGCTACTTCCATTCGCTGCGTCTGCTGCAGCGGGTGAAGGAACTCGATCCGTCGATGTTCACCAAGTCCGGCATCATGGTCGGCCTTGGCGAAGAGCGGAACGAGATCCTGCAGGTGATGGACGACCTGCGTTCGGCCGGCGTCGACTTCCTCACCATCGGCCAGTATCTGCAGCCGACGAAAAAACATCACGAGGTGAAGCGTTTCCTGCCGCCGGACGAGTTCAAGTCGCTCGAAACCGTCGCCTATTCGAAGGGCTTCCTGATGGTGTCGGCGTCGCCGCTGACGCGCTCGTCACACCACGCGGGCGACGACTTCGCGCGTCTGAAAGCGGCGCGCGCAGCGCAGCTTAACCGCTAATCGATGCCGCAGTTCACGAACAAGCGCCGCGTGCGTCATGCCGCGGCCGACATGTTCGACCTCGTCGCCGATGTCGAGAAATATCCCGAGTTCGTGCCGCTGTGCCAGAACCTGCGCATCCGCAGCCGCACCGACAAGGGCGAAGGCGTCGAGGTGATGACCGCGTCGATGACGGTCGCCTACAAGCTGATCCAGCAGACCTTCACCAGCCGCGTCACGCTCGACCGACCGAACCTGAAAATTCTGGTCGAGTATCTCGACGGCCCGTTCAGCCGTTTGCAAAATCGCTGGTCTTTCAAACCGATCGGGGAAGACGCTTGCGAGGTCGAGTTCTATATCGACTATGAATTCAGAAGCCGCACCTTCGGCATGCTGATGGGCGCGGTGTTCGACACCGTGTTCCGCAAGATGGCCGCGGCATTCGAAGCGCGTGCCGACAAGGTCTATGGCCGCAAGCCCGGCTAGCGGTTCAGCCACCAGACCGAAACATTCAGCAAGGTCGCGAAGCTGACCCAGAGCGCCAGTGGCGCAAGCGCAATGCCGGCCGTCCGGTCGACGCGGTAGAATACCAACACGGTCGCGATGACCAGCGCCAGCTGCGGCACGATGTTGATCAGCCCCAACAGCGGATTCTCCGCGGCAAAGAACATCCACGACCAGGCGATATTGAACAGGAGTTGCAACGCGAACAGCACCAGCGCGCGCGTGCGCGCCGCCGACTCCGGCTGCCAGATCACGCGGATCGTGGCGAAAGCCATCAGCACATAAAGTGTCGTCCAGGCCGGACCGAACACCCAGTTCGGCGGGTTGAACGGCGGTTTGCTCAAGCCCGCGTACCAAGGCGCCAGATGCGGAAAGGTCGCCATCTGGCCGAGGACCGAGGCGGCGACAATGGCGGCGATGGGGATGAGCGCCAGATACCAGGGGCGTCTGGGCAGGCCGGTTGCTGCGTCGGTCATATCGCCTCGCGTGGGGGATAAGCGTCTTCGGTCTTGGCCATGTCGTGCAGCATCCTGAACGCCTGAAGCACGGAATGTTTCCGCACCTCGGCGCGGCCAATATTTCCGTACCTCTTTTCGGCATGGCTCAATTTGCCGGAGCGCGATGCGACCGCGAAATGCACCAGCCCCACCGGCTTGGTCGGCGTGCCGCCATCGGGCCCGGCAATACCGGTCACCGACACCGCAAGATGGACACGCGAGTGGCCGAGCACGCCGGAGGCCATGGCTTCGGCGACCTCGCGGCTCACCGCGCCGTGCCGGGCCAGCAGGTCGCGCGAGACGCCGAGCATCTCGTTCTTGGCTTCATTGGAATAGGTGATGAAACCGCGGTCGAGGATGCTGGAGGTGCCGGGCACTTCGGTCAACGTGCCGGCAACGAGGCCCGCGGTGCAGGACTCCGCGGTGGCGACCAGCAGATTCTTGCGCTTGCAGATATCGAGCAGATCGCGCGCCGCCTGGACGATGTCGTCATCGATCATGGTTGTCGATCCTCACGCTTGTCACGACCACGGCAGCCGCACCGTTGCCGTCGCATAGGCGGCGATGCCTTCACGGCGGCCGGTGAAGCCAAGTTGCTCGCTGGTGGTGGCTTTGACGGCGACGCGATCCGTTGTCACACCGGCAATGCGTGCGACGGTTTCGCGGATGGCGTCGCGGTGCGGGCCGATCTTGGGGGCCTCGCAGACGATGGTGAGGTCGAGATGGGCAATGCGGCCGCCCCGCGCCGCGACGCGTTCGCAGGCGAATTTAAGAAAGCGATCGGAGGCGGCGCCTTTCCATTGCGGATCGCTCGGGGGAAAATGCGAGCCGATGTCGCCGTCGGCCAGCGCGCCGAGAATGGCGTCAGTCAGCGCATGCAGGCCGACATCGGCATCGGAATGCCCGGTGAGCGCCTGACCGTGGGCGATGCGCACGCCGCCGATCATCACATGGTCGCCGGGACCGAACGCATGAACGTCGATGCCGGTGCCGGTGCGCACATCGCTGAGTTGGGAAAGCTGCATCGCCTCGGCGCGCACGAAGTCCTCCGCATGGGTGATCTTGATGTTGGCGGTCTCGCCGTCGAACACGCGCACCTGCATGCCGGCCCATTCGGCAATCGCGGCATCGTCGGTGAAATCGTGTCGGCCTTCGCGCGCAGCGCGGGCGTGCGCTTCCAGGATCGGCGCGAACGCAAAGGCCTGCGGGGTCTGTACGGCGCGCAAGCGGGCGCGGTCCAGCGTCTCGCCGACGAAGCCGTGACTGTCGATGCTCTTGATGGTGTCGGTCACGGCGAGGCCGGGGATGGCGGCGCCGGTCTCGGCCGCCGCCGCGATGGCGCGTGCGATCAGGACCGGGCTGGCGAAGGGCCGGGCGGCGTCGTGGATGAGAACGATATCGGGGGCCTCGCTGGCCAGAGCTTCGAGGCCGGCGCGGACCGAGGCCTGCCGGGTTTCGCCGCCATGGACCGGAGGGGCCACGGCGAGGCCCGCCGCGGCCTCCGCATAACGGGGTTCATCCCCCGGCCGGATGACCGTCTGGATGGTGTGGATAAGCCCGCACCCGGCGAAGGCCGTCAGGCAGCGTCGCAGCACCGCTTCGCCCCCGACGGGCCGGAATTGCTTGGGAACTTCCGACCCGGTTGCCCGGGTGCCGCGCCCGGCGGCGACAATGACGGCTGCGATTTTCGCCATAGTTACAGCATTCCTGCCCGCTTTCCCTGCCGTCCGCTTTACCGCGTTCGGCTCAGCCTGCAAACGCGGGATTGTCGGGATCGCGCCCCGCCTTTTTGCGAGGCAGGGCTGCGGTAACTCTGCCACGGTTATTGCAGTGCAGCACTTGCACAGGCCGTCAAAATGGCTAAAGTATATGCAACAGAGGGTTCAGCCTAAATGCTAGGCAGAGGTCCAATACCGGACATAAACGAAGTTTATGCGGACGCGCTGCACATAGGCGGCGTGAGCGCGCCGAACCGCGTCCTCCTGGCACCCATGTCCGGTATTACTGACGCGCCGTTTCGGCGTGTGGCCGAGCGCCTTGGCGCCGGTCTGGTCGTGTCGGAGATGACCGCCTGTGCCGGTCTTGCCAAAGGCGAGCGTGAGGCGCGCGTGCGCAGCCAGGGCAACGGCGTTGCCATCAATGTCGTACAGCTTGCCGGCTGCGAGGCGCACTGGATGGCGGAAGGCGCGGCGATCGCCGAAGCCAATGGCGCGCAGATCATCGACATCAATATGGGGTGCCCGTCGAAGCTGGTGACCAATGGTGCTTCCGGCTCGGCGCTGATGCGCGACCTCGATCATGCGCTGACGTTGATCGAGGCGACCGTCAACGCCGTTGAAGTGCCGGTGACGTTGAAAATGCGCCTTGGCTGGGATGCCAATTCGATCAACGCGCCGGACCTCGCGCGCCGCGCCGAAGCCGCCGGCGTACAGATGATCACGGTGCATGGTCGCACGCGCTGCCAGTTCTATACCGGCACGGCCGACTGGGATGCGGTGCGCGCGGTGAAACAGGCGGTAGGCGTGCCGGTCGTCGTCAATGGTGACATTCGCTCCGGCGACGATGCGCTTGAAGCCTTAAAGGCGTCCGGTGCGGATGCGGTGATGGTCGGCCGCGCGGCGCAAGGCCGGCCGTGGCTGCCGGGGCAGGTGGCTCATTTTCTTGCCACGGGCGAGCGCGGCGCGACGCCGTCGCTTCAGGTCCAGCTTGAATTGATTGACGCTCTTTACGCCGAGCACATCGAGCACCATGGCGTCGCGATCGGCCGTCGCCATGCCCGCAAGCATCTCGGTTGGGCGCTCGAGGCCGCGGCCGAAACCGCCGGTGTGCCGGATGAATTGCTCAAGGTCCATCGCACGCGCGTCCTCACCAGCGAGCAGCCCGATGAAGCGCGGCGGCGGCTCGCCGATGCCTACGATGCGTTTGCCTGGAGGGATGCCGCATGAGCCGCGTGCAGGCTACATCCAGTTCTGCCAAACCGGCATCCGCCACGACCATTACCGCCGATGCCATGCTCAATGCGCTGCCGCATCCCGTGATCATGGTCGCGCCGGATGGTCGCATTGCCGATGCCAATGTTGCTGCCGAGCAGTTCTTCGAAGCCTCGATTCCGATGCTGCGGCGTAATCTGCTGCGCGAACTGGTACCCTTCGGTTCGCCCTTGCTGACATTGGTCGAACAGGTGCGTCGCAGCGGCGTTGCCGTGAACGAATACAAGGTCGATCTGGCCACGCCGCGCAACCCCGGCGAACGGCTGGTCGATCTGCATGTCGCGCCGCTGGCCGAATATCCCGAGCATGTCATCGTCATGCTGCAAGAGCGTACCATCGCCGACAAGATGGACCGCCAGCTCACCCATCGCGGCGCCGCGCGTTCGGTCATCGCGCTTGCTGCCATGCTGGCGCACGAAATCAAGAATCCGTTGTCCGGCATTCGCGGCGCTGCGCAATTGCTCGAGCAATCTGCCGCCGACGAAGACCGCCAGCTCACCACCTTGATCTGCGACGAGACCGACCGCATCGTGAAGCTGGTCGATCGCATGGAGATTTTCGGCGACGAGCGACCGGTCGAGCGCGAGCCGGTCAACATCCATGTCGTGCTCGATCATGTGAAGCGGCTGGCGCAATCCGGTTTTGGCCGTCACATCAGGTTCGTCGAGGACTACGACCCGTCACTGCCGCCGGTGCTCGCCAATCGCGACCAACTCGTTCAGGTCTTCCTCAACCTCGTCAAGAATGCCGCCGAGGCGATTGGTGAGGACGCGAGCGACGGTGAAATTCATCTCACCACCGCATTCCGCCCGGGCGTACGTCTTGCCGTTCCCGGAACCAATGCGCGCGTGTCGTTGCCGCTCGAATTCTGCGTACGCGACAACGGACCCGGCGTGTCCGACGATTTGATGCCGCATTTGTTCGACCCCTTCGTCACCACCAAGCCGTCCGGCAGCGGGCTCGGCCTGGCGCTGGTGGCGAAGATCGTGGGCGATCACGGCGGTATCATTGAATGTGAATCCCAGCCGCGGCGGACGACCTTCCGCGTGCTGATGCCCATTTACAGCGGCGAAGGCGGCGCAAGCGAAGACGCGCTGTCCTCCCAGACTTCATGAGGTAGATGCATGCCGACGGGGAGTATCCTTGTCGCCGATGACGATGCGGCCATTCGGACCGTTCTCAATCAGGCACTGTCGCGCGCCGGATACGAGGTGCGCTCGACCGGCAACGCCGCCACATTATGGCGCTGGGTCAACCAGGGCGACGGCGACCTCGTCATCACCGACGTGGTGATGCCGGATGAAAATGCCTTCGACCTGATCCCGCGCATCCGCAAGGCGCGGCCCGATCTGCCGATCATCGTCATGAGCGCGCAGAACACCTTCATGACCGCGATCCGCGCGTCCGAGCGCGGCGCTTATGAATATCTGCCGAAGCCGTTCGATCTGAAGGAACTGATTGGCATTGTCGGCCGCGCTTTGTCGGAACCGAAGGAGCCGCGCGTCCAGCCGGCCAAGCCGGAAGAATTCGATGCCATCCCGCTGGTCGGCCGTTCGCCGGCGATGCAGGAAATCTACCGCGTGCTGGCGCGTCTGATGCAGACCGATCTCACCGTGATGATCACCGGCGAGAGCGGCACCGGCAAGGAGTTGGTCGCCAAGGCGCTGCACGATTACGGCAAACGCCGCGCCGGCACCTTCGTCGCCATTAACATGGCGGCGATCCCGCGCGATCTTATTGAATCGGAATTGTTCGGCCACGAGAAGGGCGCCTTCACCGGCGCCAATACACGCTCGGCCGGCCGCTTCGAGCAGGCCGAAGGCGGCACGCTGTTCCTCGACGAAATCGGTGACATGCCGATGGAAGCGCAGACGCGTTTGCTGCGCGTGCTGCAGCAGGGTGAATACACCACAGTCGGCGGCCGCACGCCGATCAAAAGTGACGTGCGTATCATCGCCGCCACCAACAAGGACCTGCGGCTGCAGATCCAGCAGGGCCTGTTCCGCGAAGATCTGTTCTTCCGCCTCAACGTGGTGCCGCTGCGCCTGCCGCCCTTGCGCGAGCGCACCGAAGACATTCCCGATCTCATCCGGCATTTCTTCGCCCAGGCGCAACGCGAGGGCCTGCCGCCGAAGCAGATCGATCAGGCCGCGCTCGATCGCCTGAAGCGCCATCGCTGGCCGGGCAATGTGCGCGAACTGGAAAATCTCGCCCGCCGTCTTGCCGCGCTGTATCCGCAGGAGACCATCACCGCGGCCGTGATCGAAAGCGAACTGGCGCAGCCGGCGCTGCCGGCCGCCGGTGACGAGCCGCGCGGCGAGGAGTCCTTGAGCGGCGCGGTCGAGCGCCACCTATCGGCGTATTTCTCGGGCTTCGACGACGGGCTGCCGCCGGCCGGGCTCTATCACCGCATCCTGCGCGAGATCGAGTATCCGCTGCTCACGGCGGCGCTGGCCGCCACGCGCGGCAACCAGATCCGTGCCGCGGACCTGCTCGGCGTCAACCGCAATACGTTGCGCAAGAAAATCCGCGATCTCGACATTCAGGTCTATCGCGGGGGTAACTGATCCGGAATCCAGCGCTAAGCACGGAGACTGGTTCTGAATTCCGGGTTCGCCGCTGCGCGGCGCCCCGGAATGACAGTCACCGGGATGTGCCTACTTGCTCCCGATACTCACGCCGCTAGATAGGCGGTGGCATTACGGGGCAGACCATCATGGCGCAGACAATCGAACTCGGACTCGACACTTTCGGCGATATCACCGACGGCCCGGACGGCAAGCCGCTGCACGCGGCGCAGGTGATCCGCGACCTTGTCGATGAGGCCGTGCTGGCCGATGAGGCGGGCGTCGATTTCATCGGCGTTGGCGAACATCACCGTGCCGATTTCGCTGTATCCTCGCCCGAGATGGTACTGGCGACCATCGCCGGTCGCACCAAACGTATCCGCCTTGGCTCCGCGGTGACGGTGCTGTCCTCGGACGATCCGATCCGTGTCTATCAGCGCTTTGCCACGCTCAATGCCGCCTCGAACGGCCGCGCCGAGGTCATGCTCGGCCGCGGCTCGTTCATCGAGTCGTTTCCGCTGTTCGGCTTCGACCTCAACAAATACGAGGAGCTGTTCAACGAAAAGCTGGACCTCTACGCCGCGGTGCTGAAGCAGGAGCCCGTGACCTGGCAGGGGACGACGCGGCCGCCGCTCAAGAACCAGAGCGTCTATCCAAGGCTCGACGCGCCGCTGACGACATGGATCGGCGTCGGCGGCACGCCGGAGTCGGTGATGCGCGCGGTGCATTACGGTTTCCCGATGATGCTGGCGATCATCGGCGGCGATCCCAAACGCTTTGCGCCCTATGCCGATCTTTATCGGCGCTCGCTGGCCGAACTGAAAAAGCCGGAGCTTCCGGTCGGCGTGCATTCGCACGGCTATATCGCCGAGACTGATGCGCAGGCGCGGGAAGAGCTGTTCGCCGACTACAAGCGCATGCGCGACAAGATCGGTGCCGAACGCGGCTGGCCGCCATTCGGCAAGGCTGAGTTCGAGCGCGAGATCGAAGGTGGCTCGCTCTATGTCGGTTCGCCCGAGACCGTGGCCAAAAAGATCGCCGGCACCGTCAAGGCGCTCGGCGCGCAGCGCTTCGACATGAAGTATTCCGCCGGTCCGCTGTCGCACGCCAAGATGATGCGTTGCATCGAGCTCTACGGCCGCAAGGTGGCGCCGCTGGTCCGCGAACTGGTCGGTTAGGGCGCGCGATCCAGCCCATCGGCTGTGCATCGACCCAAACTGTGGGTAGCCACGCCGCAGTCTTGTCGCAATTCGGCAACATTGTTGTATAAAAGCATCAGTGCTCGCGGGGATTCTCGCCGGCACTGGCGGGCTTCCCACAGCCTGCCTTGACCGTGAAGCCGATCCACAGGGCCTGACGACCGTATGAGCCTCGACCAGGCCACTTCCTCCGAACTATCTGGCGCGGCGCCATCCAAGCGGGAAGGCGGCCGCATCCTCGGGCCCATCGCCGTCATCCTGGCGCTGCTGTCGGCTTTGGCCACCTTCATGGTGCTCGCCGACCTAACGCCGATCGCCCCGACCCATTATGTCGTGGTGTCGCTGCTGCTGGCGAACGCCGCGACTGTCATCCTGCTGCTGGCCATCATTGTCCGCGAAGTCTGGCAGGTGGTGCAGGCGCGGCGCTCAGGACGCGCCGCCGCGCGGCTTCACGTCCGCATCGTCGGGCTGTTCTCGATCATCGCCGCCGCGCCCGCCATCCTTGTGGCGATCGTCGCCAGCGTCACGCTCGACCGCGGCCTTGACCGCCTGTTCTCGAGCCGCACCCGCGCCGCGATTGAGAACTCGCTGGTCGTAGCCGAAGCCTATTTGCGCGACCACGCTCAGATCGTGCGCTCCGACATCATGGTGATGGCCTTCGATCTTGCCCGCGCCAAGCAGGTGGTCGACGAGAGCCCCGAGCAGCTCAAGCAGTTCCTGACCTATCAGGCCGCCGTGCGCGGACTGGCCTCGGCGATCCTGTTCGACGACGACCTCAAGGAGATCGCACGCGCCGATGTTCGCGCGAACCAGACTTTCGCGCTGCCGCCACGCGAGGCGCTGCCGACCATCAGCGACAAGGAACCGCAGCTCGTGCTTCTGCCCGACACCAACTACGTCGCGGCGGTCATCAAGCTGCAGAACTATGACAACCGCTTTCTCTACGTCACGCGTCTGCTCGATCCGCGCGTCGTGCCGCAACTGCGCGAAACGCGGGCGAGCGTGTCCGAATATATCGCCATCGAGCAACGGCGCTTCGGCGTCCAGGTCGCCTTCGGCCTGATGTACACGGTCATCGCACTGATCGTGCTGTTGTCGGCGGTCTGGATCGGCTTCAATTTTGCCAACAAGCTGGTGGCGCCGATCCGCCGCCTGATCGGCGCGGCCAATGCCGTGTCCGAAGGCAATCTCTATGTGCGCGTGCCGGTGCGGCAATCAGAAGGCGATCTCGCCCATCTCGGCGAAACCTTCAACCGCATGACCCAGGAACTGCGCACGCAGCGCGACGATCTGGTGCGCGCGCGCGACGTCATCGATACCCGACGTATCTTCACCGAGGCGGTGCTGGCCGGCGCCAGCGCCGGCGTCATCGGCGTCGATACGTTCGACAATGTCAGCATTCTCAACCGCTCGGCCGAACGGCTGATCGGCCATAGCGAGGCCGAGGCCGTCGGCAAACCGCTGAGCGAAGTGTTTCCTGAACTCGCCGGCATCATGCTGGCGGCCAAGCATGGCGGCCGCACACAGGATCAGGTCACCATCAGCCGGGCAGGACGCGAGCGCAATCTGTCGGTCCGCGTCACCAGCGAGCGCTCCGGCGGCACCAACCACGGCTATGTCATTACCCTCGACGACATCACCGAACTGGTGACGGCGCAGCGCTCGTCGGCCTGGGCCGACATTGCCCGGCGCATCGCCCACGAGATCAAGAATCCGCTGACGCCGATCCAGTTGTCGGCCGAACGGCTGCGCCGCAAATACGGCAAGGTAATTGTCGAGGACCGCGCCGTGTTCGAGCAGTGTACCGACACCATCATCCGCCAGGTCGACGACATCCGGCAGATGGTCGACGAGTTCTCCAAATTCGCGCGCATGCCCAAACCCGTGATCGTCGGCGAAGACGTTGCCGATGCGGTTCGCCAAGCTGTATTCCTGCAGCGTGTCGGCAATGCCGACCTCGACATCTCGGCCGAAATTGCCGAGGAGCCGCTGCAGGCCCAGTTCGATCGTCGCCTGATCTCGCAGGCGCTCACCAACATCATCAAGAACGCCACCGAGGCCGTCGCCGCCGTGCCGGACGAAGAGCGCAAGGACGGCTGGAAAGGCACGATCCGCGTTTTCGTCGCGCGCGAAGGCGATAACATCGTCATTGACGTCGTCGATAACGGTATCGGCCTGCCCAAGGAAAACCGCAACCGGCTGATGGAGCCTTACGTCACGACGCGCGAGAAGGGCACCGGCCTTGGCCTTGCCATCGTCGGGCGCATTCTTGAGGAGCATGGCGGTGCGCTCGAATTGCGCGATGCTACCGACAAAATTCCCGGCCAGCGTGGCGCGTGGATGCGGATGCGCTTTTCCGCCACCGGCAAACCGGGCCCGACACCCGAGTCAGACACCACGAAGGTCGCGTCTGCCGCGGCCGAAACAGCAAGAACAATCGAGTAACGGCCCATGGCAGCAGAAATTCTCATCGTCGATGACGAAGCCGATATTCGCGATCTCGTCGCCGGCATTCTCGAGGACGAAGGCTTTACGGCCCGCACCGCGCGCAACAGCGACGATGCGATGGCCTCGATCGTCACGCGGCGGCCGCACCTCATCTTCCTCGACATCTGGCTGCAGGGCTCAAAGCTTGATGGTCTGCAGTTGCTGACCATCCTCAAGTCGGAGCATCCGGAAATTCCGGTGGTGATGATCTCGGGCCACGGCAATATCGAAACCGCGGTCGCCGCCATCAAGCAGGGCGCCTACGACTTCATCGAAAAGCCGTTCAAGGCCGACCGCCTGGTGCTCGTCGCCGAACGCGCGCTGGAGACCTCGCGGCTCAAACGCGAGGTGCGGCAACTCAAACAACTGGCGCCGACGCCATCGACCCTGGTGGGCCGCTCGCAGGCGATGTCGAGCCTGCGCCAGGCGATTGACCGCGTCGCGCCGACCAACAGCCGCGTGCTCATCGTCGGCCCCTCCGGCGCCGGCAAGGAACTGGCTGCGCGCACCATGCATCAATTGTCACAGCGCACCAGCGGGCCGTTCATCGTCATCAACGCTGCGGCCATTACGCCGGAGCGCATGGAGACCGAGCTGTTCGGCGTCGAAGCGAGCGGCACCGAGCCGCGCAAACCGGGTGCGCTGGAAGAGGCGCACGGCGGTACGCTTTTCATTGACGACGTTGCCGATCTGCCGCGCGAAACCCAGAACAAGATCCTGCGCGTGCTGGTTGATCAGACCTTCAGCCGCGTCGGCGGCTCCGCCAAGGTGGCCGTCGATGTGCGCATCGTCGCATCGACCGCGCGCAATCTCGAATCCGCGATCGCGCAGGGGCAATTCCGCGAGGACCTGTATCACCGCCTGTCAGTGGTTCCGGTGCGCGTGCCGGCCTTGTCGGAGCGCCGTGAGGACATCCCGGAGTTGATCGACTATTTCATGGACCAGATTTCGCAGTCGACCGGTCTGCCCAGGCGCCGTATCGGCGAGGATGCCATGGCGGTGCTGCAGTCGCACAACTGGCCCGGCAATGTGCGCCAGCTTCGCAACAACATCGAGCGCCTGATGATTCTGGCCGGCGGCGATCCGGACGCGGTGATCGATGCCTCTATGCTGCCGCAGGATGTCGGCTCGATGGTGCCGGCGATGCCGAACGGCAATGGCGGCGAGCAACTGATGGGCCTGCCGCTACGCGACGCCCGCGAAGTGTTCGAGCGTGAATATCTGGTGGCGCAGATTTCCCGCTTCGGCGGCAACATCTCACGCACCGCCGAATTTGTCGGCATGGAGCGCTCGGCGCTGCACCGCAAGCTCAAGGCGCTGGGGATCGGGTGATGTTTCGCTTTGCAGGCTCTCTCGGCCTCGTCCTGAGGAGCGCTCCGCAGGAGCGCGTCTCGAAGGATGAGGCGGAAAGCGCGCGGGAATAAACAACATGTCCCGCATTGCTTACGTCAACGGCCGCTATCTGCCGCATGCCGAAGCCGGCGTGTCCATCGACGACCGCGGCTTCCAGTTTGCCGACAGCGTCTACGAGGTCTGCGAGATCATCGGCGGCAAACTGGTTGACGAGCGCCGCCACATGGCGCGCCTGCAGCGTTCGCTCGATCTGTTGAATATGGCGCGACCGCTCACCGAGCGCGCGCTGGCGGTCGTCATGCGCGAGACCATCCGCCGCAACCGCGTCGTCAACGGCGTCGTTTACGTGCAGGTATCGCGCGGCGCCATACGGCGCGACTTTCCGTTTCCGCCGGAGGGTACGCCGCCGACTCTGGTCGTCACCGCGCGCAGCAACGATCTGAGCAAGATCGAGGCCCGCGCCGACAAAGGCATTGCCGTCGTCACCGTGCCGGATGAGCGCTGGCGCCATGTCGATATCAAATCGGTGTCGTTGCTGCCGAACGTACTGGCCAAACAGGCCGCGCGCGACAAGGGCGCGCAGGAGGCCTGGCTGGTCGACGCCAAGGGCTACGTTACCGAGGGTGCGTCATCGTCAGCCTGGATCGTCACCCGGGACGGCGTGCTGGTGACGCGGCCGCTTGCCGGCGAGATCCTGCCGGGCGTGACCCGTTCGGTGGTGCTCGATCTGGTCGCAGAGCAGGGGCTGGGTTTTGAGGAACGGGCCTTCACGGTCGAGGAGGCCTATGCAGCCCGAGAGGCCTTCATCACTTCGGCCAGCCAGTCGGTTATGCCGGTGACGCAGATCGATGGCCGGCCCGTGGGGAACGGCGCCCCGGGCCTTGTCGCGCGCGGTCTGCGCCGTGACTATCACAGCAAGGCCGAGTTCACCTGACGGACCGGAAATCGGCTCAAAAATGCGCCAAAATGGTCCATATTTCAGTGACTTGCAGGCCAATAGCGAATGTTCCGCTTGCGCGAACAGGCATGGTGCCATCTAATGGAGGCTCCCGGGCCTCGGATTCTGCCGCTCGTGTGGGGAGAGTGGCAGGCAAGCGAGGGCTAAAGGGCAACGATTGTCTCGCGCGTTAAGATGCGAGCTAAAAAATGGACCACGGCCATGGCCGCCGAAAGAGCGCAGAACCTTCAAGACACGTTTCTCAATCACGTCCGCAAGGCAAAGATTCCGCTGACCATCTTTCTGGTCAACGGCGTGAAACTGCAAGGCGTCGTCACCTGGTTCGATAACTTCTGCGTCCTGTTGCGTCGGGACGGGCATTCGCAGCTTGTCTACAAGCACGCGATCTCGACCATCATGCCCGGACATCCGATCCAGTTGTTTGAAGGCGGCGAAGAGCCGCTGACGCCGGAAAAGGCATAATTTCTAATTGGAACTGCGTGATCGCGACAAGAGTGCGGACCTGCTGAC
Organism: Undibacter mobilis; assembly: GCF_003367195.1. Classification (NCBI taxonomy): domain Bacteria; kingdom Pseudomonadati; phylum Pseudomonadota; class Alphaproteobacteria; order Hyphomicrobiales; family Nitrobacteraceae; genus Undibacter; species Undibacter mobilis. The sequence goes on along the minus strand of NZ_QRGO01000003.1, from coordinate 180,622 downwards.
TCCCTCTGGGTCAGGCAGCGGACGCGCGCTTGTCATCGAACCCTATCTGCGTGGTCATGGCGGCGCCGCGGCCGACACCCGCACGCCCGATGCGCGCCTCGAAGAGGCCATGGGGCTGGCGCGCGCCATCGACCTCGACGTCGTCGAGGGCGGTCTGGTGCCGCTGCAGGCGGTCAAGCCCGCAACCTATATCGGCTCCGGCAAGGTCGATGAGATTGCCGGTCTGGTGAAAGGCCACGAGGCTTCCGTGGTGATCATGGATTGCCCGATTTCTCCGGTGCAGCAGAAGAACTTGGAGAAGGCCTGGAACGCCAAGGTCATCGACCGCACCGGTTTGATCCTTGAAATCTTTGGCCGTCGCGCCCGCACCAAGGAAGGCGCGCTGCAGGTCGAGCACGCGCATCTGACTTATCAGAAGGGCCGTCTGGTTCGTTCCTGGACGCATCTCGAGCGCCAGCGCGGCGGCTTCGGCTTCCTCGGCGGCCCCGGCGAAACCCAGATCGAAGCCGACCGGCGCATGCTGTCGGAACGCATCGGCAAGATCGAAAGCGATCTGGAGAAGGTCAAGCGCACCCGCAAGCTGCATCGCGAGAGCCGCAAGCGCGTGCCTTATCCGATCGTTGCGCTGGTCGGTTACACCAACGCCGGCAAATCGACCTTGTTTAACCGGATGACGGCGGCCAGCGTGCTGTCGGCCGACATGCTGTTCGCCACGCTCGATCCCACCTTGCGCTCGATCGATCTGCCGCACGGCACGCGCATCATCCTGTCCGATACCGTCGGCTTCATCTCCGATTTGCCGACCATGCTGGTTGCGGCCTTCCGTGCCACGCTGGAAGAAGTGATCGAAGCCGACATCATCCTGCATGTCCGCGACATGTCGCACGAGGACACCGGCGCGCAGTCGGCGGACGTCGCCAAAGTGCTCGGTGAGCTCGGCATCGAGCCGACCGACCGGCGCATCATCGAAGTCTGGAACAAGATCGACGCGCTCGACGCCGAGGGCCGCGAGCGTATCCACAATCTCGCCGCCCGGCAGGCCCCGGAGCGCGCGCCGATCGTCGTCTCCGCGCTGACCGGCGAGGGCATCGATGACCTCACGGGGGCAATCGAAAACCGGCTTGGCGAAAGTCGGCAGACATTGTCAGTGACGCTCGACGGCACTGACGGGGCCGGCCTGAGCTGGCTCTATCGCCATACCGAAGTTCTCGACAAGACCACGGACGAGGAGGGCCATGTGTCGGTCACCGTCCGCGCGACGCCCGACAAGGCCGGACAGGTGAGGGCGAAATTCGCGCTGTAGCTGTTCCTGCGCCACCTCACGCATCCATCATCAAACCATCATGAAAACCGGCGCAAAAGTCTGGCGCGCTATGGCGTTCGAGAACGTCGCGTCGCTTGAAACCGCCGCTCCTTCCTCCGGATATTCACTCCCATGATCCGCCTCGATAACATCAGCAAGCAGAACGGCCACCAGATCCTGTTCATCGAGGCCTCGGCTGCGTTGCACCGCGCGGAGAAGGTCGGCCTTGTCGGCCCCAACGGCGCTGGCAAATCGACCTTGTTTCGCATGATCACCGGGCAGGAGGCGCCGGACGAGGGGCAGGTGGTCGTCGATCGCGGCGTCACCATCGGCTATTTCAGCCAGGATGTCGGCGAGATGGCGGGCCGCAGCGCCGTCGCCGAAGTGATGGACGGTGTCGGCCCGGTCAGCGAAGTCGCCGCCGAGCTCAAAGAGCTGGAAACGGCCATGGCCGATCCAGACCGCGCTGACGAGATGGACACAATCATCGAGCGCTACGGCGAAGTGCAGCAACGCTTCTCCGAACTGGACGGCTATGCGCTGGACGCCCGTGCGCGCGAAGTGCTGGCCGGCCTCAGCTTCACGCAGGAGATGATGGACGGCGATGTCGGCAAGCTTTCAGGCGGCTGGAAGATGCGCGTCGCGCTGGCCCGTATTCTGTTGATGAAGCCCGACGCCATGCTGCTCGACGAGCCCTCGAACCATCTCGACATCGAGAGCCTGATCTGGCTCGAGAAATTTCTCAAGGACTACGACGGCATGCTGATGATGACGTCGCATGACCGTGAGTTTATGAATCGCATCGTCAACAAGATCGTCGAGATCGATGGCGGTGCGCTGACGTCCTTTTCCGGCAATTACGAATTCTACGAGCAGCAGCGCGCGCTGAACGAGAAGCAGCAGCAGGCGCAGTTCGAGCGCCAGCAGGCGATGCTGGCCAAGGAAATCCGCTTCATCGAGCGCTTCAAGGCGAGGGCGTCGCATGCCGCGCAGGTGCAGAGCCGGGTGAAGAAGCTCGACAAGATCGAGCGCGTCGAGCCGCCGCGCCGGCGCCAGAGTGTCAGTTTCGATTTTCCGCCCGCGCCGCGCTCCGGTGAGGACGTCGCTATCCTCAAGGACGTCGGCAAGGCCTACGGTAACCGCCGCATCTACGAAGGCCTCGACTTCTCGATCCGGCGGCAGGATCGCTGGTGCGTCATGGGCGTCAACGGGGCCGGCAAATCGACCTTGCTCAAGCTCATCGCCGGCACGGCCGAACCCGATGGCGGCACTGTCACGGTCGGCGGCAGCGTGAAGATGGGTTACTTCGCCCAGCACGCCATGGACCTGCTCGACGGCGAGCGCACGGTGTTCGAACAGCTCGAATACACGTTCCCGCAGGCCAGCATCGGCTCGCTGCGCTCGCTGGCCGGCTGCTTCGGATTCTCCGGCGACGACGTCGAGAAGAAATGCCGCGTTCTGTCCGGCGGCGAAAAGGCGCGTCTGGTGATGGCCATCATGCTCTACGATCCGCCGAATTTCCTGGTGCTCGACGAGCCGACCAACCATCTCGACATGGCGACCAAGGAAATGCTGATCGAGGCGCTGTCGAAATACGAAGGCACCATGCTGTTCGTGTCGCACGACCGGCATTTTCTCGCCGCGCTGTCGAACCGCGTGCTCGAGCTGACGCCCGATGGCGTCCACGCCTATGGCGGCGGCTACACCGAATACGTCGCCCGCACGGGCTACGAAGCGCCGGGTTTGCAGGGCTGATCTATTCCCGCTCGGCCTGCTTGGCTTGGTCCCACAGCGCATCCATCTCGGCGAGCGAGGCATCCTGCGGCTTCCGGCCCTGTGCGGCCAGCGCGGCTTCGATGGCGGTGAAGCGGCGTTCGAACTTGGCGTTGGTGGCGCGCAAGATCGCCTCCGGATCGGCGTCCAGATGCCGCGCCAGATTGACCACGGCGAACAACAGATCGCCGACCTCGGCCGCTGCTTTGGTGCCGTCGGCCTTGTCGAGTTCGGCTTCGATCTCGTCGGCTTCCTCGCGGATCTTGGCGAGCACCGCGCGCGGATCGTTCCAGTCGAAGCCGACGCGGCCGGCCTTCTGCTGCAGCTTCAGGGCGCGGGTCAATGCGGGCAGGGCAACCGGCACCCCGTCGAGCGCGCTCGGCGGCTTCGGTGGATGACGCTTCGCCCGCTCGGCCTTTTCCTCGGCCTTGATGCGCTCCCACTGACCCTCGACCGCCTTGGTGTCCTGACCGCCTGCGTCGCCGAACACATGCGGATGCCGGCGGATCATCTTGGTGGTCACGGCGTCAACCACGCCGCCGAAATCGAACACGCCTTGCTCCTGGGCCATCCGGGCGTGGAAGACGACCTGGAGCAACAGATCGCCGAGCTCGTCACGCAGGTCGGGAAGGTCGCCGCGCTGGATCGCGTCCGCAACCTCGTAGGCTTCCTCGATCGTGTACGGCGCGATGGTCGCGAAATTCTGCTCAAGGTCCCACGGGCAGCCGGTCACGGGCGTGCGCAGCGCGGCCATGATCTCGATCAGGCGGGAAATATCGCGGGACGGTTTCACGGGATCACTCGGCGCTGGCGCGTTAAGGAATGGCAGGTGCCACTGAACCTAGCGGCGCAGGCGCACCAAGGCGCGGCAGCCGGCGGGCTTATCCAGAGACTTTGCCAGCCCGGCTGGGCTTAGCTTGATTCGCATAAGACATATTATGGAATATCTATATCGACCCGAGCCAGATCCGATCCCAATGCAACACATCAAGATTGTTGCTCATTTTATTGATATCATACGACTTTAAAGGCCGCATTACGTGTCGAACTGCATGCCGTCATAGGCCGGCTCGACACCCGCCGGCAGTGTCCGCCGCAGCGTCTGGTAGTCGAGATCGGTGTGCATGTCGGTCAGGATGGCGCGCTTCGGCTTGATGCGCGCGATCAGCGCCAGCGATTCCTCGAGGTTCAGATGGCTGGGATGCGGCGCCTTGCGCAGCGCGTCCACGATCCAGATGTCCAGGTCCCGAACCGCCGCAAGGCTCTCGGGCGGCAGGCTCTTGAGGTCGGTCGAGTAGGCCACGTCGCCGAAACGGAAGCCGAGCGAGACGATGTCGCCATGGTCCTGAAGGAACGGCAGCAGCTCGATAGGGCCTCCCTGCCCGTCGATCGTCACCCGCTTGCCCGGAGTCAACCGGTGCTCGGCCATGATCGGCGGATAGCTGCTGCCAGCCGGCGTGCGGAAGCAGTAGCCGAAGCGGGCGTGCAGATCGATCGCCGCGCTTTCGCCCATATAGACGTCGACGCGGCGCTTGTGGGCAACGAACATCGGCCGCAGATCGTCGAGGCCGTGGGTGTGGTCGGCGTGTTCATGGGTGATCAGAACGCCGTCGAGCCAGTCGACATTGGCCTCGATGAGCTGCTCGCGGATATCCGGACCGCAGTCGATCAGAATGCGGGTCACCTGTCCCGGCCCCTGTACGCGCTCAACCAGAAGAGCGCAGCGGCGGCGGCGGTTCCTTGGCTCGTTCGGATCGCAGTCGCCCCAGCCCAAAGCCACGCGCGGCACGCCCATGGATGAGCCGCAGCCAAGAATCGTAAAGCGCATGGTGAAGCGCAGCGTCATCCGGCCGTCCTGACGTCGTCGGGCAGCACGCGCGGCACCTTAGAAAACAGCCGGAAGAAGTTCTCGGTGGTCTGCCGCGCAATCTCGGCTTCGGAGACGCCGCGCGTCTCGGCCAGCACCTTGGCGGTGTTGACGACAAAGGACGGCTCATTGCGCTTGCCGCGATACGGGATCGGCGCCAGGAACGGCGCGTCGGTCTCGACCAGAATACGATCGGCGGGCAGGTCGCGGGCGATGTCGCGCAGCGCCTCGCCGTTCTTGAAGGTGATGATGCCGGTGAAGCCGACATAGAGGCCGAGCTCGACCGCCTTGAACGCCAGCTCGCGGCCGCCGGTGTAGCAATGCAGCACAGCCGGGAAGGCGCCCTTCCCGATTTCTTCTTCAAGGATGACGGCCGTATCGGCGTCGGCTTCGCGCGTATGGATCACCAATGGCAGTCCCGTTTCGCGGGCCGCCTTGATGTGCTCGTGGAAGCCCTTGAACTGATCGGCGCGCGGTGACTTGTCGTAGTGGTAGTCGAGGCCGGCCTCGCCGATGGCAACGATCTTGGGATGCCGGCTGAGCCGCGCCAGCGCGGCCGCATCGATATCCAGCTCTTCCTGGGCGTTGTGCGGATGGGTCCCGACAGAGGCGAAAACGTCAGGATATTTCTCAGCAACCGCAAGAACTTGTGCCAGCTTCCTCACACGGGTTGAGATCGTCACCATGCGCCCGACTCCTGCCAGCCGCGCCCGCTCGACGATCTGGTCGAGTTCGGGCGCGAATTCGGGGAAATCGAGGTGGCAGTGGCTGTCGACCAGCATCAGGGCTTTTTCGGCTTCTTGGGCTCTTTCGGCGGCTTGGAAACCTCTTCGGCCCCCTCCGGCTCCACGTAGCGCGGGAATACGCCCTGCGGTGCCGGCAGAGCCGAGCCGGGCGCAATGCGCTTGCCGCCTTCGAGCGCAGCGAAGTTGCGTTCCCCGGCGGGTATCGCCAGCAGATCGAGCAGCTTGCCGGCCGACACCGGCATCACCGGCTGGGCCAGGATGGCAACCTGCCGGATGATCTCGGCGGTGATGTAGAGGATCGTCCCCTGCCGCGCCGGATCGGTCTTGGCCTTGGCCCACGGCGCCTCGGAAGCGAAATAGCGGTTGGCATCGGCCACCACCGACCACACCACGTGCAGCATGTGGTGCAGTTGTTGCGTCTTCATGTGTTCGCGCGCCGCCGGCAGCATGGCGTCGGCCGCCGCGAGGATGGTCTGGTCCTCCGGCGTCAATTCGCCCGGCACCGGCAGTTTGCCGTCGAAGGCCTTGGCGACCATGGACAGCGAGCGCTGCGCCAGGTTGCCGAGATCGTTGGCGAGATCGGCGTTGATGCGGTTGACGATGGCCTCGTGGCTGTAGCTGCCGTCCTGGCCGAACGGCACCTCGCGCAGGAAGAAGAAGCGCATCTGGTCGACGCCATAGGCTTCCGCCATGGTGAAGGGATCGACCACATTGCCGACCGACTTCGACATCTTCTCACCGCGGTTGAACAGGAAACCGTGGCTGAAAATGCGCTTCGGCACCGCGATGCCGGCCGACATCAGGAAGGCCGGCCAGTACACGGCGTGGAAACGCACGATGTCCTTGCCGATCACATGCAGCGAGGCCGGCCAGTAACGCTGGAATTTCGGGTCGTTTTCGTTCGGGAAGCCGACGCCGGTGATGTAGTTCGTGAGCGCGTCGACCCACACATACATGATGTGTTTCGGATTGCCCGGCACCGGAATGCCCCAGTCGAAGGTCGTGCGCGACAGTGACAGGTCTTTCAGACCGCCCTTCACAAAGCTCGCGACCTCGTTGAGGCGCTCCTTCGGCAGCACGAAGTCCGGCACATCGGCATAGAGCTTCAGCAGCCTGTCCTGATAGGCGGACAGCTTGAAGAAATAGCTCTCCTCCTCAACCCATTCAACCGGCGTGCCGGTCTTGGTGGCGAGGCGGGTGCCATGCTCGTTCAGGTGCGTTTCGTCCTCGGCGTAATAGGCTTCGTCGCGCACCGAGTACCAGCCGGCATATTTGTCGAGATAGATGTCGCCCTTCGCTTCCATCCGCCGCCAGATTTCCTCCGACGCGCGATAGTGACGCTCTTCCGTCGTATGGATGAAGTCGTCGTTCGACAGATTGAGCATCTTCACCATGGCCTCGAAGCGCGGCACGTTCTGGTCGCGCAGCTGCCGCGCCGTCAGGCCGAGCTTGGCCGCGGTCTGCTGCATCTTCTGGCCGTGCTCGTCGGTGCCGGTAAGGAAATAGACGTCATAGCCGTCGAGCCGCTGGAAGCGCGCGATAGCGTCGGTGGCGATCGCCTCATAGGCGTGCCCGATATGCGGGTGCCCGTTGGGGTAGGAAATGGCCGTGGTGATGTAGAAGGGCTGTTTCGCGGACATTGAAGCCTTCACCGGGGCCGGAGAGGCCCAAAAAAACCGGGCGCGAGAGGTTCCGCGGCCCGTCGATTCAACGGGTTAGGTAACAACCCCCCGCCGCTTCGGCAAGCAAGGCGGATCTACAGGCTTTTCAGGGTGTTAGGAGACGGCCCGCTTACCAGTCGCCGGCACCGCGCTCGGGGGCAAAGCCCAGAGCGGCGGTATAGCGTGGTTCGGCATCGTCGCCGCCGCGCGGCATGACGGTCGGCCGGCTGTAACCGCCGGCAAAGCGGCGCACCGATGCCGGGATTCCATCCGCCTGCATGGCGGCCGATTTCCAGGTCTGGCTCTTCAGGTCGGTAACGACGACGAGCTTGTCGACCTTGCCGTCGAGGAAGGCCGTCAGGAATTTCTTGTAGTCCTTGAACGACACGCAGCCATTCGACTGGCCGTTCGGCCCCAGCATGTAGGTATGCGCCAGCATGCCGTCGCGACCGAACATCTTGTCGTCGTAGACCGGATTGAGGCGAATGGCGCGCACGCCGTGGAACAGCTTTTCGCGTTCGGTGAGCACATAGACGTTCGGCGGTGTCGGGCCACGCATGCGCACCTTGATGTGGCGCGGGTCGTCCATGCGCTCGCCAAGGCCGGAATGGGCTTCGAGCTTGGTGCCATCGGGCATATGCACGACGCTGCCGGTGATGTCGTAGACAGCGGTGCGGCTGACGGAATCAGGCAGTGATGCCGGAGGAATGGAAGCAACGGGTGCCGGTTTCGGCGGCGCCTTCGCCTCCTCCCGCGCTTCGGGCTTGGGATCGATTTTGGCCATCGCCTCGAGCTTGGAGGCGCCTTCCGGCTTCGGCACCGGCAGCGCGACAATGGGCGCTGCCACGGGCGCTTCGGCGGTCACCACCGGCTTTGGCGCCTCAATCTCGGCGCGAAGCTGAGCCAGTCGCGCCGGCAACGGTCGCGGCATGGGAACAGCGGGTGTGCGCGCAGCGGGCGTTGTCGGAGCGGGGTTTGGCTGGGCGATAACGGCCCGCGTTTGCTCGGCCGGCAGGATCGACTTGCTGCGATCAATGAACGCATCGGCCCATTGCGCACCACCCTGCCCGCGGACCGCAGCTTTGGCGGTTTGATCGTAAGGCGTCAGCACCAGCGATCCTGGACCGCTCGGCAGATGCGTATGCGGCTGCATTGTGCCGCCCACCATCCAGGCTGCCGTGAACGTCACCGCGAGCGCACTGACGCCGACGAAGCCAACAGCGCCGATGCCAAGCAGAAAACTGTTGCGGACAATGCGAAGCGCGCGCCCGGCAATGGCGGACGAAACCCGGCGATGATCGCCCCAGGAAGCGCTGATAGTGACGGCGGCCGTGTACGTCATGCGTTACGCAACTCGAACTCAACACACGGCCTGACGCCGGCATTCCAAGGTCGATCAATGCCGCTTAAGCTCCGCCATTAGGGTTAAACTCCCCTTAACCCGCAGAACGGTTTGACGAATTTTCCACGTTCGGTCCGCGCTCGGTTACCGCGTCGATCGGATGTGTGCTGCGCTGGCGACTCAGCGTAAATCTTGCCGCATGAACAAAATCGCCGGCATCACGCTCCTCGCTCTTTCCGCTTTGTTGTCGTCGGGCACCGCCAACGCACAGCCGATGAAATGCAGCGGTGAGGAAAAGACCTGCCAGCAGGCCTGCGCCAAAGTTCCGACCGCGATGAAGTCCGCCTGCCTGACGGAATGCGGCGTTCGCAGGAATGTCTGCATGCGCACGGGATGCTGGGACAACGGTCAGCTGCGCTACTGCGGCCTTGCCAAGCAGTAACCGGCCCCGCTGCGATTATCCCGCGGCGCGATATTTTTAAGAAAGCGTCATCCGAATCGCCTACGCTTCTTCACATGGCGGTTCGTCGATTACGGATCGATAAGGTGCTCAGGTCAGTCGGGACCGACATGCTCCCGAACGACCGAAGGCCAGCCGCCGCCCCTCGCAACACCCGCATTGTTCGCTCAGGTCGCCGCAAACGGCCGGAGCTGGCACGTTCGATGCATGGATTTTCCTGCGTCCGTTACGGACCGCGGGTGCTTGTGACCCTCAAGCAGTCCACGAGAAGGAGTCGGCCTTGGGTAAGAACCTGAACAGCAAGAAGAGACGCCGTCATGATCGCTTGTCTGGTACCGCCGAGATCATCAACTTTCAAAACAAGTTTGAAGCTGAACGGGTCTTGCCGCCGATAAAACCGCTCAATCCCACGCAAGCCGACTACCTCGACGCCCTTCGCAGATGTCCTCAGGTCATCGTTCTCGGGCCCGCCGGCACCGGCAAGACCTGGATCGCCGCCACGCACGCCGCCGACCTTCTTCGCAACCGACAGATCGACAAAATCATCCTGACGCGGCCGAACGTGCCCTGCGGCCGTTCGCTCGGCTTTTTTCCCGGCTCGCTCGAGGACAAGTTCGCGCCCTGGGCCGCGCCTGTCATCGAGGCGATCAAGGAACGCATTGGCAAAGCCGCCTACGACATCGCGCTCAAGAATGGCGCCATCGAACTGGTGCCATTCGAGGTGATGCGCGGCCGCTCTTGGAAGAATGCCTTTGTCCTGCTCGACGAGGCACAGAATACCACCGCGGCCGAGATCAAGACCTTCCTCACCCGTATCGGCGAGGACTGTACGGTGGTCATCAATGGCGACATCAGCCAATGCGACCTGCCGAAGGAATCGGGGCTGCGGACGGTCATCGAGATCATCGACGGTCAGAACCTGCCGGTCCCGGTGGTTGAATTCACGCGCGCGGAGATTGTTCGTTCCGGCATCTGCGCGATGTGGGTGAACGCCTTCGAGACGGCGCGGATCTGACTTGCGGCCAACTTTGGCCGGGCAGCGCGTCTCCATCGATCGGCCGGGACGAGGTCAGCCTCGTTCCGGCCATTTTTTGTCGCATATTCGCCCGATAAATTGACGCGGCACAGTTGATTGCATCGCGTCGGCACGCCATATAACGCCTGTAATCCACATTGCTTTAAAGTCACCCGCCCCAGCGACCCTCCAGGAGAAAAATTTGAGTCAATTCAGAAGTCCCGACGCATTCGAGCGCCGGAACAACGCCGCTGCCGTTAAAAAGGCGATGCTCGAGAAGTTCCGGGCCGCCACCCAGGCTCCCGAACTCGAATCCAAGCGCCTTGAACGTCTCGCAATCGCCGAGGCGCGCGCTGAGCGTCAGGCCAAACGCGACGCCGAGCGTGAAGCGGCCCGCAAGGTCCGTGAAGCCGAGGAAGCCCGTCTCGCCGCCATCGAGGCCGAGCGCCAGGCCAAGCTGCAGAAGGAAGCCCAGGAACTCGCGGTCCTCGAAGCGGCCGACAAGGCCGCTGCCGACGAGGCCCTGCTCGCCGAGCAGAAGGCCAAGCGTGACGCGCGTTACGCCGCCCGCAAGGCCGCCAAGAAGAACAAGAAGCGCGGCTACTGATTTCCCCGCCGCGCTGCTGATCTTCGATTGTCGCCGGCCTTAAAGGCCGGCGATTGCTTTTTCGGGCTAGCTTTGCCTTTAGCGACCTTGCGCCAGCTCGACAGTGGCACCGCTGGCCTGACGCTCCGTCATCACTTCCATTGCGCGGGCGCGGGCGTTTTCGAGCACGAAAAGCCGAATGGCGGACGACAGATTGCCTTCGCCGCGGTTCGTATCGATCGCGTTGACCAGGGACGACAAGGTCTCGCGGCGGTGCTCGGCGATCTTCTTCAACTCCTGCCAGAACGCGTCTTCAAGACTGACGCTGGTCTTGTGTCCCCCGATAATGATCGAGCGCTTGGTCACAAGCGATTTCATTGACAACTCCTTATGTCGTGCCCCACCCCATCGCCCGGCCATGCCGGCGAACGACTTTGGTAATATTGGACCGCCGTGTCGGCGTCGGCTGTGATCGCCAACACACCGTCGCGTGAAGCGAACGCTTTTGGCCACGCAACAGTTGCGCCGTCTTGTTCCCGAGATAACACGCCGGACCTGACGATCAGGACCGCCGGGCCGCGTCGGCGAGTTCCTTGAAAACGGCAAACACCAGGGGTTTGCGTTCGAGATTGTAGGCCTCGACGTCGCGTGCCGCCCGGTTGATCCGCTCCCAGGCCATCGCCGCCTTGTTCTTCTGGCCGGCGCCGATTTCGGTCCGCAAGCGATCCGACAACCAGCCATTGACCAGATCGACGAAGGTCTCAAGCGATTCAGGATCGGTGCCCGACAAGGCATCGCCGAGCGCGTGCAGCGCGCGCGGATCGGGCTTCGGTAATTGCTCCATCAGGTCGAGCACACGGCCGCGCAAGGCCAGCGCCGGACCGTCGAGGAGATGCAGCGCACGGCCCGGGCTGCCGCCGGATGCTTCGGCAGCCGGCCGCAGATCGCCGTCGGCTGCGCCGGTGGCGGCGGCAACGGCACGCATGACATCCTCTGTCGCGAGCGGCCGCAGCAGCAACCGCCGGCAGCGCGAGCGAATGGTCGGCAGTTCGCGGCCTGGCGACTGGCTGACGAGCAGCAGCAGTGTGCGCGGCGGCGGCTCCTCCAGAATCTTCAACAAGGCGTTGGCACCGTCGCGTTGCAGATCGTCGATCGGATCGACGATGGCGATGCGCCAGCCGCCCTCACCTGCGGTCGAGCCGAAGAAGCCGACCGTCCGCTTCACGTCGTCGATACGAATGTTTTGAAACAGCTTGCCGGTCTGCGGATTGATCACGCGTTCGAGCACCAGCAAATCGCCTTGCGCCTTGACGGCCATGCGGCGCGCTGCCGGATGCTCCGGGTCGACGGCGAGCGAGGTCGCGTTCTGCACCGCGGGCGACGCCGGATCGGGATGCGCCAGCACGAAGCGCGCCAGCCGGTAGGCCAGCGTCGCTTTGCCGATGCCGGGCTGGCCGCCGATCAGCCAGGCATGGGGCATGCGGCCGCCGCGATAGGCTTCAAGCAAGGTCTGCTCGGCATCGGCATGGCCGAACAGCACGGTCGTCTGATGCGGGGCGAGGCCTGCGCCGTCTTCGGCTTCGTCGGTCATGGCACCGCGGCCTCGACCGGCGTGGCGGGCGCGCCGAGAAGACGCTGCTCCACCGCGGCCCAGACGCGTTCGGCGACAACGTCGCGCGGCGGCCGGCCGTCGATCACGGCAAAGCGCTTCGGCTCCTGCCGCGCCACATCGAGAAACGCCAACCGCAGGTTCTCATGAAACTCCACCGACTCCGCCTCGAAGCGGTCGGCCGCGCCTTCGCCGCGCCGGGTCTTGGCACGGGCAAGGCCGATATTGGCCGGCACGTCGATGAGGATGGTGAGATCCGGCATGGCCTCGCCGACAGTGACGCGCTCGAGCCCGCGGATCAGCTTCATGTCGACCTTGCCGAGCGCGCCCTGATAGACGCGGGTCGAATCGATGAAGCGGTCGCACACGACCCATTTGCCGGCGAGCAGCGCCGGCAGAATGGTGGCGTTGACGTGATCGTCACGCGCGGCGGCAAACAGGATGGTCTCGGTCTCGGTGCCGAGCGGCTTGGCAATGCCGGAGAGAATGATGTGGCGGATGATCTCGGCGCCGGGCGAGCCGCCGGGCTCACGCGTCAGCACGACGTCGAGCCCGCACGCGCGCAGGCGTTCCGCCAGCAACTGCGTGTGCGTCGACTTGCCCGAGCCCTCGCCGCCTTCGAAGGTGATGAACTTGCCGCGCTTCCTGAAAGATTCTGCGCTCATAGCTTTTGCGCACCGGCGCGGAATACGCCGATCACAAGCTCGGCGGCGGCATCGACGGCACGCTGCGAGAGCGAGCCTTGCGCGACGGCCTCCGCTGCCTTCAGCGGCACATTGAGAATGACCTTGTCGTTGCGCCACACACGCAGCACGCCGATTGGCTGGTCCTTCTTGACCGGCGCCGCCACGGGTCCGTTATAGACGATGCGCGCGATCAGACGATCGCCGCCCGACTTCGGCATCATCACCTGCACCTGACCCGGCGCGAGCAACGGCACGCTGCCCTCCGCGCCACCATAGATCTTGGCGGTGCCGATGATCTGCCCTTCGGCGAACAGAATGCGGTGATCGAAATTCTTGAAACCCCATTCGAGCAACCGCTTGCCGTCGTCGGCGCGCTCCTTCGGCGAGCCGAGGCCGTTGACGACCGCGATCAGCCGCGTGCCGTTTTGCACCGCCGAGCCGACGAGACCGTAGCCGGCTTCCTTGGTGAAGCCGGTTTTCATGCCGTCGGCGCCGATTTCCAGCGGCAGCAACGGGTTGCGGTTCGGCTGCTTGATCTTGTTCCAGGTGAAGTCGCGCTGGCCGTAGATCTTGTACAGCTCCGGATAGGTCACGACGATGTGGCGCGCGAGCAGGCCCAGTTCGCGCGTCGTCACCTGCGTGCCGGGATCGGGCAGACCGTTGGAATTGGCGAAGGTCGATTTCTCCAGGCCGATCACGCGCGCGCGCTCGGTCAGCTTGCGGGCGAACTCCGCTTCCGTTCCGGAAATGCCCTCGGCCAGCACGATGCAGGCATCGTTGGCCGACTGGATGATCATGCCATGGATCAGCGCATCGACCGGAATGCGGCTATGCAATGCCGCAAACATGGTGGAGGTGCGCGACGGCGCGCCGCCTTTGCGCCAGGCGTTTTCGCTGACCGGAAACTCGTCGTTGAGATTGAGACGGCCCTGCTTGAGTTCGTTGAAGACGTATTCGGCCGTCATCAGCTTGGCGAGCGAGGCCGGATAGATCATCACATCGGGGTCGCGCTCGAACAGCACGCTGCCGTTCTCGGCGTCGATGAGAATGGCGTGCTTGGCGTTGATCGGCGGCTCGTCTTTCTTGGCCGGGTCTTTCTTGTTGGCGAGCCCCGAGGCCGGCTTGTGGCCCGAGCCCGGCCGGTGCGCTTTGGTCGCGGCAAAAGCCGGCGCGCAAACCGCGGCCGCAAACAGCGCCGCGATCGCAGCTCCGACGAATTTGTTGGTCCGAAACGCTGTCATCAGCGACCCGACTTCCCGATCTGCCGCTCAGGCGATTAAAGGCGCGACGGGCGCCCCGCAACGGCCTTTCGCGCCGGTGTTCCACCGGGCAAAAATGGCAGCGCTGTGACGGAAGGTGCGCAGCCGCGTCAGTACAAGCCGCGGCCGTTCATGAATCCCGCGCGGCCATCATACCGGGGCGGGGCGTAGGCCGAAACCTGCGAAACGGCGGGCGTGGCCTCGGCGGGGGCGCTTTGCACAGCCGCCGGACGCACGGGCGCGGGCAGACTGGCCGCGGCGATGCGGGCCGGCGCTTCGGTTTCCACCTCGTCGTCATCCGCAACGGCGGCAACCTGTTGCGCCGCCGGGGTCATGGTGGCCGGCGTTTTGGCCGGACGCTTGGACTCGGCCATCGGCTTGGGATCGAAATAAGGTGCGAATTCTTTGGACGAAGCCACCTGCACCTTCGGCGGCGGCGCATTGCCGTCGCGCAGCGTGGCCGCGAGTTTGCGGTCGTCGGAACCGGCGAGCGGCGCGCGGCCGACATACTCGACCTTGACCTTGCTGACGCCGTGGCCGTGGAACTCCAGAAGCTGGGCCACCCGCGACGACAGATCGATGATGCGGTTGCCGACATAGGGCCCGCGATCGTTGACGCGCACGATGATGGACTTCTTGTTACGCAGATTGGTGACCCGCGCATAGGACGGCAGCGGCATGGTCGGATGCGCGGCCGAAATCGATTCCTTGTCGAAGATCTCGCCATTGGCCGTGTAGCGGCCATGGAAATCGGAGCCGTACCACGAGGCGTAGCCTTCCGCCTTGTAGTTCACATCCTCTTCGGGAACGTAGGTGCGGCCGGCCACCGTATAAGGTTTGCCGACCCGGTAGCGCCCGCCGCCTTTCGGCACCGGCTCGCCGTCTTCGACGACGCGCGGGCTCGCGGCCACGCCCCATTTGGGGTCGAGACGCGAATTGGCGGAGCAATTGGCAAGCAGCAGCCCGCCCGCGACGAGCACGGCGACGCGTGCGCACAGACCGATCCGGCCGCTTTCTTCCGAAACCTGCATGCTTGAAGAATTCGTCCCCGGTGGCAGTGCAACAACATTAACCTCAACCGGCCGCGGCGCAAACCCATCCGGGCGGTTGTGGTAAACGATTGGTTCCGCTCGGGCTTTTCCCCCGAGTCGAGACAAATCGTCGATATCCCGGATACTTAAGGCGGCGCCCTCTTGCAAGAGCGGCCGCCTTCGACCAATGAACTAGCGGACAGGACGGCTTTACGATCATAAAAGGCCGTACCGCCCTGCCCGCCCGGGCGGCGGCGCGGACAACGGAAGGGTGGCCGAGTGGTTTAAGGCACCGGTCTTGAAAACCGGCGTGGGTGCAAGCCCACCGTGAGTTCGAATCTCACCCCTTCCGCCATATCTCTTTTATAATCAATAATTTAATCATATGTATTTATTTTGTACCCGCCCCGGTACCCACGACGTCGGCGAACGCGCCGTACCTCCAACGTTTCCCTAGCCAGGCGCCGACAACAGACAGGCGTGATTTTCGTGGCGCAAAGGCACTGAGCCAAGCGGCGTAGTTTTCCGCCGGAGGCAAGAGCCCCTCTTTTTCGACGTCGCTCCAGTCTTCGGTACCAATCCGGGGCAATGACCACACACGCCACCGATTTCGACGACGTAACGCCTTTCCGTAGGCGCCCAGATCCTCAGCGAGTAATTTTGAGAAAAAGATGCCATCGTCTGCATATTCAGATAGCGCCGTCAGATTGTCCTTAAATCGATCATCACGGCCACCCACCGTGGGCAAACCAAAATACAAATAGGCCACGTCCTTGTCCGACAGCCCGTGCTTTTGCCTACCTTCCCGAAGCTCCACACTCAATGTATTCCGGTCGGCAATTGAACGATTAAAGGCGTCGTATACTTGTCCGAGCTGGACCGCGCACATCAGCCCTCTTCCCGTCATCGAGATTTTTTCAAGAACATGGCTCTGCAATGCCGCGATCGGAAGAGATGCTTGTGTCAGAGTGCCATAGTTAGCCGATAATTCCACGACATGAAGCTTACCCGGTGCAGCCGCAGCGGCGGCTTGGGCCTTGATAAACTCGGTGCGAGCGGCATCGTATTCCTTTTTCAGGCCTCGGATGTGTTGTTTTTTTTGAGCGATAAACCCGTTGCAAATCGAAAACGATAACGTCCGCGCGGCGTTGATATTGTTTATCTCTTGAATAACTGCACGCCGGCGTTCTCTCCAACTCGTTGCTACCGCGCCTGCGAATGCGCCCATCGCCGCCGAGGCAAAAGTGGAGAAGGGGTCGCCGTCGATAAATGATGCCCAAGATTCACCGAGCCATTTCAAGATTCCGGACATGTCAGCCCCTCGATCGGACACCCGCCCGCATTGTCGCGGGCGGGCGCGTTCGGTTCAAGCCGCCGGCCGGCGCAATGGTGTCGGATTGGCGTCGTGCCCTCCCTTACGTCGTCAGTCTGCCCGCCGACAAAGCAGGCCAGATTGACGGCATAGCCGAGAATGCGCAGCGCATCGCACAAACGGTCGAAAACCGTCCGGTGATCGCTAGCAGACCTCACCCTTCTTCTGCACCCAGAACACGTACATGCTGGCGAAGATGTCGGGATTGTCGCGCTCGTAGGCGTTCCAGCGCGCAAGGTCGGTGAGCGACCAGCCGTTCCTGGCGAACACCGCGCGGTGATGCTGGTGAACGACCTGATTGCTGAATTCGAAGCCGATGAAATCGAGCCCGCTCGCCGCGATGAAATCCGCGATCTCCGGAATCGTGAACTGCCGCTCATGAACGTGGAAAATCAGATCGCGCACTTCGCTCGTCGTGAAGAAATCGCGCAAGGTCATGAAATTGAAATGCGGGCTGCGCGCGAACAAGTCCTGCCGCGCCCGGCGGATGCCGTCGGCGGTCGCGGGAAAGCAGCGCTCGGCGATGAGCTTGCGCGCTTCGTTGATTTCCCGGCGCGCATGGGCGCTGTAGAGCCCGACCTGCATCAGCGCGTTCGGCCGCATCAGCTTGATCAGTTCGCGCCAGCCGCCGAGCGCGTCTTCCATGTGATGCAGCACGCCGCCGACGCCGATGAAATCGAAGTCGCGGCCGATCGAACCGATCGACATGATATCGGCCTGCGCGAATGCGATGGCGTCTTTCAGCGCCGGCGGCGTCTTGCGCCTGGCGGCGGCGAGGCTGGACAGGCTGATATCCACGGCCAGCACCTGCGCGCCGGCAAAGCTCTGCGCCACTTCGAGCGCGATGCGCCCGGTGCCGCAGCCGGCAATGAGAATATCGAGACGGTCGGTTTTGCCGACCGGGCGGAACGGCTGCGAGGGAAACTGGAAGCGAATGAGGTCGTCGAGCACCATCGGCGGCGGCGGCGCCGGCAGCCGCACCCAGCGCGGGTAAGGATGCTCCTCATATTGCTGACGCACCGCGGCGGTGATGCCGCCGGCAATGGGCGTGAGCACCGGCATGGTGTCGCGCAAGGCCGCCTCCGCGCGCGGCTCGCGCAGCTGCTGCGTCACCACGGCCTCGACCGCCGACGGCCATTTGCGGGTCAGCAGTTTGTCCGCGCCGGGCAAGGACTGAAGCGGCGCGTAGGCGGCCAGCACCGCCAGCGCGAACGGTGCCACGGGCGCGTCGGTCTCGAGCGCGGCGCCCACGCGCGCCGTGAGCGTTGCGACCCGCTCCGCCTCGCCGTCCGAAACGGCGAAAACGTATTCGTTGATGTAGCACTGCCGCGCCAGCGCCGCGGCGAAGGCGACGAGATCGCCGCTCGGCTTGGCGTCGTCGTCCAGCGCGAGCAACGACGCGCGCACGGCGGTCAGCCAGCGCTCGAAGGCCCAGTCGCGCACCGCGGTGTTTTCCAGCACGCAGCGCAGATAGACGTCGGCGGCGATCGCATCGCTCACACGGGCGACGACCGCAGGCGCCTCGCCGCGCGCGATGGCGTCGAGCGCCGCGGCGAAGTCCGGCTGCAGCGTCTTCAGCGTCGTCAGCACGATATCGAACTGGTTGAGGGTCTGCGGCGCCATGCGGGCGAGCTCGGCATAATGCGCCGCCGCCTTGTCGCGCTTGCCCTGCGCCAGATAGAGCGCCGCCAGCCGGTCGCAGGCCGGCGCATGAGCCGGGTCGGCCGCCAGCACCTTCTTGTAGAGGACCGCCGCGCCCGGCAGGTCGCCCTGCTGGTGATGCATCGACGCGCGCTGGAACAGCTCGGCGGCCGGCGATGCTCCGGGAGCCTGTTTTTGCGCGGCGCGGCGTTGGGTGCGGTTCATCGGGGCGCGGGCCTTGAGGCGCAGATCGTGGGTGCTGCGGCCCGGCTTATAGGTGCGCCTCCCCGAGGCAGCAAGCGAGGCGGTTCTAGGGTGCCGTCCGCGCCTGCAACTGGCCGAGCGCCAGCGTGGCCTCGCGGCGCAATGCCATCAGGACCGTGCTGTCAGAGCCTGCGAGCGCGGCGTCATTGCCGAACAGCGGCGGCGCGGCGCTGGTCATCGGGCTCACGACGGCCGTCGGCTGCATCCTGGTGCCGATCGGACACAGCAAGGCGACGGCGCCGAAGGCGCTGGTCAGCAGCAGTAACAGGCGATGCCTGGACGACATGACCGAAACTCCAGAGGCGGGAATTCCCAAGGTCGCGCAATGCCGCCATCATTCCCACACAAAGAGTTCCATTCCGTTCCGGCGCAGGCCGCAAATCGCGCGATCGGCGTAACCCGCCGTTAGCCATAGGCGGTCGCCCCAGAATGGCCCCGAACGCTTGAGTACCATGCGGAACTCCGGCTTTTGCGGCGCGCCTGCGATGGCTAGATTGACCCTGCTTCGGCCCGTCGCGGCCGCCGCCCGATGGAGACGACCGACAGTGACCCTCGCCAATCAGACCAATGAGCCGGCCCAGCAATTCGGTACGGAGGGCATCAAGCCCATGGGCCGCCCGAGCGCGGTCACGCGCTTCTTCATGGCGGTGGTCGCCTTTGCCGAGCGGCTGAACCTGACGTTCAGCAAGGTCGGCAATCCGCCGATCTACGACAAGGCGGTGTTTCCCTGGGCCAGGGAGATCGAGAAGGAATGGCCGGCGATCCGCGCCGAGCTCGACAAGGTGCTTACCCGCAAGGACGAGCTGCCCGGCTTCCACGAACTGGCGACCGACGTCTCCACCATCAGCCAGGACCGCGGCTGGAAGACCTTCCTGCTCGCGGGCTACGGTTTCAAGTCGGAGCAGAACATCAAGGCGTGCCCGGAGACCTGGCGCATCTGCCAGAAGATCCCCGGCCTCATCACCGTGATGTTCTCGATCTTCGAGCCGAACAAGCATCTGCCGCCGCATCGCGGGCCCTATAATGGCGTGCTGCGGCTGCATCTCGGCCTCATCGTGCCGGAGCCGCGCGACAAGCTCGGCATTCGCGTCGAGAAGGAGGTCTATCGCTGGCAGGAAGGCGAAGCCGTGATTTTCGACGACGCTTTCGAGCACGAGGCCTGGAACAAGACCGACAAGGTGCGCGTGGTGCTGTTCGTCGACTTCCGCAAACCTCTGCGCTTCCCGGCCAACCTGATGAACTGGCTCCTGCTCAACGTCGCCGTGTTCACGCCCTTCATCCGCGAGGGCATGGACAATCAGAAGGCCTGGGAGAAGAAGTTCTACGAGGAGGCCGAGGCGCTGCGGAACAGGTAGCGTTTACCCGCCTCATCCTGAGGAGTGCACGAAGTGCGCGTCTCGAAGGATGGGGCGGCCCCATCATGGTTCTAGACGGGCCTTGCGGCCCTCCTCACCATGAGGGCCGGTTTACGCCATTTTCGGGCCGCCAAGTCCCACCCTTGCCAATCCGGCCTTTCGCGTCTAGCTCCTGCCGCATGCTCGACGCCCCCGCAACGACCGCCCCGGACACCGACGGCCAGCCCGCCCCCAAGGTGAGCTTCGTCTCGCTCGGCTGCCCCAAGGCGCTGGTCGATTCCGAACGCATCATCACCCGGCTGCGCGCCGAGGGGTATGAGCTGTCGCGCGAGCACAAGGGCTCGGACCTCGTCATCGTCAACACCTGCGGCTTCCTCGATTCCGCCAAGGCGGAGTCGCTCGACGCGATCGGCCTGGCGCTGAGCGAAAACGGCAAGGTCATCGTCACCGGCTGCATGGGCGCCGAGCCCGAGAACATCACCCGGGCGCATCCGAACGTGCTGGCGATCACCGGACCGCAGCAATATGAGAGCGTGCTCGACGCCGTGCACCGCGCGGTGCCGCCGAAGCACAATCCGTTCATCGATCTGGTGCCGCCGGAAGGCATCAAGCTGACGCCGCGGCACTACGCCTATTTGAAGATTTCCGAAGGCTGCAACAACCGCTGCACCTTCTGCATCATCCCGAAGCTGCGCGGCGATCTCGTCTCGCGCCCGGCCGCCGACGTGATGCGCGAAGCCGAACGCCTCGTGAAGGCCGGCGTCAAGGAACTGCTGGTCATCTCGCAGGACACCTCCGCCTACGGCCTCGACATCAAATACGCGGCAAGCTCTTGGAAGAACGCCGCCGGCGAGACGCGGGAGGTGCGCGCCAAATTCCTCGATCTTGCCTCGGCGCTCGGCGAGCTCGGCATCTGGGTGCGGATGCACTATGTCTACCCCTACCCGCATGTCGATGACGTCATTCCGCTGATGGCGGAGCGCAAGATCCTGCCTTATCTCGACATGCCGTTGCAGCACGCCAATCATGACGTGCTCAAGCGCATGAAGCGACCGGCCTCGCAGGAAAAGACGCTGGAGCGGATCGCGCGCTGGCGCGACATGTGTCCGGACCTCACCTTGCGCTCGACGTTCATCGTCGGTTTCCCAGGCGAGACCGACGCCGAATTCGAGACGCTGCTGGAATGGCTCGACGAAGCCTCGCTCGACCGCGTCGGCTGCTTCAAATACGAGCCGGTTGCCGGCGCGCCCGCTAATGCGCTGGGCAATCCGGTGCCGGACGAGGTCAAGGAAGAGCGCTGGCACCGCTTCATGGCCGCGCAGCAGAAGATTTCCGCGCGCCGTCTCAAGCGCAAGGTCGGCAGCCGCCAGCAGGTCATCATCGACGAGGCCGGCCCGACCGTCGCCAAGGGCCGCTCGATGGCCGACGCGCCGGAGATCGACGGCAACGTTTATGTCGCCAGCCGCCGTCCCTTGCGCGTTGGCGAGATCGCGACCGTCAAGATCGAGCGCGCCGACGAATACGACCTGCACGGAACCGCGGTCGGATTCTGACCGCTATCCCGGCCATTCGGCTCATTGACAAGGATCAATACGGGTTGATCCTCACGCGGCAACATCGCCACGTCTGGGAAACGCCGTGCTGATCGCCCTGTTCGCCGATATCCATGCCAATCGGCAGGCTTTCGAAGCCTGCCTGGCCGACGCGCGCGCCCGCGGAGCGCAACGAACCGTTTTGCTGGGCGATTTCGTCGGCTATGGCGGCGATCCCGATTGGGTGCTCGATCGCGTCATGGGGCTGGCCGAAGACGGCGCCACGCTGGTGCTGGGAAACCACGACGCCGCCATTGGCGGCTCCGCCGATGGCATGAATCTCGAAGCCCGCGTCGCCATCGAATGGACGCGCACCGAACTTGGCAAACCCGCGCGCGATTTCCTCGCAAACCTGCCCCTGACGCAATCCGACTACGACCGGCTTTACGTGCATGCCGAAGCAAGCCACCCGGAGCGCTGGACGTATGTCGTCAGCACGCTGGAAGCCGCCGACAGCCTCGCTGCTACGCAGGCGCGTGTCACCTTCTGCGGTCATGTCCATAGGCCGGCGCTCTACAGCCTGTCCTCGACCGCCAAGATGACGTCGTTCACGCCGACAACCGATGCGCCGGTGCCGCTATTGCCGGGCCGGCGCTGGCTCGCGGTGCTTGGGGCCGTCGGCCAGCCCCGCGACGACAATCCGGCCGCCGCCTACTGCCTGTTCGACACCGACAGCGGCGAACTCACCTATCGCCGCGTGCCCTACGATATCGAGGCGGCGGCAAAGCGCATCCTGCAGCAGGGCCTGCCGCCGATATTGGCCGAACGCCTCTATGTGGGGAAATGAGACATGGCGCGGCCGCTGCACGATCCCGGCTTTGTCATCGATGGTTTCCGCCTTGACGAGATGGTGCACAAAGGCGGTATGGCCATGTTGTGGCGCGTCAGCAAGGACGGCCTCGATGAGCCGATGCTGATGAAGGTGCCGCGCATCGGCGAAGGCACCGATCCGGCCGCCATTGTCAGCTTCGAAATGGAACAGATGATCCTGCCGAAGCTGAATGGGCCCCATATTCCGAAGTACATCGCCGCCGGCGACTTTGCCCATCAGCCCTACCTCGTGATGGAGGCGATCGCCGGCACCAGCCTGCTCCAGCGCCTGCCCGATCTGCCTCTGCCTTATGACGAAGTCGCCCGCCTCGGTGTCACGATCGCGGAGGCGCTCGACGACCTGCATCGTCAGCACGTCGTCCATCTCGATATCAAGCCAAGCAACATCATGTTTCGGCCGGATGGATCGGCCGTGCTGATCGATTTCGGTCTGTCGCATCACGATCAAC
Source organism: Undibacter mobilis (assembly GCF_003367195.1). NCBI lineage: Bacteria > Pseudomonadati > Pseudomonadota > Alphaproteobacteria > Hyphomicrobiales > Nitrobacteraceae > Undibacter > Undibacter mobilis. The sequence continues at coordinate 157,780 of NZ_QRGO01000003.1, read as the reverse complement.
TGCCGGACCTGATGCAGGAGGAATTCCGCCTGCCGTTCGGTACAGCGCCCTATATGTCGCCGGAGCAATTGCGCGGCATCCGCAACGATCCGCGCAGCGACCTGTTTGCACTCGGCGTGCTGCTGTATTTCTTCTCGACCGGCGAGCGCCCGTTCGGTGAGAGCGAAACGCTGCGCGGTATGCGCCGCCGTTTGTGGCGCGATCCCAAGCCGCCGCGTTCGTTGCGGCCTGACTATCCGCCATGGCTGCAGGAAATCGTGTTGCGCTGCCTCGAAGTCGAGCCCGGCCGGCGTCATCCGACCGCGGCGCAGCTTGCCTTCGATCTCAGCCACCCGGACGAGGTAAAGCTGACGGCGCGCTCCGAAAAGCTGACGCGCGATCCGTGGACCACCGCGATGCGGCGGCGTTTCAACACGGACCTGACCGCACCGCGCAAGTCGCCCGTGGCAACGCAGATTGCTTCTGCGCCCATCGTGGCTGTCGCGGTGGATGTTGGCGAACAGGGCGCGCCGATCAATGCGGCGCTGTTCGAGGTGACGGCGCGCATTCTTGCCACCTTGCCGCAAGCGCGGCTGGCCTGTCTCAACGTCTTGAAGACGAGCGCCATCGCCCTCGACTCAACGCTCGACGATCAGGGCCACAACAAGAAAATCGATCGTCTTGTGCGGCTGAAATCCTGGGCCGCGCCGCTCAAGCTCGATGAACGCCGCCTGACCGCTCATGTGCTGGAAAGCACCGACGCGGCCGCGGCCATTCTCGAGTTTGCCGCGGTCAACCGGGTCGACCACATCCTCATCGGCGCGCGGCAGGACTCATTTCGGCGCCGCGTGCTCGGCAGCGTTTCAGCCAAGGTGGCCACCGAAGCGCCTTGCAGCGTCACCGTGGTGCGGGCGCCGCGCGCGGGCTGAGCCGGAGTTCCCGCGGGAACGCAAGCGCATGGCCGGCGTTATAAACATGCCTTCAACCATCGGAGTCTGAACATGCAGCGTAAAACCGCAACCTTTTTGGCTGCCATCGCGGCGCTGGCGGCTGTCGCGCTGCCCGCCTCGGCCGCGACGCTGGCAACGGCCACCACATCGCTCAACATCCGCACCGGCCCGGGACCGGAATATCCGGTGATCGGCGCCATCCCCGACAAGGGCCAGGCCACGGTCACCGGCTGTATCGCCGGCAGCCTGTGGTGCCAGGTTTCGTATAACGGCAAACAGGGCTGGGCCTATTCGCAATACATGATGGGCATGGCCGGCGGCCAGAGCGTGGTGGTCAGTCAGACCGTCCCTGCCCTGTCCTTTGAACCGCCGCCCGCCACTGTCGGCTCAACCACGACGGTCGTAACGACGCGAACCATCCAGGGCGAGTTTGTTGCCCCGGCCGGTGCGCCGCTGGCCATCGCGCCACCGCCGCCGACCGTACAGGCCTACGTCACGCAGAACCCGGTGACGCCGGTCTACATCAACGGCGAAGTCGTCGAAGGCGCCGGCCTGCCGCAGGACGTCGTGCTGACCCCTGTGCCGAACTACGAATACAACTACGCCTATGTGAACGGTGTGCCGGTGCTGGTCGAACCGGGCACGCGCCGCGTGACGTATATCTATCGGGAGTAGCAGTACGAACGACCGCCCGTTCAGTCCCGCGTAAACGTGAATCCGGTTCAGAAAGACCGGGTTCGCGTTTTGCGACGACGAACGGAGATTTCTTCTTACAGCTTCGCCGTCTCGATAAACTTGATCAGCGCCGCGGCCGCGAGGCCCATATCGGCGGGGCTCGTATATTCGGCCGGGTTGTGACTGATGCCGCCGCGGCAGCGCACGAACATCATGGCGATGGGACACAGCTTCGCCATCGCCATGCCGTCATGACCGGCGCCCGAGACGAGTGACACCGGTTCGCCGCCGACCGCAGTAATCGCCTTGGCAATCCCATCCTGAAGCGCAGGATCGCAGGGCGTCGTGGGAACGTTGCGCGTGTCGGCCATGGTGACACCGAGATGGCGGCGTTCGGCCAGCGCCCGCACCTCGCGTTTGAACGTCTCGACAAATTTGTGCCGCGCCGCGTCGGTGCCCGAGCGGATATCGACGATCAGCGCGACGTTGCCGGGAATAACGTTGCCGGCGGCATTGGGAATGCGCAGCACGCCAACGGTGGCCACGACTTCGCCTTTGGTGTCGCGCGCCAGACGTTCGGCAAGGCTGACCGTTTCCGCCGCACCTGCCAAGGCATCGCGGCGAAGCAGCATCGGCACGGTGCCGGCATGGCCGGCCTCGCCGAGAAATTCGACATTGACGTAGGTCTGTCCGGCAATCGCGGTGACGACGCCGAGCGGCTGGTTGCGATATTCGAGCACAGGCCCCTGCTCGATATGCACCTCGACATAAGCGGCGGCTTCGTCGCGCGAATAGGCCGCGGCGGGAATGTCGGCGGCGTTCTTGCCGTACCGCGTCAGCACGTCGCGGAACGTCACACCGTCATGATCGGCCTTTTCCAGCCGCGACGTGTCGAAGTGACCGGCGACCGCCAGGGACGATGACAGCGTGACCGGGAAACGCGACCCTTCCTCATCGCCGAAGGCGAGCACATCGAGACCGAATGACAGCTTGCGCCCGGCCCGGGCGAAGTGCCCGGCCGCGAGAATACCGACGATGACGCCGAGCGGCCCGTCAAACATGCCGGCCTCGATCACGGTGTCGATATGCGAGCCGATCAACAGCCGCTTCTTGCCCTCGCCCGGCCAATGGCCGCGCACGGTGCCGAGCGCATCTTCCGAAACAGCGAGTCCCGCTTCGCGCATCCATTTGCCGATGAGATCGGCGGCGGCGCGATGCTGCGGCGTCAGGAAGGCCCGGACCAGCCGGTTCGGCTCGGCCGAGATCGAGGCCAGAGTCCGGATCATCATGTCGGCGCGTTCGCCGAGCGCAGCGGAATCGGGGGCGGTCATGGAGGCAGGTTCTCGAAAACTGTCATGCCATCCGTAGCGCAATTCCCTCCCCCTGCAAGGGGGAGGGCAACAAGGTAGGGCGGCATCGCCGCCCAATTTTACGGCATCAGGACGATCGAGCCGGTGGTCTTGCGACCTTCGAGATCGATATGGGCCTGCTTGGCATCCTTGAGCGCGTATTTATGGCTGGCCGGAATCTTCACCGCGCCCGACCCCACGACCTTGAACAGGTTGTCGGCGATCGCAACCAGATCCTCGCGCTTGGCCGCGTAGGTGTTGAGCGTCGGCCGCGTAGCGAACAGCGATCCCTTCTGCTGCAGGATATTGATGTCGAAGGCCTTGACCGGTCCCGACGCCGAACCGAACGACACGAACATGCCAAGCGGACGGATGCAGTCGAGCGACTTCGGGAAGGTGTCGTTGCCGATGCCATCATAGACGACATCGCACAGCTTGCCGCCGGTGATGGCCTTGACCTTCTCGGCGAAGTCTTCCTCGCGATACAGGATGGTGTGGTGCGCGCCATTGGCTTTGGCGAGCTCGGCTTTGTCCTTGGAGCCGACCGTGCCGATCACGGTGGCGCCGATATGGTTGGCCCACTGGCACAGAATGAGCCCGACCCCACCGGCCGCGGCATGGACCATGATCGTCGAGCCCTTCTCCACCTTGAAGGTGCGGTTGAGCAGATACTCGGCGGTCATGCCCTTGAGCATCATCGCCGCCGCCTGCTCGTAGCTGATGTTGGCCGGCACCTTCACGGCACGCGCTGCCGGCAGCAGACGCTCCTGCGCATAGGCGCCGAGCGGCACGACATAGGCGACGCGGTCGCCGACCTTGAAGTCCGACACGCCGGGGCCGACCTCGATCACCTCACCGGCTCCTTCATTGCCGGCGACGAAAGGCAGCCCGACCGGCGAAGGATAGAGGCCGCTGCGGAAATAGGTGTCGATGAAGTTCACGCCGCAGGCATGCTGCTTGATCTTGAGCTGGCCCTCGCCCGCCGCGGGCACCTGAATGTCCTCGAACGTGAGGACGTCAGGACCGCCAACCTTATGGACACGTACTGCGGCAACCATGTTTCACCCCTTATTGCATCAGGTTTGTTGTGGGATCGCTGTTCGGGCGGCGATCATAGGCGGCCAACCGGCGAGCGCAAGCAAGGCCCGGCGTGCCTCGCGCCAAAGTGTTCAACGTCCGCCGGAAACGCGGAGGTTCGAACCGGTGACGTAAGAGGCCTTGTCGGAAAGCAGATAAAGCACACTGTCGGCCACCTCGTCCGGCGAGCCGACGCGGCCGATCGGGATCGACGGCGTAATGCGATCGACACGGCCCGGCGGCTGGATGTCGGTGTCGATCATGCCGGGGCTGACGCCGTTGACGCGGATGCCTTCGCGCGCCACTTCGCGGGCGATGCCGATCACCATGGAATCGACCGCGCCCTTGGCGGCAGCGTACCAGACGCATTCATTGGCGCCGCCGATGACCGCCGCCATTGACGAGATCATCACGATCGAACCGCCCGTGCCGCCGTGCTTGGTCGACATGCGGCGGATGCAGGCGCGCAGGGACAGCAGCGCGCCGAAGGTATCGACGTCGAGCGCGTTCTTGATGGTCGCGGTGTCGGCCTCGTCCAGCCGCGACATCGGCCCGATGATGCCGGACGAATGGACGAAATGCGTGATGGCGCCGAACTTGTCGGTCTCGGCGAAGACGCGCTCGATATCCGCCTCCTGCCCCATGTCGCCCTGAATCGCGACCGCACGGCCGCCGGAGGCTTTCACCGCCGCGACCACGCCCGCCGCCGCATTGGCATTGCTGTGGTAGTTCACCGCGACGTCGTAACCCGACGCGCCGGCGAGTTTGGCGATCGAGGCGCCGATGCCGCGGCTGCCGCCGGCGACAAGAAGAACCGGTCTCGACATAGGCGTATTCCCCCGCAATGCGTATTGTTCAATTGGCCCGGCGTAACAAACCGGCGCCCAGGAAGTAAAGCGCGATCACCGACAGGCCGGCGACGACCGGGAGGCCGGGCGCGAGATTGGCGATCAGCGTCACCAGCGCCAGCGCGGCCCACACCACCATCAGCGCGACATTGAGCCAGCGCAAGTGCTTCACCCGCAGCGGATGCACGAAGCGGACCGGCACGAAAGTGAGGGCCGCCAGCGCGGCAATGGTGACGGCCGCGATCCAGGGCGGCGGCATCAGGACATAGAGATAAAAGGCGATGACATTCCACACCGCGGGAAAGCCGCGGAAGTAATTGTCGTCGGTCTTCATGGTGCGGTCGGCGAAATACAAGGCGCCGGTGACAACGATCACCACGGCCGCCGGAACGCCGAGCCCGTCCGGCAGCAAGCCGCTGGCGGTGATCGCATAGGCCGGCACGAAAACATAGGTCGTGAAATCGACGACGAAATCCAGGCCCGCGCCGTCCCAGCGCGGCAGCACGTCCTTGACGCGCAACGCCCGCGCCAGCGGTCCGTCGATGCCGTCGACGATCAGCGCGACACCCAGACAAGCGAACATCGCGGTCCAGTGGCCGCCGGTCGCCAGGATCAGGGCGACGAGCGCGAGCGCCGCGCCGCTCGCCGTCAGCACATGGATCGCGAAGGCGCCGATGTGCCGGAAATCCATCAGCCCTGATTACCCCAGTCGAGCTTGACGATTTCCGCCGAACGGCCGCCGAGGTTCCAGTTGCGGCCGAAGCCGCGAAAGCGCGATTTGTCGGACTTGGCGACGATGACTTCCGGGCCGATCCAGTATTCGCTGTTCTGGATCGAAACCAGTCCATCCTTGTCCTTGCCGCGCACCGGGGTCACGGCGCCGCCGCCGTATTTGTCGAGGCTGACGATGCGGGTATTGCCCTGCGTCTCGTAGCGGATCGGCACCTGATGCACGCCAAGAAACTGGCCGACCAGAATCGACAGGAGATGCGTGGTGCCGCCGACACGACCGGTGAAGATACGCGTCAGCCCCTTCACCGCCTGGATCGGCGCCTTGTCGTCGATGAACAAGGCCGCGGTCCAGTTGCCCCGCGCCATGATGCCGGGCAGGTCCATCATCAGGCCGAGATTGATGCCCGACAGATCGACGTTCTCGAACTGCCCCTCGTCGATGCGCACGCCCGCCCATGTCTGGCAGCGGCCTTCGGTGGGCGGATGTTCGCCGAGCGACAGCACGCAAGGGCAGAACACCGTGCAATTGCACGACAGCGTCATCTCGCCTTTGAGGGTCCAGGCTTCGGTCAAGATTTCACTCCCGGCTATTTTCCCGATTGTTAGCTCAATTTGCGCCCGCAGGCCAATGCGCGACGACCGAGGTCGCAATGAACGCGACGCCGGCGACGATGGCGAAGACGCCGATGGCATGCGTGAGACGGTTGGTGACGGTCATCTTCTCGACCGTCATCAGCACGCCCAGCAAGGCCATCCAGACCACATTCATGATGCCGACGGCGAACATCACCAGCATCATCGCCCAGCAGCAGCCGAAGCAGAACAGACCTTGCTTGAGGCCCAGGCGGAAGACGCCGCGCGGCGTCGTCTGCCAGTTGGTGAAGAAGAAAGGAAACGGCGAGCGGCACTGGATGAGACAGGCGTTCTTCAGCGACGAGAACTGATAGACACCGGCAACGATGAATACCGCGCCGGAGAAAAGCCCGCTCGCGGACGCCATGCTCGGGTTAAGAAGCGCCGCCTTCGTTAAAGCGAACTGGGCGACTGTCGCGGTCGCGCCAAAGCCGAACCACACCGCCGCGTAACCCGCCGTCAATACGAACGGCGACACCACCTTCTCGTGCTTGCGCGCTGCGGTGTCGGCAATTTCGGCATACGTGTAGATCATGGGCGCGGCGCTCGGCAGCATCATGGCCAGCGTCATCGCCATCCACATCAGGCCGACCAGCAGGAAGCCGCTCACGCCCCACTCGCCTTCCGGCATCAGCGAGACGCCGAAGGTCGGGCTGCACAGCACGTTCCAGACGCGTGGCAACAGATCGAGCGCCGCCATGCCCGGACCGAGCGCGGCGCCCGGCCCACCCATCTCGCCGATCAGGAGCCCGAGATAAAGCCAGCCGAGCCCGGTCAGCGCCACGATGCACAGCACCGCCAGCACCTTGGGCCGGGCGAAGACTGCGGCGAGCCGCGCGGCGGCCGGCGTGAGGTGATCGAGCGGATGGCGGGACAGTTCGGTCATGGAAGACTCTCAATAGCGCATTGGCGGGTTACGCGAAATCCGGGCCATACCGAATGGTTTCCGGGCTCCCGCCGTGCTACGTCGCCCCCATCCCGAAGGATTGCATTGATGCCGGACAAAAACGGGTCGGAAAAAGTCGGAAGCGGAAATCCCGCCGCCATCGTGGTCGGAGGCGGCCCGGCGGCGCTCACGGCCGCGATCGCGCTGGCCCAAGCCGGCATTGCGACTGTTCTCGCCGGCAAGCGGCCGCCCCGCACCGACAACCGCACCACCGCCCTGCTCGCCAGTTCCATCACCGCGCTGGAGAAGCTCGGCGTTTGGGCGCTGTGCGTCGACAAGGCTGCGCCGCTCGTCACCATGCGTCTGGTGGACGCCACCGGCCGGCTCTGGCGCGCGCCCGAGGTCAAGTTCAATGCGCACGAGATCGACCTCGAGGCCTTCGGCTACAACATCGAAAACCCCGTCCTGATCGATGCACTGGAGCAGCGCGCCGGATCGCTCGCGAACCTGCGGCTGATCGACGACGAGGTCCTTGCCGTCGAACCGGGCGACGATGATGTCACGGTCGAGCTCAGGAGCGGCGAGCGTCTCACGGCGCCGCTCGTCGTCGGCGCCGACGGCCGCAACTCGATGTGCCGACAGGCCGCCGGTATCGAACTGAGCAACCGACCCTACAAGCAGGTCGCTCTCACGGTGTGCCTGACGCACACGCGGCCGCACCACGACACGTCGACCGAATTTCACACGCCAAGCGGCCCGTTCACTTTGGTGCCGCTGCCGGGCAACCGCTCCAGTCTGGTCTGGGTGCTGCGCCCGGCCGACGCAGACGAGATCGCCGAACTGAGCGATGACGATTTGGCGCTTGAGATCGAGCGCATGGCGCATTCGATCCTCGGCAAGATGACAGTCGAGCCCGGCCGGGCGCTGTTTCCGCTGAGCGTGCAGACAGCGCGGCGCTTCGGCGCACGCCGCATCGCGCTGGTCGGCGAAGCGGCGCATGTGGTGCCACCGATCGGTGCTCAGGGCCTGAACCTCGGCCTGCGCGATGCCGTCACCATTGCCGAACTGGTCGCAGCGGCGAACGACGAAGGCCACGATAGCGGGGGCCCGGATGTGCTCACCGCTTACGAAAAGGCGCGGCGTGGCGACGTCATGAGCCGCGGCATGGTTATCGACATCGCCAACCGCACTTTGCTGAGCGATTTCCTGCCGCTGCAGGGACTGCGCGGGGCCGGGCTTTACGCCCTCGATAAAATTGGTCCGCTGCGCCGCGCCGTGATGCGCGAGGGCATAGCGCCCCGCTTCGGCCGTCCGAAGTTGATGCGGGGCGACGCGGTTTAGGGCTTCGCGCGAAACTGCGGATCGACCGGCACCGGCAGCGCCGGAATATCCCGCCCATCACCCAGCGTCAGGCGCTGGACGAACAGGCCGCGCTCGACGAAATGCGGGTCGCGCAACGCCTCTTCGAGCGGCGCGACGATGGTGGTGCAGCAATCGGCCTTCGCGAAAATCGGCGCCCATTCGCCGCTGCTGCGTGACGCAACAATCTGGGCCACCGCCTCGGCAGTCGCATTCGGATCGCGCCTGTCGTCGATGAATTCCGGCGCCAGACCGATGGCGGCGCAGAACCCTTCCCAGAACTTCTGCTCGAGCGCGCCGCAGGCGACGAGCTTGCCGTCTTTCGCCGGATAGAGCCGGTAGCGCGGCGATGATCCGACCAGCTGCAATTCGCCGGATTTCGGAAAACGTCCGCCGGCCAGCCCCAGCGCCAGCGCGTACCAGCCGAAGGTGAACATCGCATCGGTCATGGCGATATCGATGAAGGCGCCCTCGCCGCTCCGATCGCGCGCGCGCAGCGCCAGCAGGATGTTGATCACGGCCGGAAAGCTGCCGCCCGCTATGTCGGCGATCAGCGCCGGCGGCAGCACCGGCTGGCTCGCGGGCCCCGGCTGCAGATCGAGCAGCCCCGTCGCACCGATATAATTGATGTCGTGGCCCGCTTCATGCGCGCGCGGTCCGCTCTGGCCGTAACCGGAGATGGCGCAGTAGATGATCTTGCGATTGATGGCGCGCATGTCGTCATAGCCAAGGCCGAGCCGCGCCATCACACCGGGCCGGAACTGCTCGATGACGATGTCGGCGCGCGCGATCAGCGGCTTGAGCTTGGCGCGGTCGGCTTCGCTCTTGAGGTCGAGCGTCAGCACCTGCTTGCCGCGGTTCAGCATGGCGTAGACGGCGCTTTGGCCGCCGACCAGCGGCGGAAACCGCGCCATGTCCTCGCCGCCCGGCCGCTCGATCTTGATCACCTCGGCGCCGGCTTCCGCCAGCATCAGAGCCGCCAGCGGCCCCGGCAGCAGCGTGGTGAAATCGAGAACCAGCAGACCTTCGAGTGGCTGGGTATTTTTCATGGGCGCATGACCTTGTCCGAAAGCCGGTTCCCACTTTTCGGGGGCATGCGCGCGCCCGCTATCTGAATAACAGGTGCGGCAGCGCGCCCGTCTTCACCATCCACATCACCGTCGTCAGCGTCAGCACCGAAACAACGGTGCCAACCAGCACCGCGGTCGAGGCCTGCTCGACCCAGGTGTCGTACTGCCGCGCAAACACGAACACGTTGAGCGCTGGCGGCAGCGCCGCCATCAACACCGCGGTGTCGACCCACATCTGATCGAACGGGCCGAACACCGACAGCAGCAGGAACACGACAATCGGATGGATCACCAGCTTGATCGTGGTGAGCAGCGGCATGTCCCACGGCACCTTCTTCAAAGGCCTCAGTGCCACCGTCACGCCGAGCGTAAACAGGGCGCATGGCGCCGAGGCGTTTGACAGGAACAACATCAGCTTTTCGGCGGCGACCGGCGGCTGAAAGTGCACCGCCGCCGACAGAATGCCGAGCACGCTTGCGATCACCAGCGGATTGGTGCCAATGCGCTTGACGACCTCAAGCGCGATCGAGGTCACGCTCTTCTTCTGCGGGCTGGCGATCGCCATCATGAACGGCACCAGCGAAAACAGCAGCAGCGTGTCGAAGCAGAAGATCAGCGCCACCGGTACCGCGGCGGTCGGCCCCAAGGTCGACAGTGCCAGACCGGGGCCCATATAGCCGATATTGCCGTAAGCGCCGGCGAGACCGGCGATGGTCGATTGGTCGATGCGGCCTTTGGTGACGGCAATACCAATCGCGAAGGCGACCGCGAACACCCAGAAGGTGGACAAGGTCGTGGCGACGATGAAATCGACCTGCGCCAATTGTTCGAGCGGCGTCTGCGCCAGAATGCGATAAAACAATGCCGGCAGCGACACATAGACGATGAAGAAATTCATCCAGCCGAGCGCGGTATCGGGGATCTGCTTGATCTTGCCGCAGACGAAACCGATGATGATCAGGCCGAAAAATGGCAGAGCAAGATTGAGGACTTCGATCATGGGCTCCGGCGGCGCCCGGCTGTCTGTCCGGACACCCTCCGTGGATATCCGACTTGGCGCGGCCTTTGCATTGCTCTAAACGGCAGACGCCCGATTTGGAAGGACCTCCGCCGTGAAACTTCCCCGTCAGTTCTTTCAGCCCTTGGCCATTGGCGCCCCCAGCCCGCTGCGCGAGCTCCCGGTGCGGCTGGAGCGCATGATCCATTTCGTACCGCCGCATATGGAGAAAATGCGGGCCAAGGTGCCGGAGCTGGCGCGTCAGGTCGACGTGGTGCTGGGCAATCTGGAAGACGCTATTCCAGTGGACGCCAAGGAAGCGGCCCGCAAGGGCTTCATCGAAATGGGCAAGTCGGTGGACTTCGGCCCGACCGGCCTGTGGACTCGCATCAACGCGCTGAACTCGCCCTGGGCGCTGGATGACGTGATTGAGATTGTCGGTGCCATCGGCAACAAGCTCGATGTCATCATGCTGCCGAAGGTCGATGGCCCATGGGACATCCACTACCTCGATCAGCTTCTCGCCCAGCTCGAGGCCCGGCACAAAATTGCCAAGCCGATCCTGATCCACGCCATTCTGGAAACCGCGCAGGGCGTCAACAATGTCGAGGCGATCGCGACCGCCTCGCCGCGCATGCACGGCATGAGCTTAGGCCCCGCCGATCTGGCCGCCTCGCGCGCCATGAAAACGACGCGCGTTGGCGGCGGGCACCCCGAATACAAGGTGCTGGCCGATGCCGCTGGTGACGGGCCGCGCGCGGCCTATCAGCAGGACCTTTGGCACTATACCGTCGGCCGCATGGTCGATGCCTGCGCCGCAGCCGGCATCAAGCCGTTCTACGGCCCGTTCGGCGATTTCTCGGATCAGGCCGCATGCGAGAGCCAGTTCCGCAACGCCTTCCTCATGGGCTGCCTGGGCGCCTGGTCGCTGCATCCGACCCAGATTGCCATAGCCAAAGCCGTGTTTTCGCCAGATCCCGCCGAGGTCGCCTTCGCCCGGAAGATCGTCGATGCCATGCCCGACGGCGCCGGCGCCGTCATGATCGACGGCAAGATGCAGGACGACGCCACCTGGAAACAGGCCAAGGTATTGATTGATCTGGCGAAACTCGTTGCCGCCAAAGATCCCGAAATGGCCGCAAAATACGCCATGTAGCGGGGGCGGCGCACCGAATTGGGGGCTAGCCAAGCCGCGCGCAAAGCACTAACTCGTCGACTATGGGCAAGACTGCTACCGCCAAATTCAAGATCGGACAGGTGGTCAAACACCGCGTATTTCCGTTCCGCGGCGTGATCTTCGATATCGATCCGGAATTCAACAACACCGACGAATGGTGGGAGGCGATCCCGGCCGATGCGCGGCCGAACAAGGATCAGCCGTTCTATCACCTGTTCGCCGAGAACGCCGAGACCGAGTACATCGCTTACGTCTCCGAACAGAACCTGCTGCCGGATACGTCCGGCACGCCGATCCGCCATCCGCAGGTCGAGGAAGTGTTCGAGTTCGACGAGAACGGTGACTACCGGCCGCTCGACAATCTGTTGAACTAGCACCGCTCCGTTCGTTGGCTTCCGACAGGAATCAAAAAAGGCGCGAGGCTCAGGGCCTCGCGCCTTTCGATTTTGCAGATGGCGCCTGAAGCCTTACGGCTTCTTCGCCGGCGCTGGAGCCGGCGCGGCTGCGGCCGGCTGCTGCGCTTCGAGCTTCTTGCGCGCCTCCTCGGCCTTCTTCTGCATCTCTTCCTGCAGTTTGCGCTGCTGCTCTTCGACCACCTTCGGATCGGTCGCCGGGCCGTCATAGGCCTTGCCGAAATCGGTGAGCGATACCGGAATGCTCAGCACCTGGCCGTTCATCAGATAGGTCTGGACGACGAGCTGCTTGCCGGCCTTCAGTTTCTTGATGGTGTCGGCATTCGCCGCGTAGTCCGACAGACAGCCGACCTGCGTACACACCATGTAGGGCGCGGTGCCCATATCCTGGTTGTCGAGCACCAGATGAGTGCCTTCCGCCAGGCGCACGATGATCGTCATCGGGACCGTGACGCGCAGGCGCTCCTGGGCGCCTTCGACCTGCAGCAGCTCGGTCATGATGACCGGCATGCCGTTTTCCATGCGGCCGTCGCGGTGGACGACGCAGACCTTCTTGTTCTCCGTCTCGGCGCCCTGCTGGCACAGCTTGACCCACGACGAGTACATCAGCGGCGGCAGTTGCGGCGCGGCGGCCTGCGGCGCGGCGGCGGGCGCCGAAGGTTGAGCCGGTGCCGTGGGTGCGGCCGGTTTGGGCTGCTGCGCCCCCACCGGCTGCGCCAGAAGGGTCGCGCCAATGAGGCCCGCGCTCAGGGCAGCCGCCGTCAGGCGGGCGCGGCGCGTGGCAGATGCGATCCGATGATCCATTGAAAATTCCGTCCTTTGTTTCCGACCGGCTGCGTTGACGGCCGGGCCGTCCCGAATTGAACCACGCGACCTTTGGGCGGCTCTGTCGTTGCGAAATGCGGCGGGAGCGTGACCTTCGACCGCAGCCTGATAGCCGATATCACCGCGCCGATAAAGGCGTCATTGCTGCGAAAAATTTGCCGGGCAACCCCGCCGTCCCCCTGTGATACAAGGCCCGATCGCGGAGTCGCCAGACAATTCCACTCAAACCCAACCAGCCCTCCGACACTGCCGCTGCGACCGGCCTTCGCCCGTCGCGCCGTGCCGTCGTGCTCGGTGGATTGGCGGCCGCTACCGGACTTGGCCCGCGGACCGGCTTCGCAGCCACCGCGACCCACGCCGTCGCCATGCATGGCGAACCGGCATGGCCAGCCGGTTTCATGGCGCCGACCTACGTCAATCCGGAGGCGCCCAAAGGCGGCCAATTGACGCAAGGCGTGCTTGGCGCCTTCGACAGCCTCAACCCCTTCATCGTCAAAGGCCTGCCGGCGGCCAATATCCGCGGCTACGTCATCGAGAGCCTGCTAGCGCGCGGCTATGACGAACCATTCACGCTATACGGACTGCTCGCCGAAAAAGTCGTCACCGACGAAAGGCGCAGCTTCGTCACCTTCACGATCAACGAGAAGGCGCGCTTTTCCGACGGGCGCAAGGTCACGGCCGAGGACGTGGTGTTCTCGTTCAACCTGTTGCGCGATCACGGCCGACCTCTATTCGGAATTTACTACAACAAGGTCGCGAAGGTCGAAGCCCGCAATGAACGTACGGTGCATTTCGATCTAACCGGCGCCGATGATCGCGAATTGCCGCTGATCCTCGGCCTGATGCCCGTGCTGGCCAAACACGCCGTCGATCCGGGCAAGTTCGAGGAGACGAGCTTCGAGCCGTTGCTCGGCAGCGGTCCCTATCGCATCACCGCGGTGCGTCCGGGTGACAGCGTGACCTTTACCCGCAACGAAGACTATTGGGGCCGCGATCTCGGCATCAACCGTGGCCTGTGGAATTTCGATACCATCAAATTCGACTACTACCGCGACGGCAATACGCACTTCGAAGCCTTCAAACGCGGCGATTGCGACCTGCGACTCGAAACCGACCCGGGCCGCTGGCAGACGGCATACGATTTCCCGGCCATACGCACCGGCAAAGCCGTGAAGGAAGGCCTGCCTTACGGTCTGCCGAAGGGCATGGACGGCCTCGTGTTCAATACACGGCGCGCCCTGTTCAAGGACATTCGCGTGCGCGAGGCATTGTTGCATCTGTTCGATTTCGAATGGATCAACCACACTTATTTTTTCGATCTCTACAAGAGGACGGCCTCTTACTTCGACGGTTGCGATCTGTCGGCGCACGGCGTGCCGGCCAATGCCCGCGAAAAGGAACTGCTCGCGCCTTTTGCTGACGAGGTGCGCGCTGACATCATGGCGGGGCAATGGGCGCCGCCGGTGAGCGACGGCTCGGGACGAGACCGCAAGCTGCTGCGCCGCGCCCTCGATTTGTTTGCCGAAGCCGGTTACGCGCTCAAGGGGCAGACGCTCGTCAACACCACGACCGGCGTACCCTTCGCCTTTGAGATTGTCTGTACCACGCGCGATCAGGAGCGGCTTGGCCTGGCCTACAGCGCCAGCCTCAAACGCGTCGGTATCGAGGCGCTGGTGCGCACCATCGATGCCACGCAATTCGAGCGTCGGCGCATCGCCTTCGATTTCGACATGATGCAATACCGCTGGGACCAGTCGCTGTCGCCAGGCAACGAGCAGTTGTTCTATTGGGGCTCAGACGCCGCCGACCAGAACGGCAGCCGCAATTACATGGGTGTCAAATCCAAGGCCGTCGACGCCATGATTGCAGCCATGCTGGCGGCCACGGAACGCGACGACTTCGTCGCCGCGACGCGGGCGCTGGATCGCGTGCTGCTGTCCGGCTTCTACGTGGTACCGCTGTATTTTCCCCCGGTTCAATGGGTGGCGCGCTGGACCCGAATCGCCCATCCATCGCAGACTTCATTATTCGGCTATTTGCCGGAGACGTGGTGGCGTAGCGGCGCGTGACGTTCCAGCGGCCGTAAGAGTTCCTCTCAAAGTTTTATGGTGCGGCGTTTTGGTGCTGCGTTCCTGTGGCGCCTGCGGTTTCTGGCGCCTGACCGTCTGGAATTCCGATGATCTTGCGCAACGAGACAGGCGCAAACGAAAGCGACACGGGCACGGCCGGGGTAGGACGCCCTACCCTGGACGATCTTTTCCGCCGCGCCGCGGTACATGATCCGGATGCGCTGGCGCTTGCCGATCCGCCGAACCGCTCGTCCTTTACCGATGGTGCGCCGCGCCGCCTGACCTATGCGCAAGCCGACCGGGCGATCTCCGCGCTCGCCGCCAAGTTCTGTCGCGCCGGCCTGCAGGCCGATACGCTGGTCGCAATCCAGCTTCCCAACACGGTCGAGGCCATTATCACCCTGCTGGCGGTGCTGCGCGCCGGCATGATTGCGGTGCCGCTGCCGGTACTATGGCGGCAGAAGGAAATTCTCGGCGCCCTGCGCCCGCTCGGCGTCAAGGCGATCGTGACCGCTTCCCGCATCGGCGCGGTCAAGCATGCCGAACTGGCCGGCGAAGTCGGCGCCGAGCTGTTTCCGATCCGCTTCATCTGCGGCTTCGGCGGCGATCTGCCGGACGGCGTGCTGACGCTCGACGATGTTTTCGACACACAGACTTCATCCACTGTGCCGCGCACCTTGCGCGGCGGCCAGGCTGCCGAACATGTTGCCGTGGTGACGCTCGACGTTACACCAGCCGGCTTGGTGCCGGTTGCGCGCAGCCACAGCGAATTGATCGCCGGCGGGCTGTCGCTGGCGCAGGAGATCGGCGTCGGTCCGCATATGTCGATCCTGGCCGCAATCCCGCCTTCGTCCTTCGCCGGCCTTGCCGTCACGATCGTGCCATGGCTGTTCGGCGGCGGTTGTCTGTCGCTCCATCACGGCTTCGATGCCAAGGCCTTCGGCGAGCAGATGGGGACCATCAATACAGCTGTGCTGCCGGGACCCGCTGTGGCGTTGCTCGCCAAAGCGGGCCGCCTGCAAGTGTTGAAAAGTCTCGTCGCCGTGTGGCGCTCCCCCGAGCAACTCAATACGTCCGCCGCATGGAGCGGCCCGGCGCGGCTCACCGACGTGTCATGCTTCGGCGAACTCGGTGCCATTGCCGTGCCGCGGGATACGGATGGCCTGCCGGCGGCGATGCCGCTCGGGCCGGTTGGCGCACCGCACGATATCGAGACTGCGCGCAGCAAGATCGGCACGCTCCTCGTGCGCGGCGCTATGGTGCCCAGAGCGGCGTTCCCACCGGGCGTCGAGCATGGCCCGGAGCCTTATCTGGCCGCCGACAAAGATGGCTTCGTCGACACCGGCTTTACCTGCCGCGCCGATGAAGAAGCCCGCACTCTGACTGTCAGTGGCCCCCCTGGCGGCATCGCCGCTATCGGTGGATATCGCTTCACCATCCGCGACATGGAAAGCCAAGTTTCGATGGCCGACCCGGCGGCCACGATCGTTGCTTTGCCGGGCAGTCTGATGGCGCAAAAGCTGGCCGGCAGCGCTCTCGACAACGCCGACGTGGCCGTGTCCATCCTCGGCCAGGGTGGCAGCCCGCTGATTGCCGCAGCCTTCCGGCCGCGTGGCCTTGCCGCCTAGCCTGTTTGTTTAGCAGTGTTTATTTGTCGTTGACGCGGCGTTAAGGGCCACGTGCCTATGGTTTGCGATCCGTTAGGCACGGCCCGCGTTCGGGGACGTGTTTGTTGCGTAACATAGTACGGCGTTGCGTCTCATGTCGCTGCAAGGTCCCTTGCTGGTGGTCTCGGAAGAGCCAGCCACCGCTGTCGTCGAGGCGCTGGGCGCCGCCGGCGCTTTCCCTGTCATCGAAACCCAATGGGCCGACGCTCCGACCGCCTTTGTGTCGGTCAAGCCGTCCGCCATCGTGATTGCCGAGCCCGGCGCGCCAGTCAGCGAAGCATCCGGCCGCATGCTGGCGCTTCAGGTCGCGACCGTTCAGGGTCCGATCGTACCGATCCTCGCCATGGCCGACGCCGACCGTGACGCCGCCATCCCAACCGCGCTGACCGCCGATCTCGACGCACCCTTCGACTGCCTGATCGGGCGCCTGCAGTCGGCTCTGCGCGTGCGTGCGCTGCATTCGACGGTGCTGCGCCGGATCGAGACCTTCGCCGCACAGGGCGGCACCATGCTGGAATTGCCCATCGGCGATCCACTGGACGATGCGACGGTATTGATCGCCGGACGCGGTCCGCTTTATCCCGCTCTGGGCGTCGCCATAGGCGAACAGGCCAAGATGGTCGGCGCGCTTAGCGTCGAAGCCGCCGCGCGCCACCTCGAAGAGCGCGACATCGACGGCATCATCATTGGCGACGGCTTCTCGCCGCGCATGATCGAGGCGTTCCTGACCTTCCTCGCACAAGAGGCGCGCTTCCACGAGATCCCGGTCGCCGTCATGGGCGACATTCCGCAGGGTTACGAAGGCGGCCTGCCCAATCTCGACAGCATCCGGCAAGCGCCGGAACGTCTGGTCTCACGCATGGTGCCGCTGGTACGACTCCATGCCCTGCAGTCGCGGCTCAAGCGCATGCTGCATTCGCTCGACACCGACGGTCTGTACGAACCGCGCACCGGCCTTTTGACGCCGGAATCCTTCTGGCGCGAACTCAACAAGGCCGTCAGCGAGGCCGCCGACCGTAGCCACGCGCTGACCCTCGCCCGTTTCACCTTTGAGGGCGCGCATGAACGCCGCTGCCATTTCGACGGCGCCCGGCTCGCCAGCAAGCTGATGCGCAACATCGACTTCGCCTGCAATGACGACGATGGTGCGCTGCTGGTCGCCTTCACCCAGACCGATCTGCGTAGCGGCCATATCGTGGCCCGCCGCCTCGCGGCGGCGATCAAGAACGTGATGCGTGCGCCGACCAATCCGAACGGTCGCATCACCGCCAATGTCACGCTCGCCTCGTTCAAGAACGGCGATACGCTGCAAAGCCTGATGCAGCGCGTGATGGACAGTCCCATGGTTGCGGCCGAGTAGCCGGATCATTACGTTACTCCCAACAAGGAGTGACCTCATGACCCAGCCCGTCCGAATCGACGTCGTCTCCGACATCGTTTGTCCGTGGTGCTTCATCGGTAAGAAGCGGCTTGAGCAGGCAATTGCGCTGTCGCCGGACACTCCGGTCGAGGTGCATTACCGCCCTTATTTCCTCAACGACTGGATTCCGCGCGAAGGCATTGCGCGCAACGAGTACCTGACCACCAAATTCGGTTCGCCGGACCGATACAAAGAAATCGCCCAGCGCGTCGTTGCGGCAGCGGCAGCCGAGGGCCTGATCTACAACGCGGCCGGCATTTCGAATCAGCCCAACACCATTGACGCTCATCGCCTGATCCGCTGGGCCGGCGGCATCGGCAAGGCCGGCGCCATGAAGCAGCGGTTGATGGATCTGTATTTCACGGAAGGCGCCGACCTCACCAACCAGGCGGTGCTCGTTCAGGCGGCCGCCGATATTGGGCTGGACCCCGAGGATATCCGTGCGGCGCTCGATAGCGACCAGGATGTCGAAGCCGTGACCCAGGAAGCCGAAAGCGCCAAGGAAGCTGGCATTCAGGGCGTGCCCATGTTCATCTTCGGCGGCCGCTTCGCGGTCTCCGGCGCACAATCGTCGGAACATCTCGCCCAAGCCATTGCCCGTACAGCACAGGCCGGCAACGCCAGCGAGTAACCGTCGGCCGACTGAATCAGCCGCCTCGTTGGCCGGCGTCGAGACCCATCGCCTGCATCAATCGGCGCGCCAGATGGGGTGGTTTAAGTCGCCCTCTTCACGCTGCTTTGGCCTTCGTCGCAATCGACGACAACCGCCGCACGATAGCCAGCGCGCCCTTGAGCCGCTCCTCCGGCCTGTCCCAGTCTTCGAGAAAGACCAGCCGCTGGCCGTTCTTGTCGTTGCGCACCTTCACGCTCGCCGCATGATCGCGGATGAACAGCATGAGGCCTTCCGGATTGGCAAAGGCATTGTCGCGGAACGACAGCACCGCCCCCTTCGGACCCGCATCAAGCTTGTCGACGTTGGCGTGCCGGCACAGCGCCTTGATCTGTACAATCTGCAGCAGATGCTCCACGTCCTTCGGCAGCGGGCCGAAACGGTCCACCATCTCGGCCGCAAAGCTGTCGATGTCGCGCTCCTCTTCCAGGTCGGCGAGACGGCGGTAGAGTGCGAGGCGCACCGACAGGTCGGCGACATAATCATCAGGGATGAGGATCGGCATACCGATGGTGATTTGCGGTGACCAGCGATCCGCCACCACCTCGGTGATGCCCGCCTTGGCGCTGGTGACCGCCTCCTCCAGCATTTGTTGATAGAGCTCGAAACCGACCTCCTTGATGTGGCCGGACTGCTCCTCGCCCAGCAGGTTGCCGGCGCCGCGAATGTCGAGGTCGTGCGAGGCAAGCTGGAATCCTGCCCCCAAGGTATCGAGCGACTGCAGCACCTTCAGGCGCCGTTCCGCCTGCGGCGTGATAGTGCGGTTCGCCGGCAGCGTCAGCAGCGCATAGGCCCGCAGCTTGGCGCGGCCCACGCGGCCGCGCAGCTGGTAGAGCTGCGCCAGGCCGAACATATCGGCACGATGAACGATCAGCGTGTTCGCGGTTGGAATGTCGAGCCCGGATTCGACGATGGTGGTCGAGAGCAGCACGTCATATTTGCCGTCGTAGAAGGCCGACATGATGTCGTCGAGCACGGTCGGCGCCATCTGGCCGTGTGCAACGACGACGCGCACCTCCGGCACATGCTTGTCGAGGAAATCCTTGGCCTCGGCGAGATCATCGATGCGCGGACAGACATAGAAAGCCTGGCCGCCGCGATATTTCTCACGCAGCAGCGCTTCACGCACCACCAAAGGATCGAACGGCGTGACGAAAGTGCGCACCGCCAGACGATCGACCGGAGGGGAAGCGATGATCGACAGATCGCGCACGCCAGTAAGCGCCAGTTGCAAGGTGCGCGGGATCGGCGTCGCCGTCAGCGTCAACACATGCACCTCGGCGCGCAATGTCTTCAGACGCTCCTTGTGGGACACGCCGAAATGCTGCTCCTCGTCGACCACCACGAGGCCGAGATCCTTGAACTTGATCGCCTTGCCCAGCACGGCATGGGTGCCGACGACGATGTCGACCGAGCCGTCGGCAAGGCCCTTCTTGTTGAGCGTCATTTGCGCCGCTGGCACCAGCCGCGACAGCTGCGCGACGTTGACGGGAAAGCCGCGAAAGCGCTCGGAGAAATTCTTGAAGTGCTGGCGTGCCAGCAACGTCGTGGGCACCACCACCGCAACCTGCTTGCCGTTCATCACGGCATCGAAGGCGGCGCGGAGCGCAATCTCGGTCTTGCCGAAACCGACGTCACCGCACACCAGTCGGTCCATCGGCCGTCCCGAGGCGAGGTCATTCAGCGTGGCATCGATGGCGGTAAGTTGGTCGTCGGTTTCCTCATAGGGAAAGCCGGCGGCGAACTCGTCATAGGCACCCGGCGTGACCGTGAGCTTCGGCGCCTCGCGCAACTGCCGTTCGGCAGCAATCTTGATGAGCTCGCCCGCGATCTCGCGGATGCGGCTCTTCATGCGCGCCTTTCGCGCCTGCCAGTTGCCGCTGCCGAGCCGGTCGAGCTCGACGTTCGTCTGCTCGGAGCCGTAACGCGACAGCAGCTCGACGTTCACGACTGGCAGGAACAGCTTGGCGCCCTCGGCGTAATGAATCTCGAGACAATCCTGCGTCGCACCGTTCACGGTGATCGGCTGCAGGCCGATGAAACGCCCGATGCCATGATCGACATGCACGACGAGATCGCCGGTCGACAGCGAGGTCGCTTCCTGGATGAAATTGTCGGCGCGGCGCGTGGCCTTGCGCGTGCGCACCAGGCGGTCGCCGAGAATATCCTGCTCGCTGATGACCGCGGCATTGTCGGTGACGAAACCTGCGTCGACGCCAAGCACTGCGAACAAAATTTCGTGCTTCGGTGCAGCGGTCACCTGCTGCCACGAGCCGACAGACTTCAGATTGACCAGCTTGTGGTCGGCGAGCACATGCCCCATGCGCTCACGCGCACCTTCGCTCCACAACGCAATGACGACGCGCTTGCCGTCGCCCTGCAGCGTGTTGACGTGCTTGGCGACCGCCTCGAACACATTGCCGCCCGGTTCGGTGCGCTCGGTGATGAAGTTGTGACCTGGCAATGCGCCGATATCGATCACGTCGGCGGCAGCCGGTACGTCGAACGGCTTGAGCTTGGCGACTGCGAGCCGTCCCAGCCACTCCTTCCACTCCGCATCGGTGAGATAGAGCTTGTCCGGCGGCATGGGCTTGTAGGCCGGTGTCATGCCCTCTTTCAGCGCCTCGGCGCGCGCCTCGTAGTAATCCTTGATCTGGGCGAAGCGCTGATCGACCGCATCGTCAGCCAGCGCCTCAAGCGCGACTGGCGATCCGGGCAAATAGTCAAACAAAGTGTCCATGCTGTCATGGAACAGCGGCAGCCAATGCTCCATCCCCGGATAGCGGCGGCCCTCGCTGACCGCCTCGTACAGCAAGTCGTCCGGCCCAGCAGCCCCGAACTGCGAGACGTAGCCGGTGCGGAAGCGGCGGATCGTTTCCGTGATGAGCTGGAATTCGGCGACGGGCACCAGATCGAGCTTGCCCATTGGCATCTCGCTGCGCTGGGTCTGCGGATCGAAGGTCTTGATGCTTTCGACGGAGTCGCCGAAGTAATCGAACCGCACCGGCATATCGAGGCCCGGCGGATAGAGATCAAGAATACCGCCGCGCACCGCGTATTCGCCCGGCTCGCGCACCGTGGAGGCGCGCAAATAACCGTTGAGCTCAAGCCACTCGACCACGCTTGCCATGCCGAGCACATTGCCCGGCGCGACCGACAAGGCATGCGTCGCGGTGAATTCACGCGCCGGAACGCGTTGGGTGATGGCATTAGCGGTGGTGACCAGGATCGACGGCTTGTCGCGGCCTTGAACGCGCGCAAGGCGCGACAAGGTGGTCATGCGCTGGGCGACGATGGCCGCGTTCGGCGAGACGCGATCATAGGGCTGGCAGTCCCAGGCGGGGAATTCCATCACCTCGATATCGGGGCCGAAGAACGACAGCGCGCGGGCTAGCTGCGCCATGCGCTGGCCGTCGCGGCACACGACCGCGAGCGAGATCGCCGGCGCATTGGCTCGCGCGGCAATGGCGCGTGCAAGATCGGCCAGCACCAGACCTTCGGCGCCGTCGGCAACCTGCGCCAAGGTGAGCGCACGGCCAACTTTCAGGGCTTGAGCGGGAGATTGAGCCATCGAATTCCAGTCTTTGTCTTCTAATTGCCAGCCCTAAGGCCGGGTGCCGTGGAAGGTGCGCAGCTTACGGAAAAGCGGCGTGTCGAGCCCGGTCGGCGGCGTCTCCGAGCCGTTGACCCAAGCGAACATCTGCTGGTCCGGAATATCGAGCCAGGTCTCGACCTCGCTCAACTCGGCATCGGAAAGGTTCATCAGTTCGGCATCGGCGAAGCCGCCCATCACCAGGTCCATTTCGCGGATGCCGCGGTGCCACAGCCGAAACTTGAGCTTGCGCCGCCTCAGGTCCAGTCCTTCGCTTGAGATTTCGGTGCCGCTCAACGGATTTCTCCAACGCCAAAAACCCGGACGGTGCCGGGCGCGGGGTATATAGGCATAACTCTTTGACTTGTCATGGCCCTGCGTTTGCAGCGGCGGGAAATCCACTAAAGTCAGTCCATGCGCGCGCCCGTCCTCAATCCCCTGTTCGCCTCAATCACCAGTCTGCCCGGCGTCGGGCCGAAGCTAGCGGTGCTCTATGGCAAGCTGCTCGGCCGCGACGAGCCGCGCGTCATCGACCTGTTGCTGCACATGCCCTCCGGCACCATCGACCGCCGCGCCCGGCCCAGGCTCAACGAGGTCCAGCCCGGGCAGATCGTCACCGTGTCTGTCACCGTCGAAGAGCACCGGCCGGCGCCGCCGAACCGGCCCCGCGCGCCCTATCGCATTGTCACGTCAGACGACACCGGCACGCTGACGCTCACGTTTTTCCACGCCCGGCGTGACCATCTGGAGAAGCTCCTGCCGGTCGGCGAAAAGCGTTACGTCTCCGGCACCGCCGAGTTCTACGACGGCATGCTGCAGATGGTGCACCCCGACCGCGTCGTCGATGAAAAGGGCTTTGCCGATCTGCCTCTTGTTGAGCCGGTCTACCCGCTCACCGAGGGGCTCAATCTCGGCAATGTCCGCCGTGCCATGGACGGCGCGCTCGCGCGCGTCCCGGCGTTGCCAGAGTGGCAGGACGAAGCCTGGGTGTCGCGCGAGCGACTGCCACCCTTTGCCGAGGCGCTGCGCAGCTTGCATAAGCCGCAGGAGCCCAGCGATATCGCCCCCGAAAGCTTGGCCTGGACGCGGCTTGCCTTCGACGAACTGCTCGCTGGTCAACTGGCGCTAGCGTTGATGCGCGCACATATGCGCCGGCAGGCCGGCCGGGGCACGTCGAGCGAGGGCCTGCTGCGCGCGAAAGTCATGAAGGCCCTGCCTTATACGCTGACGCATTCGCAGCAGCAGGCGGTCAACGATATCGTCAATGATCTCGCTTTGCCGCAGCGCATGTTGCGGCTGGTGCAGGGCGACGTCGGTTCCGGCAAGACCGTCGTGGCGCTGATTGCGGCGGCGACCGTCATTGAGGCCGGCAGGCAAGCCGCGATCATGGCGCCGACCGAAATTCTGGCACGACAGCACTTCGCGACCATCGAGCCACTCGCCAAGGTCGCCGGCATCCACGTCGCCCTTCTCACCGGCCGCGACCGTGGCGGCGAGCGCAAGGCCATCCTCGACCGTCTGGCGCTCGGCGAGATCGACCTTGTCGTCGGTACACACGCGCTGTTCCAGGACGAGGTGCTGTTCCACGACCTCGCCTTGGCAATCGTCGACGAGCAGCATCGCTTCGGCGTCCATCAGCGCCTCGCGCTGACGCAGAAGGGCGACGCGGTCGACGTGCTGGTGCTCACCGCAACGCCGATTCCGCGCACGCTCGTCCTCACCTATTTCGGTGACATGGACATCTCCGAACTGCGTGAGAAGCCGCCCGGCCGCCAGCCGATCGACACCCGCACCATCGCGCTCGACCGCGTTGGCGACGTCGAAGACGCCATCGGTCGCGCCATCTCCGAAGGCAAGCGCGCCTACTGGGTCTGCCCGCTCGTCGAAGAGTCAGAAAAGATCGATCTGGCCGCGGCCGAGGCCCGTTACGAAGACCTGCGGCGGAGGTTCGGCTCAAAGGTCGATCTGGTGCACGGCAAGATGAAAGCTGCGGAGAAGGACGCCGCCATGGCGCGCTTTGCCTCGGGGCAAAGCCAGTTGCTCGTCGCCACCACAGTGATCGAAGTTGGCGTCGACGTGCCCGAAGCCACCATCATGGTGATCGAGCACGCTGAACGCTTCGGACTGGCTCAGCTTCACCAGTTGCGCGGCCGCGTTGGCCGCGGTTCGGGCAAATCGACCTGCTTGCTGCTGTACAAGGGCCCGCTGGGCGAGACCGCCAAGGCACGCCTCGCCATTCTGCGCGAAAGCGAGGATGGCTTCCGTATTGCCGAGGAAGATTTGCGCCTGCGCGGCGAAGGCGACCTGCTCGGCACGCGTCAGAGCGGCCTGCCGGGCTTCTCGGTCGCGCGGCTGGAGATCCACGGAAAGTATCTTGGCGCCGCACGCGACGACGCCAAGCTGATCCTCGAGCGCGACCCGCAATTACAGACCGAGCGCGGACAGGCATTGCGCCACCTGCTCTATCTGTTCGGCAAGGACGAAGCGATCAAGCTGGTTCGCGCCGGCTAGATCATGCTCCCGATGTAGCGAGCGGATCCGGCCCGAAGCGGTTCGGTCCCTGCGTGCCGCGCAGGCAGAACCATACCAGCAGCAGCAACAGGCCGATAATGGTGAAAGCGATCAGCACCCACCAGCCGGTGCGGTCGAGATCGTGCAGACGGCGGATCGCCACGGCCCAACTCGGCAGCAACAGGCCAAGACTCACAATCAGGCTGAACGGACCTGTCTCCATCAGCGGAAACATCGCGGTGTCCATGATGACGGCAATGACATTCATCAGTGCGACGAACAGCGCGAAGTACCAGTATTCGGATCGCGCAGCCCGGCCACGGCCGGAGACATAGTTATGAAAGCAGTGGCTGATCGCCTGAACGAAATCCATCAAACTCCCCCTGTCACCCCGTCTTCAGCCAAGTTGCCTAGCCAACCGGCTCCTTCCGCTTTGACAACTGTGCCGCGCGCGCCATTGCCGCCATCTCGGCAAGTTTCTTCTGCGAGGCCGCGTCGGCTCCCGGCTGCACCATGCCGGCCGACATGATCAGCGTCATGCCCGTCTCAACGCCGATGTCGAGTTCGATCAGCTTGTTGCGCGGCACGAAAAAGAAGAAACCTGTAGTCGGGTTCGGCGTACAGGGTAGAAACACCGAGACGTTGTCGGTCTCGGGCAGGCGCTCCGCGATGGGTTGCGCCGGCGGCTGCGAAATGAAGACGATCGACCACATGCCGGGCGCCGGAAACTCCACCAGCGCCACCTTTCGGAAGCTCGAGCCCGACTTCGAGAACAGGGTCTCGAAGATCTGCTTCATCGTCTTGTAGACGGGCCGCACGATCGGCATGCGGTTGAGGATACCCTCGCCAAGCTCGACCAAAGTCCTGCCGACCAGGTTGGCGGCAAGGAATCCGAGCAGCGTGAGCGCCACGATGGCGATGACCAGCCCGGTGCCGGGAATCGGCCAGGGCAGATAGGTCTCCGGACGATAGGTCGGCGGAATGAACGGCCGCACCCAGTTGTCCACCCAGGTGATGAACGACCACGTCAGGTAGACCGTGATGAACAGCGGGCCGGCGACAACGAGACCGGTGAGGAAATAATTGCGCAGCCGGCCGGCCAGACTTGTGTGCGAGGCGGCCGCAGCCCTGACCTCTTCGGCCATCTGTTCGCCCGGCTTCTGTTCCGTCTGATCCATGCGAAGTGACCCGTACACCCAAAATGACCGTAAACGGCACAGTCGCCGCCGGTCGAAGGCGCAGTCTACTCTACTGTCACGGATTTCGCGAGGTTGCGCGGCTGGTCGACGTCGGTGCCGATCGCCGCAGCGGTGTGGTAGGCCATCAACTGCACCGGGATCGCATAGACCAGCGGCGTCACCGTCGAGGCCATTTCCGGCAGCATCAGGGTCTCCAGCGACTCGATGGTCGCCTCCTTGGCGCCTTTGGGATCGGTGACAAGGATGATCTTGCCGCCGCGCGCGGCCACTTCCTGCATGTTTGACACCGTTTTCTCGAACACCCGGTCATGCGGTGCGATGACGATTACCGGCATGGTCTCGTCAATCAGCGCGATCGGCCCGTGTTTGAGCTCGCCGGCGGCATAGCCTTCAGCATGGATGTAGGAGATTTCCTTGAGCTTCAGTGCGCCCTCGAGCGCGATCGGAAACGAGGTGCCGCGGCCGAGATAAAGCACGTCCTTCACTTTAGCGAGATCGTGCGACAGCTTTTCGATCTGCGGCTCCAGCGCCAGGGCCTGCGACATCAGGCGCGGCACCGCGATCAGCGCCCGTACCAGATTCTTCTCGTCGGTTTCCGAAAGATGACCGCGCGCGCGGCCGGCGGCGAGCGCAAGGCAAGCGAGCACGCTAAGCTGGCAGGTGAAAGCCTTGGTCGAGGCAACGCCGATCTCGGGACCGGCCAAAGTCGGCATCACCACGTCGCTTTCGCGCGCGATGGTCGATGTGGTGACGTTGACCACGGAGAGTACGTGCTGCTTCATCTCCTTGGCGTAGCGCAAAGTCGCCAGCGTATCGGCGGTCTCGCCCGACTGCGAGATGAACAGCGCTAGATCGCCCTCTTCTAGCGGCGCGCCGCGGTAGCGGAATTCGGAGGCGATATCGATTTCGACTGGCAGCTTGGCGAAACGCTCGAACCAGTATTTCGCGACGAGACCGGCATAGAACGCTGTGCCGCAGGCCGAAATCGACAGCCGCTTCAGTTTGGTCCAATCGAACGGCAGCTTGCCCGGCAAGGCGACACGTTCTCCGACCATGTCGATGTAATGCGCCAAGGTATGGCCCACCACTTCCGGCTGCTCGTGGATTTCCTTGGCCATGAAGTGCTTGTGGTTGCCCTTGTCGACGAGCTGGGCGCTGACCGACGACTTGACGATCGGTCGCTTGACTTCGCGATCCTGCGCGTCGCGCACCGAAGCGCTGGTGTGCGTCAGCACCACCCAATCGCCGTCGTCGAGATAGCTGATCGTGTCGGTGAAGGGCGACAGCGCGATCGCGTCGGAGCCGAGATACATCTCGCCCTTGCCGTAGCCGACTGCGAGCGGCGAACCTTTACGCGCGCCGATCAGAAGATCATCCTCGCCGGCAAACAGAAAAGCGAGCGCGAAAGCGCCGCGCAATTCCTTGAGAGTGGCCGCCACCGCATCGATCGGCGTCTTGCCCTTCTGCATGTAATCGGTGACCAGATGCGCGACGACTTCGGTGTCGGTCTCGCTGGCGAATTTGTGGCCCGCGGCGATCAGCTTGTCGCGCAGCTCCCGGAAATTTTCGATGATGCCGTTATGAACAACGGCTACCTTGTCGGTCGCATGCGGATGCGCGTTGCTTTCGGTTGGTTTGCCGTGGGTCGCCCAGCGCGTGTGGCCGATGCCGGCATTGCCGGGCAGCGGCTCGTCCTTGAGCTTGAGCTCCAGCGCCTGCAGTTTGCCTTCGGCGCGCCGGCGGCCCATGACGCCATGATCGAGCGTTGCAACGCCCGCCGAGTCATAGCCGCGATATTCGAGCCGCTTCAGCGCATCGACCAACTGGCTGGCGACCGGCTTGGTCCCCAGAATTCCGACAATCCCGCACATGCGTCTGGGCCCGCCCCCGTGAAAATTTGAATTATGCTGTAGCGGCCGCGGCAACAGCGCTGAAATCAAAACCTGTTTCGCCGTATGTCAGGGACATTAACTGCGAAAAGCCGACAAAAGGCTTAACGGCTGGTATGCCGTTGGTGTTTGACCGTCAACCCTTGGCTTTCTTCATCTTGTTGTAGAGTTCGCGCAGACGCGCCGCGCCGCCTTCCTTGTTGACCTGCTGGCCGCGCGCAATCGCCAGCGCGTCCGCCGGCACGTCCTTGGTAACCACCGAGCCGGACCCCACATAGGCGCCGTCGCCGATTTTTACCGGCGCGACCAGCGACGAATTGGTGCCGATGAAGGCGCCGGCGCCGATGTCGGTGTGATGTTTGTTCACACCGTCATAATTGCAGGTGATGGTGCCGGCGCCGATGTTAGCTTTGGCGCCGACCCGCGCATCGCCGATGTAAGCCAGATGATTGGCCTTGGCGCCGTCCTCGAAAGTGGCCGCCTTTACCTCGACGAAGTTTCCGATATGCACGTCCTCACCGAGCTTGGCGCCCGGCCGCAGCCGCGCGAAGGGACCAACGCGCGCGCCCTTGCCGACCACAGCGCCTTCCAGATGCGAGAACGAGCGGATGGTCGCGCCGTCTTCGATGGTGACGCCGGGGCCGAACACGACATTCGGTTCCACCGTGACGTCTCTGCCAAATACAGTATCGGAAGACAGAAACACCGTCTCCGGCGCGATCAGCGTAACGCCAGCTTCCATCGCTGCGGCGCGCAGGCGCTGCTGCAGCACAGCTTCGGCTTCGGCCAGTTGCGCCTTGGTGTTGATGCCGCGCACATCATCCTCGTCGGTTTCGATCACGGCTGCTTTCAAACCCAGGTCGCGGGCGATCGCAACCGCGTCGGTGAGATAATACTCGCCCTTGGCGTTGTCATTGCCGATGCGATCAAGAATTTTCAGTGCCGACGCGCCGGCGAGCGCCATCAGGCCACCGTTGCATAAGACGATCTTGCGTTCTTCCGCGCTGGCATCCTTGTCCTCGCGGATGGCGATCAATTCGTCGCCTTTCATCACTAGCCTGCCGTAACCCGAAGGATCTTTCGGCCGGAAGCCGAGCGCCGTCACCGCCGCGCCTGCGGCAATCGCGGCGCGCAGGCGCGTCAGCGTTTCCGCCCGCACCAACGGCGTGTCGGCAAACATGACGAGAATATCGTCGGCACCCTTGGCAATGGCGTCGCGTGCCGCCAGCACGGCATGCGCCGTGCCGAGCCGTTCGCGTTGTTCGAAGACGCCTGCGCCAGGCGCGGTTGTCTTTGCTTCCTTGGCGACGTCGTCACGGCCGGGCCCGACGACAACTGCGATCTCCGCGCCACCGGCCTTCTTCGCCGCCGTCAGCACATGGGACACGAGGCTCTTGTGGCCAATGGCGTGCAGCACTTTCGGCAAACTTGAGCGCATGCGCGTGCCTTCGCCGGCCGCAAGCACGATGGCGAGGCAAGAGCGGTTCGAGGTTTCGGACTGATGCATGCGAATGAACTCAAGGTGTTAGCCGGCGCAAAGCCGCCAACGGCGAAGTTTCAAAGGCCAGCAATGCCGGATTCTGCTAATGTTTTCAATGACCTGATTCGTCGTTTTCGAGGGCATTATGGCCGACGCGTTTGACCCGCCGGAACACGGGCCGTTGCGTGATACCAGCACGATGTGGCGCCTCAGCCTGTGGGGCAGCGCCGCGACCGTCGCCGTTGCCGCAGCGCTGCTGATCCTCAATGCCGATCTGGGGCTTGATCGCGTGGCCCAGGCGCTGTCGCAGCCGGCGCCCGATAAGCAGATCGCGCTGGAGGACACGCTGCTCAAGCGCGTTGAGATGCAGCGCACCGAGGAAAATCGTCGTCTCGAGGCCCGGCTGCGCGAACTGGCCGCCGACCGCGACAAGCTCAGCTCCCGCCTCGCCGCGCTGGAGCAGAATTTCAACGACCTCACCGGCTCGGTCAAACGCGACATGGCCGCCGTTGCCGCGACCGCTCTGGCCGCCAAACAGGACATGCCGCCCCAGGTCGCCGCGCCTCCCGCCCCGGTCCTGACGGCGCCGCCGTCGACGACCGCCCCCGCAAGCGCCGTGCCCACCAGGCCGGAGCCCGCACCGCAGGTGCAGTCGCCGCCCGTCGAGAGCCCGGCCCGCAGCGACATGGCGGTTGAGAAGCCGCCGCAGGTGGTCAACGTTCCGATGCCGCCGACCCGCGTCGCTACAGTGACACCGGCCGCGCCCGAAGAACCGCGCAAGCCCGAACTCGGCGTCGATCTCGGCGGCGCGCGGTCTATGGAAATCCTGCAGGCACGCTGGGTCGCGGTGAAAGCCAATTTCGGCCCGGTGATCGACGGGCTGCGGCCGCTCGCCGGCTATGACGACCGGCCGGGCATCATCCCCTATCGCCTGATCGTCGGCCCCCTGCCCAACGGCGCGGCGGCCGCGCAAATTTGCTCGCGCCTGCACGCCTCGAAAGTGCCGTGCCGGCCGGTCGAATACGCCGGCGAGAAATTGGTGCAATAGAGCGGCGGTTTGCTCCTGCGCCCGCGCGGCGGCATACTCCGCCGCCTTGCGAATAAGAGTAGCCATGGAACCGAACCGACTGTTTCTGCCCAGCGCTCGTGCCACCAACATCCTGCTGATCGTGGGCTTCGGCGCGCTCGGCTATGCGCTCTATGTGCGCTACATGGGCATCGAGCAGTCGCATGTAGGGCTGGCCTGCAATGCGGGCCTCGACACCTGGATGTGCGCGCAGCGCCGCGTCTTCGCCGCGCTGTTCGACCGTTCGCTGATCGGCGGCGCGGCCGTGGTGCTGGCGGCGATCCATCTGCTGCGGCCGACGCTGGTCATCTTCGCGCTGGCACTGGCCGCCGCACTGATGGGCGTCGTGCTCTACAATGGCATGCTGGCGTCGCTGGCGATCGGCCTGCTGCTGCTCAGCTTTGCGCGTCGCGTACCCGAACCAGACTGATCGCAAAGGCAGCAAGCGCCGCGCACATCCACAGCGACTGCCCGTTCGCAACCGTCTCGTTCGGCACGATCCAGACCACCGACGCCGCCAGAACCAGCGCCGTAGCAAACTCGGTCACCGCCCGCCCGCCGGATGGTCGCGGCGTCACGAGGCTGGCAACAAGGAACGGCATCGCCGCGCCCGTCAGCGGCGCGAACGGAAAGTCCTTGTAGCGCGGGTCGAACACCAGTCCGAGCGCAGAGATCACCGCCACCAGGATCGTCAGCATGGCGACGCAGCCGACCGCGATTGCGGTCTTGTGCTGTGCGCGTCCGCTTTTCGGCCCGATGATGCGGGCGATCGCCGGCTGCGGGATGCCGCGCATGATGGCAGCGCTCAAGACGAGCGGCGAGGCAATGGCCGCCGTCGCCAGCGCCAGACACCGGATCCAGCCGCCGACGCCCATGCTTTCGATTGGCACGTTGACGACGGTCCAGCCGATGGTGATGCCGCCGACGAGCGCATTTGCCGTCACTGCAAGCCACAGCCGCGCCGGCGCTGCCGGCAGGAATGAGTGCCGCCGGGCCCACAACGCGATGCCGAACACAAGAATGGCATAGGCAATGCCGCCAGCGGCCTGCATCTTCCAGAACGGATGGTTGGAGACAGGCTCGCCCCAGCCGAACTTCATCGCCCGGTGGGAGTCGTCAAACAGGCCCCAATGGCCGCCGACGACGCCTTCCTGTGCGCGCTTCCACGGCGCGTCATAAGCTTCGATGACGTTGACCCGGTAATTCTCGCGCGCGGCGTAAGCCAGCACTTCCTGAATGACGCGAGCCTGATTGGCTGGCGACGGCAGCGCGCCCTCCCGCATGCGGCCTTGGCTCGGCCAGCCCATCTCGCCGATATAAACATTCTTCGGCGCGTACAGGCCGGCCATCTTTTTATGAATATCGTTGACGTGGGCGGCGGCCTGCCCGGCCGCGATCGGGAAGTCCTCCCAATACGGCAGGATGTGGATCATCACGAAGTCGACCGCAGCGGCCACGTCCGGCGCCCGCAGCCAGAACTCCCACACATCCGCGTAAGTGACCGGCACTTTGGCGCGCGCTTTAACGCTGCGGATCAGGGCCGCCAGATCGCCCGCCGAAATATCGCCGCGCAGCAGCGCCTCGTTACCGACGACGATGGCCAGAACCGTATCCGGATAACGTTCGGCCAGCGCCAGCGCCGCCTCGACCTGGACCTGCGTCTTGACCGGGTTGTTGGAAACCCAGGCACCCTGCAAAACCTTCATGCCGTAGCGGGCAGCGATCGGCACCACGTTTTCGATGCCCTGGTCGGTCGCATAGACCCGGAGGCAATTCGACATCTTCGCCAACTGGGCGATGTCTTCCTCGATCTGCGCCGCCGGGATCTGAATGCCTTCCTGGTGCGGCGACTGGCTGCCCCGGAACGGGGCGTAAGACACGCACCACAGCTTGTCGCCCGCCTTGAGCGGCGCGCTAGGCATAGGGATGGGCTGGCCGAGCCACGTCCAGACGGCGGCGATCACCGCCACGGCGGCGGCGAGGCAGACTAAGGCAAGGCGCATGGGGTGACCCAAAACGAACGGTGACGAGCCGATCCCTGACGATCAGCCACACCGGCTTATCGCCTCGCCCCAGCTCTGCCAAGTTTCAGCACCCGCACACGCGGCAATTGAACACGCCCACGACCACCGTCTTTCGCGTTGACGCTATGTCGCGGAACCTCTGGACAAAAGCTGGCGAGTGAGGCCAAGTTTCGCCCGCAAAAGTCGGGCGGCTTCCCGGTAATCTCCGGGTTCACCCAGGCTTTTCGGGGATGAGGGACTTTGGGCCGGGGGGCCCAAGCTTTCAGCTATTCAGCGCCGGTTCAGCAAGGACGCCGCATAAGCGTCTCAATCCGCCTGCAATAAGGGCCAAAGGCTGAGCCGCCATCGGTGGCTTTAACAATATCGTCGGGAATTTTCCGTCCATGACTTCGCTGCGTACGTTGATCGCCGCAACTTTTGCGGTTTCGTTTGTCCTGTGCGCGCCGGCCGCCTTTGCGCAGTCGGGTGGCGCCCAGCCGGAGCCGCAAAAACCGGCCGCCGCCGACGCCGCTGCCAAGGACGCTGCCGCCAAGGAAGGGCAAAAAAAGATCGACGAAATCGCCGAGGCGACCAAGACCCTGGTTGGCCCGGCCGGCAATCCGGAATGCGTCTGGCTCGGCCGCCGCGTGGTGAGCCTGCTCTGGCGCGACGATCTCGACACCGCTTTCCGCCATCTCGATCTTTACGACCGGTTCGGCTGCCCGAGCGCCCATATCCAGGCGACGTTCCGCTGCATCGTCCGTCAGGGAAATATCGATCCCAAGGCGCCGGAAACCCTCAACGGCCGGGTCCATGCGTGCTGGCTCAATCCGGGCCTCTCGCCTGCCCCTGCTGCGGCCGCCAATACTCAGCCGCCGGCCGGTCCGGAAGGAACGACCACGCGTCAATAGCGTTGCCGGGTCGCGCATAAATTCGCGTGCCCGCCATTTGTCAGTCTTGGTTTTGCCATGTCAGGTATCTACTTGAAACAACGGCCTAACCTGAGCTATGCTGCACTACAGCATAAAACGCTCGGGCCGAACCCAGGGGACGGGTTCGGGGGTCTGCCACCCAGCCCCATTTGGTATTGAAGTCTATGCGCACCGTCGCTGCTGTCGTCGCCCTCGTGGCGTGCGTGCATGCCGGCTTGTGGCTGCTTGGCCGCGAGAAGATCGACGCTCCCAATTTCGACGGCCAGCTCTCGAGCGTTTCCTACGCACCCTTCCAGGGCAATGTTAATCCCGAAGACGGCGGCAAGGCCGAAGCGAAAAAGATTCGCGATGACCTGAAGATTCTCGCGCCGCTGACCAAGTCGCTGCGCACCTACTCGTCGACCGCCGGCGTCGAACTGGTTCCCGGTATCGCCTCTGAGTTCGGCCTGCGCGTCACCGTCGGCGCGTGGATCGACAATCATCAGGACCGCAACGAGCGCGAAATGCGCGCCGTCGTCGACCTGTCGAAGCGGCACAGCAACGTCAACGGCATCTTCGTCGGTAACGAAACGATCTACCGCGGTGAACTGGCGCCGAAGGCGGGAGACAAGCTCTCCGCTGAGGAAGCCGCCAAGCTTCAGGGCGCCAAGAGCATCGCCGAAGACAAGAAGCTGCGCGAGGACATCGGCGTCGCGCGCCTGATCAAGATGATCCAGAAGGTCAAGCGGCAGGTGAACGTGCCGGTGACCACCGGCGAAATCTACAGCGTCTGGCTCGATCATCCCGAGCTCGTTGCGTCGGTTGATTACATCGCCGCGCACATCCTGCCCTATTGGGAAGGCTTCTCCGACAAGCAGACCGTCGATCAGGCGATCATCATCTATGACAAGCTGCGCCGCGCCTATCCGGGCAAGCGCGTCGTCGTCGCCGAATTCGGCTGGCCGAGTTCGGGTTACAACTATCACAACGCCTATCCGGGCCGCATCGAACAGGCTGTGATCCTGCGCGACTTCGTCACGCGCGCGGAAGCCTACGGCATCGACTACAACATCGTCGAGGCGATCGACCAGCCCTGGAAGATATTCGAAGGCGGCGTCGGTCCTTACTGGGGCATGCTGAATGCCGCGCGGGAAGCGAAGTTCGCCTGGACCGGTCCGGTCACCGATCCCGACCACTGGAAGCTCGCCGGCATCGCGCTGCTCGTGAGCGTCTTGTTGTCGCTGCCGATCCTCACTCTGGCCGGCGCCACCTTCTGGCAGGCAACCACGCTCGCCGCCGCCGCCAATACGGTCGGCGCCTGGTCGGCCGCGCTGTTCGGTTACTGGTACGGCCACTACTTCGTGCCCGGCGCCGCTTTCGCGCTCGGTCTCGGCACCCTGCTGTTGATCCCGCTGATCCTGATCGCGCTGGCGCGCATCGAGGAGATCGCCGCCATCGCCTTCGGTCGCAAGCCCCAGCGCCTTGTTCCCGTAGCGCCGCCGCTGGCGCCCGATATGCCGACGCCGAAAGTGTCGATCCATATTCCGGCCTATCGCGAGCCGCCGGAAATGCTCAAGGCGACCCTCGATGCCGTGGCCGCGCTCGATTATCCGAACTTCGAATGCGTCGTTGTCGTCAACAACACGCCCGATCCGGCGATGTGGATGCCGATCGAAGAGCACTGCAAGGTGCTCGGCGATCGCTTCAAGTTCGTGCTGGCCAACAATCTGCAGGGCTTCAAGGCCGGCGCGTTGCGCCTTGCCACCCTCCACACCGCCGAGGACGCCGAGATCATCGGCATCATCGACGCCGACTATGTGGTAACGCCGGACTGGCTGCGCGACCTCACGCCTCTGTTCAACGACCCGGCGGTCGGCATGGTGCAGGCGCCGCAGGATCACCGCGACGGCGCGCGCAGCCCGATGCATACCGCGATGAACGCCGAATATGCCGGCTTCTTCGATATCGGCATGGTGCAGCGGAACGAGCACAACGCCATCGTCACCCACGGCACCATGGTGCTGATGCGCCGCAAGGCGATCGACGCCGCGGGTGGCTGGTCGAGCGACACGATCTGCGAGGACACCGATCTTGGCCTCTGCCTGCTTGAACACGGCTGGCAGGCACACTACACCAACAAGCGCTACGGCTATGGCCTGCTGCCCGACACCTATGACGCGTTCAAGAAGCAGCGCGATCGCTGGGCCTATGGTGGCTTCCAGATCGTCAAGAAACACTGGCGCAGCATGCTGTCGCGCGACACGCGGCTCAGCCGCGATCAGAAGCGCGAATTCGCTCTCGGCTGGCTGAACTGGCTGGGTGCGGAAAGCGTTGGCGTGGTGGTTGCGATCCTCAACATCCTCTGGGTGCCGGTGATTGCCATCCTCGATATCGCTGTGCCGGACCGCATCCTGACCGTCCCGATCGTGGCCAGCTTCGTTGTCACGCTCCTGCATTTCAGCGCGCTCTATCGCCTGCGCGTACGCATCACCAAGACCGAGATGGCGGTGGCCGCGATTGCCGCGATGTCGGTGCAGTGGACCGTGGCACGCGCCGTGGCCATGGGCCTGATCAAAGATCACTTGCCCTTCGTGCGCACCGAAAAGGGCGGCGGCCGTCGCAAGACTGATTTCCACGCTTTCTGGGAGTCGATCGTCGCCGCGCTGCTGCTCATCGGCGCCTTCGTTCTGGTGCAGACCAACAACAAGGAAGTGCGGGAAATCTACATCTTCGCCGGCGTCCTTGTGATCCAGTCGCTGCCCTTCGTGGCAGCGGTTCTGATCGCGCTGTGGGAGCGCTCGCGCTTCAACGACTACGCCGTGCTCGAAGGCTATCGTGCCGGCATCGCTGCGGTCGCCCGCCGCGCCCGCCTCGTCAAGGCTAAGGCCCAATCGGTGGCTCCGGCGCAAGTGGTTACGCAAGAGCGCGGGGAACTGGTTCAGTAAAGTTCGTACTGGCGATGCAATCGAACAACGCATAAGGGCGCCGAAAAATCGGCGCCCTTTTTCGTTGCCGATGCCGCTGCGGTCAGACGACCGACAGCTTGACGTCGATATTGTTGCGGGTGGCGTTGGAATACGGGCAGACCTGATGCGCCTTGGCGACCAGCCCTTCCGCATCCGCCTTCGGCAGCCCCGGTAGCGAAACCTCGATTGCGACCTCAAGACCGAAGCCGCCTTCCGAGCGCGGGCCGATGCCGACGGTCGCAGTCACCGTGGTGTCAGCCGGCACCTTGGGGCCGTCTTTCGCGGCGACCGCCTTCATGGCGCCGAGGAAGCAGGCCGAATAGCCTGCCGCGAACAGCTGCTCCGGGTTGGCGCCGGGGCCGCCGGGACCGCCGAGTTCCTTCGGCACCGCAAGTTTGACGCTGAACGAGCCATCGGTGGTGGTCGCCTGGCCATCGCGGCCCCCGGTTGCCTTGGCGGCGGTGCGGTATTTGACGTCGACTGGCATGATCATCTCCTTGTTGGCGTGTTGTCGCAGGGTCGAAACGGGCGCTGTTCGGATCAACCGGCGGCGCCGGCCGGCGTTCCCGGCTCGGCGGCAGATTGATCGGACGCGTTTATATCGTGCACGATTGATCTAGAGCCATCGCGACCGGCGGTCAATAGCTTGCGATTAGATCGCGCACGATATATATTCACGAAACCGTGTGGCGCTG
This sequence comes from Undibacter mobilis, assembly GCF_003367195.1. Taxonomy (NCBI): domain Bacteria; kingdom Pseudomonadati; phylum Pseudomonadota; class Alphaproteobacteria; order Hyphomicrobiales; family Nitrobacteraceae; genus Undibacter; species Undibacter mobilis. The sequence continues at coordinate 120,672 of NZ_QRGO01000003.1, read as the reverse complement.
TCGCCCCGGACAACCGCCAAAGGCCACCCATGCCTGCCGCCGCCAAATCCGCGCCGCGCGACGTCGCCGACCATCTCTGCTTCGCCATCTACTCGGCCGGACACGCCTTCAACCGCGTCTACAAGCCGCTGCTCGACGAGCTGAAGCTCACCTACCCGCAGTACCTCGTGATGGTCGCGCTGTGGGCCGAGGACGACCAGACGGTCGGCGAGATCGGCGACAAGCTGTTTCTGGAGTCGAGCACGCTGACGCCGCTGCTGAAGCGGCTTGAGGGACTGGGCTACCTGACCCGCCGGCGCGACCCGAACGACGAACGCCAGGTGCGCCTGCGCCTGACCGACAAGGGCGCGGCGTTGCGCAAGAAATCCGGTGACGTGTCGGCCTGCGTCGGCGCGGCGACGGGCTTGCAGGTCGAGGCGATCGTCAAGCTGCGCAACCAGATTTCGACGCTGCGCGACAATCTCATGAAGACGAATGGGACCTGATCAGGCCGGCAGCGCGGTCTCCACCAGCCGCACCCAGTACGAGGTGCCGAGCGGAATGGCGTCGTCGTTGAAGTTGTAGCGCGGGTGATGCAGGCCGGCGCTGTCGCCATTGCCGACCCAGATGAAGGCACCCGGGCGCTTGCGCAGCATGAAGGAGAAATCCTCCGCGCCCATCATCGGCGGCAGCTTTGTGTTGACGCGGTCCTGTCCGGCGATCTCCTTGGCCACCGAGGCGGCAAAACCGGTCTCGGTTTCGTGGTTGACCAGCACCGGGTAATTGCGGCGATAGGTGAGTTTGGCCTTGGCGCCAAAGGCCGCCGCGGTGTTCTCGACCAGGCGGGCGAGGTTCGCCTCCACCATGTCCTGCACCTTGTCATCGAGGGTGCGCGCCGTGCCGCGCAGGCGCACCGTTTGCGGAATGATGTTGTCGGCGCTGCCGGCTTCGACGACGCAGATCGACACCACCGCCGACTTGAGCGGATCGGTGTTACGGGACACCACCGACTGGATGCCAGTGATGATATGGGCGCCGACCAGTACCGGATCGATGGTCAGATGCGGCCGCGCCGCATGCCCGCCATAGCCTTCGATGTCGATGGTGACGTAATCGGCCGCCGCCATGATCGGCCCGGAGTTGATGCCGAATTCGCCCACCGGCATGCCGGGGGAATTGTGCATCCCGTAAAACTCGTCGATGCCGAAGCGTTCCGCCATTCCGTCCTCAAGCATGGCCAGCGCACCGGCCCCGCCCTCCTCCGCCGGCTGGAACACGACGACGACGGTGCCGTCGAAATTGCGGGTCTCAGCGAGATAGCGAGCCGCCCCGAGCAGCATGGCGGTGTGGCCGTCATGGCCGCAGGCATGCATGGCGCCGGGGATGGTGGACTTGTACGGCAGATCGTTGAGCTCGGTGATCGGCAGCGCGTCCATGTCGGCGCGCAGCGCCACCGTCTTGCCGGAGCCCTGCTTGCGACCGCGGATAACGCCGACCACGCCGGTCTTGCCGATGCCTGGCACCACCTCGTCGCAGCCGAAGCTTTTCAGCTTCTCGGCCACGGTCGCCGCAGTCCGATGGACGTTGTACAGGATCTCGGGATGGGCATGGATGTCACGGCGCCAGGCGGTGATATCGGAATGCAGGTCGGCGACACGGTTGACGATCGGCATGGCGGATCCTTCGCAGGGCAAGCAACGGGCAAAAGAACGAGCAAGTGATTTGCGCCCCAGTGTAGCAAAGCCGGACGCCCCGGGGCGAGTTCAAGATAGGGCATAAATGGCGGCAGATTCACCTGAATCCGCCGTCAACAGGCGCGTGGAACGCTGGCAGGCGCCTATTGACCCCGGGGGCCGGCACCCCTAAACACCCGGTCGCGCATGATCCGACTGGACTTGGTCCCTTCCGGGGCCGACCCGCTTTCGTGACCCCGCTATTGGCGGGCCAATCGGATGAGATCATCGCGTTTGGTGACGGGCGCGTAGCTCAGCTGGTAGAGCACACGACTTTTAATCGCGAGGTCCTGGGTTCGAGTCCCAGCGCGCTCACCAATCGCCAGCCTAATTTTCCGTAGATTGTACTTCAGCGCAGCCGGTCTGTCGGCGCCATATCAACGGCACATGTGGAACGGCTCGTTGCGCAGTTGCAATTCGCTGTTTTTAAATTTTCTTGACGAGTTGAGACTTCAGAGACGCGTCGCTCTCGCTGCCCCTACCTCATCTGCACGCCTCTCAAATACTCCACGATCCCTTTGATGGTCTGCGCCGTCGCGGCATCGCCGCCGATGGCCGACAAATCCCGCCCCCACACCGGCATCGCGTAAGTGCCGTGCGCGCGCATGGTCTTGCGGCCGTCGATCAGCGTGCGCAGCACGGCCTCGGGAAAGACGCCGCCATTCTTTTTGGAGAGCATGCGCAAATCCGGCGCGCCGTTGATGAGCGCTGACGCCACAGGGCCATCGCCGGCGCCGCTCTCGCCGTGACAACTCGCACAATAGAGCCGGTACATGTTGCCGCCGGTGGCGGCTTCATCGGCAAGCAGCGGCGATGCAGGAAGTCCGATGATCAACGCCGCGGCGAAGACCGTCTTCGTGAACGTCATGGCCTCCTCCACCTTCACAACAGTGGTGAAGGATAAGAGCCGGACAACGCGCCGCGTTTGAGCTTTATCAATCCGGGCGCGCAGGTCTGACGACCGCGTCCCGACAGGCGCGCAGGCAACAAGGCCGCAAGCCATCAGCGGGGCTGGTTTCAGCACCGATGACAGCTTGCAGCCTAAATCAGGAAGTGAAGAATGAGCGGCGTCAGGCCGAGACGGTCTTGCGCACCCGCTTGGTGACCGGTTTGCTCACCGGCGCTTCGGCCTTCTGCTCGGCCTCTTTTGCCAGACGCAGCGCACGCAGGCGCGGAATGCGTTCAATGGCTTCCTTCTGCGCCGTCCAATATTCCTTGGCGGCCTTCTGGCCCTCGATTTCGCGAATGCGTGTACGGAAACTCGCCTCCGCCCGTTTTTTGGTGCGGTCGGCTTCGGATATTGATTGGGTCATGGGGCGATAACGGCTCAGCCGGTCAAAGGTTCCATCGCCGCCGTCCATCGGCCTGCCGCCCTGCCCGATTCGTCAGCGGATCGAGAGCCCCATCGGACCTGAGAACCGCAAAATCCGCCTTTTGTTGACTTTGCGGGGTAAACAGCGTAGTGGAGACGTATTGAAACAAGAGCTTTTTAGTTGTGCTCTTCGCCTCCGCACTTCGGAGCGGACCATCCCTGAAAATTCACACTGTTTCGATCGCCCGGGCATCGATGTCCAGGGGCGCATAACGACGTATATCAAACATCTGTAAGGAACTGCCTGATGGCAACCGGAACTGTGAAATTCTTCAATACCCAAAAGGGCTTTGGCTTCATCACCCCGAACGACGGCTCGAAGGATGTGTTCGTGCACATCTCGGCGGTCGAGCGCGCTGGCATGAGCAGCCTGATGGAAGGCCAGAAGGTGTCGTACGAAATCGTCACCGAGCGTGGCAAGCAAGCCGCGGGCAACCTTCAGAACGCTTGATCTGATTGTTGGAGCGTCCGGCCCATTGGGCCGGACGTTCTTTTTTTTCGGCGCCGTTACGGGAGACCGCCATGACTCATAAATATCCCGTCGGAACGTCGGTCTATTTCGAAGCCGGTATCCATGCCGGCGGCGCACGTGGTGTGTGCAAAGTCGTGCGCCACATGCCGGTCGAGCGCGACAACCGAATTCTCTATCGCATCAAGAGCGCGGCCGAGACGTTCGAACGCACGGTCGAAGAAGACAATCTGCAGAAAGGTTGAGCCACCGGCTCCCTTGATGTTGTGTGCGGCGCGGCCGCCATCTTCCTGCCCTAACCCCTGACCTACACTTGCTCCCACCGGGAGTGACACACATGAATACCAATCTGTCGTCCGCGGAGTTGCGGCAATGGGCCGCGCAATGCGATGCGCGCCGCAAGGATCCCCTGGTCAGCGGTGACGAGCATGAGCGCCTCACCAGGATGCGCGATGGTCTTATCGCCGTTGCCGAAGCTAAAGACTGGCTCGATGGTATTGCGCTGAAGAAGGCCGGTTAAGCGCGCGCAAAACATTTGCGTGCGAACGAAGCGCCGGCGCCACCCGCATGATCGTTCGGACGAAGCATAAGCTCGCGTCCTAAAGCGCACTTGCGACGGACCCCGAATCGACCGCAGAGTTCCAGTGCCTGTTCAGGCCTGCGCCGCTGCGTCGAGCGACTGGGTTGGGCGAAACTCCTGAGAACGGCGCGCTTGAAAAGCCTGCATCACGCATCCCGCCACAACAGTTGCGGGACGTCATTGCCGAAGGGGGCCGCCATGCATCTGCAGATGCGCGCGCTTGCGCATACCATCGATCAATCGCTGTTCACCGCACGCGAACTGAACCTCGAGACCGTCGAACAATTGCTCGCCATGGCAAGCCTCGAACTGTCGTTGCGGGTGCAGATCATTGAGGATGAAGCCCGTGAAAGGCCGCGGCGCACCGCTTAAGGCCGAGCCATCTTTCCATCTTATTAACCATTTCACGGCACATCGGAATCTCCGGGGTTGGAGGATTCTGTATGCTTCTCAATGAAGAGACGTGTCCCGTACCTGAGTCACTTCTGGGTCAGCTCTACCGCGTCACGCCGCAAGGCTTGCCGGCGCTGATCGATGCCGTGCCGGCCAACACGCGGGCGATGCTCGCCGTGTACTGCTTTCGGCGCTCGCATCTGGCGTCGCTCGGCATTGCCATTGCTGCGTCGTGCGAGGAAGACGATCTCGCCGAGCACGGCGGTAATCTGGGATCCGACCTGTTTGCCAAATCGCGCCGGTCGCCGATGATGGCGGAAGCCCTGCCCTCGCAGCGCAAGAAGATCACGTTATCGACGGGGCCGATCAGACAGTTGCCGCCGCTCGACGACGACATCGAAGACTAGGCGCCATCGCAGCGTGACATCGCGATGACAGGCCGGCGCATGCGCCGGCCTTTGCGTTATGCGCGTATTCGCTTGTGCTGCCTGCACTTGCCGCAACGCCACAAGACGTTGAACAATTCCAGCGTCACAAAAGCTTGCTGTGGCGGCCACCACTGTTTCATCTCGCCGCCTTTCGGCCGCCACGGTTGATCGTCATGGTCCGGCACAACGACGAATGATCAGGAGGCTCATCATGCAGCTCCACTGCTATCCGGCGACGCTCTCCTCCATCCGCGCTTTCGGCGCACCGCTCATCTGCGCCGCTTGCGGCGACCGGCTTATCGCACCCATGGCGTCGGCCTTTGTCGAAGGCGGCGAGATTCGCCATTACTGGGAATGCGAAGCATGCGGCGCCACCTCGAGTTCGTCGATCGCGTTGGATCGGCGCGAACCTGGCCGGCGCGAGGAATAGCCTTTCGGCTATCCGTCAGCCCCTGCGGTTCCCTCGTTAACGGGTCGTTAACCCGCGTCCGCCACGGTTAATCTGTCGTTAAAAGACGAGTCGCGAACGCGTCAGGTTGCGCTCGGGGGGCGCATGCGCACGGCGGACCATCACCACAGATCAGCGGACAATCCGCCCGACATCGATGAACTGTCGGCGCGGCTGGCTGCCTTGGCCAACCGCATCGACACGCTCAATGGCGGCCGGCGGCCCCCAGGAGCCCGCAGCGGCCCTGCGGCAGCGCCCCGCCGCGAACCCGCGGCGTCGCCAGCCGGCGACGGCGGCGTGCGCCAGTGGCCGCGCCTGCCGGTGCCGGACGAGGCCCCGGCGCCCGACCGTGCCGAATCCGTTCCGCCGGCCCGTGTCGTTCACATGGGCGATCACGAGCAGCGCCTTGCCGAACTCACCGCCGCCCGTGATCGCCAGGCGACCGATCTGCGGGAGGCCCGTGAGCATCTCGAGCGCCAGGCGCTCGCCATCAAGAGCCTGCGCGACCTCGCCAGCGAGCGCGATGCCGAAGTCGCCGAACTGACGCGCCGGCTGATGGAATCGGAAGCCGACAAGGTGGCGCTGGAGTCGCAGCTCGCCTCGGCGCTGCGCGATGCCAGCAATTCATCGGTGCGACTGGCGGCCAAGGAAGGCGCGCTCAACAACCAGTCGGCCGATCTCGCCGACGCCCAGCAGTTGATCGACCATTTGCACGCCGAACTGGCTGCAGCGCAGGTGGCGGTCGCCACCCAGGTCGTCGCCACCGAGGAACGCATTGAACGCCGCCACGAATTGGAGCGCAGTGCGCTGATCGCCAACACCGAACGGCGTGTCGCCGATCTGCAGGGCATCATCGCCGAGCGCGACGCCCGCCTCGAGGCGTTGGAGCAGGACAAGGTCACGCTGGCGGAGGAAATCGCCGCGCTGCGCGCCCTGCTCGACGACAGCCATGCCGAGATCACCGCCGCTATCGAAACCGCGGCCGGCAAGGACAGCCACATCGCCTTCCTCGACACCGTCATCAATGTGACCCGCGAGAACGCGGAGGCGACCGTCAAGGAACTCATCGCCGAATTCGATCGCGAGCGCACTGAGTTTAAGCGCGAACGCGAGGCGCTCATCGCCAAGGCGCAAACCGCCAGCGCCTTCCAGCAGGACATCGCCAAACTGCTGCCGCGGCTGCTCGAGCGCCGCGCCGCGGCCGCCTAGCGCGGCGCCAGCAGCGCGCCGCGCAGCAACAGATACAGCACCAGCCCGTTGAGCGTGTGCCAGAGGAAATGCGTGCCGAGCGGCACCGCCTCGCACACCGCCTGGTCGATACTGCGGAAAACGATCGACAGCGCGAATACGGCCGCCGCCGCGAACAGGCACCGCCGCGTGACGCCCGGGCGGCTCAACCAGCCGACCACGATCAGCGCGGCCAGCGCGGGCAGATAGGCATGCGAGCCGTTGAGCGTGCCGGGCGGCACCAGCGCGCCCTCGGCCGCGCTGAACACGCCGAAGGCCACGACCAGCGCCGGCGCCACCCACGCCGACAGGCCCAGGAAGCGCCGCAGCGCCAGCCATAAATAGCCGTAGATGAAAACCGCGATCGGCACGGTGTCGAACAGCGCCGCCCCGCGCGTCGCCACCGTATGGAAAATGAAGGAGCCGACACCGATCGCCGCCGTCACGGCGATCAAGGCGAGCGCCGGAATATCCCCACCCCCGCCGCGCCGCCACTGCAGAAAGGCGGCAACGGCAGCGATCAGGAATGACGCATTGGTGACGGCATTGACCGGCTCGGCCCAGAACGACGGGTCTAGCCTTTCGCAGTAGAGATCGACGGCGCGTGACCAGTCCATCAACCTCTTCCCCGCCGCCGTCTACTTGCGAACGATGCCGGCCTTGTCGACCACCATGTTCAGATTGGCGATATCGTCCTTGAGCCGCTGCATCAGCTCTTCCGGGCTCGACGGTTGCGCTTCGATGCTGAGCTTGGCGAACTGCTCCTGCACCTCTTTCATGGCGAGCACTTCGCGGATACCCTTATTGAGCTTGTCGACAATCTCCTTCGGCGTGTCCTTCGGCGCAAAGATGCCGTTCCACGAATAGACGCGGAAGCCCTTCATCCCCTGCTCCGCCGCGGTTGGGACGTTCGGGAACATCTGCGAGCGCTTGTCCGCGGCCGTGGCCAGCAGCCGGATGTCACCGGACTCGACCTGGCCCTTCACCGCCGGCGGAAAGTCGAGCATCATCTGCACGTCGTTGCGCAGAAGCCCGACGACGATATCCGGCGAGCTCTTGTAGGGAACGATCACGACGTCGATATCGGCCGCCGACTTGAAGTATTCGCCGCCGAGATTCTGCGTCGAACCCGCGGTGATGGTGCCGACATTGATCTTGCCCGGATTGGCCTTGGCGGCCTTGAGGAGATCGCCAAGCGTCTTGAATTCGGACTTCGCCGACACCGCGAGCACGGCGTCGAACTGGCCCATGGTCGAGACCATGGCGAATTCGGTGAGCGGATCGAATGGCAGCTTCTTGAAGGTGGCCACCGCCGCCGCCGTGCCGTTGCTCAGAAGGCCAAGGGTGTAACCGTCAGGCTGCGCGGTCGTGACCGCCCGCGCCGCGCTGATGCCGCCGGGCCCGGGCATGTTCTCGATGGCGATACGCTGGCCGAGCTTATCGCCCAGTTTCTCGGCGACGATCCGCGCCGTCACGTCGCCGACACCGCCGGCGCCGAACGGCAGCACAAGGCGTATCGGCTTGTCCGGCCAAGCGGCCTGCGCCTGCGGCATGGCCGCCAACATGACGGCAGCCGCGCCGGCCAGAATGATGCCGCGCCGCGTACCATCAAAAACACGTTTTGCCATTGGGGCCTTCCTCCACTGTCGTTTGTTGAATTCTTCCGGCTTCTCAGAAACCATACAGACGCGCCGGGTTGTCGACCAGCAGGCGTTGCTGCGCCCGTTCGTTCACGGCGTAATGCGGTATCAGGTCGACCAGATCGGCCTCGTCGCATTCGTGGGTCGAGTTGGGATGCGGGAAGTCGGTGCCCCACAGCACCCGCTCCGGATTGACCTCGACGAGGATACGGGCAATCGGCGCCGCGCGGTTGTAAGGCGGCAGGTCGATGCGCTCGGCGCCGCAAACCTTGATCCAGCAATTGTCGAGGCGCGCGAGCTTGACCAGCGCCCGCAGCGGCTCCTGATCGACGCCGGCCAGCGCCGGCACACGGCCCATGTGATCGACAATGAAGGGCAGCGGCAGGCGTGAAATCATGCCCGACAAAGGCACGATGTCGGGGGCGTCGAGATGCAGCACGACATGCCAGCCCAGCCCCTTCACCCGGTCGATGACGCGCATGAACACGTTCATGTCCGGTGCGCCACCCAGATGCTTGACGAAGTTGAAGCGAACGCCGCGAACGCCGCCCTCATGCAGCGTCTCGAAGTCCTTGTCGGTAAAGGTGCCATCGACGATGGCGACGCCGCGGTAGCGCTTGGGGTCGGAAGCGATGCAGTCGAGCATCGCGCGGTTGTCGGTGCCGTGGCAGCTCGCCTGGACGATAACGGCCCGTGAGACGCCGAGATGGTCGTGCAGCGCCCGCAGCGCTTCCTTAGGGGCGTCCTTGGGGGTGTAGCGGCGGTTCGGCGCGTAGGGAAACGTGTCGCCTGGCCCGAACACATGGCAATGCGCGTCAGTCGCCCCCGCCGGCAGCTTCACCCGCGGTGCGCGCCGGTGTTCCAGAAAGGTGAGATCGACGGTCATGGGGACGCAGCTCCAAGTGAGTTCGTGGCGTGGCATAGCGAAGGCAACGGCCGGAGACAATCGCCCCGTCATTCCGGCCCGGCAGCGAAGCGAACGGCCCCGAAATAACCGGTCCTTTACAGGGGCGGCAGATCGCCCTTGCGCCAGCCTTCCAATACCGTCTCCCGGTAATCGGCAAAGCGCCCGGCCTCGATCGCGGCGCGCATACCGGCGGTCAACGCCTGGTAGTAGGCGATGTTGATAGTCGACAGCATCACCTGTCCTAGCATCTCGTTGGCCTTGGTCAGGTGGTGCAGATAGGCGCGCGAATATACGCGCGCCAAGGGGTGCGGGCTGTCCTCGTCGAGTGGGCGCGGGTCGTCGGCGTGTCGCGCATTGGACAGGTTGATCTGGCCGAAACGGGTGAAGGCCATGCCGTGGCGGCCGTTACGGGTCGGCATCACGCAATCGAACATGTCGACGCCGCGGGCGACCGCCTCGATGAGGTCGTGCGGCGTGCCGACCCCCATCAGGTAGCGCGGCGCGGCTGCCGGCAGCGCCGGCGTCGTCTCCTCAACCACCTTAAGCATCACTTCCTGCGGCTCGCCCACCGCCAGCCCGCCAATGGCGTAGCCGTGGAAGCCAATATCGGTGAGCGCCTTGGCGCTCTGTTGCCGCAGCGGGACGTCGTCGCCGCCCTGGACGATGCCGAACAGCGCATAGCCGTCGCGCGCGCGGGCCTCGAAGGCGCGCTTCGACCGCTCGCCCCAGCGGATCGAGAGCTGCATCGCGCGCTCGATCTCCTCCCGCGAGGCCGGCAGCTTCAGGCATTCATCGAGCTGCATGGTGATGTCAGTGCCGAGCAGAGCCTGAATCTCGATCGAACGTTCCGGCGTCAGCTCATGTTTGCTGCCGTCGATATGCGAACGGAAGGTAACGCCCTGCTCCGTGAGCTTGCGCAAGGTGGCGAGCGACATGACCTGAAAGCCGCCCGAGTCGGTCAGAATGGCGTGCGGCCAGTTCATGAATTTGTGCAGGCCGCCCAGGGCGGCGACGCGTTCGGCGCCCGGCCGCAGCATCAGGTGATAGGTGTTGCCAAGCAGGATCTGCGCGCCGGTGCCTTCCACCGCTTCCGGGTAAAGCCCCTTCACCGTGGCCTGGGTGCCAACGGGCATGAAGGCCGGCGTCTCGACCGGACCATGCGGCGTCACCACGGTACCGCGCCGGGCCATGCCGTCGGTCTTGTGAAGAGTGAAGGAAAAAGATTGGGTCACGCGGGCTCAAATCTCCTGCGGGCTACAGCCGAAGCGCAGCAGGTTGCCGTGCGGGTCATGGATGTAGAACTCCTTCATGTCCCACGGCCGGACCTCGAAATCGGACAATCGCTCTACGCCCCGCGCTTTGTATTCCTCGTAGAGCGCCACAATCTGGCCTCCGCGGATATAGCAGGAGGTGTTCTCGGGATGAATGCGATCCGGCGCCAGCCAGAAATGCAGTTCCATCTCGTCGCGCCGGACAATCAGATATTTGTCGTCGCGATATCCGGCCTCGAAGCCGAGCTTGCCGACATAGAAGTCGTGCGACTGGGCGATATCGAGCGAGGCCAGAACGGGGATGCACCGAGCCGGATCGGACGGAACCGTCATTGTCATGCCTTTGCTGCGGCGACTGCCGGATGCAGCAGGCAGGCATCGCCGTAGGAGTAGAACCGGTAGCCGGTCTCGATGGCATGGCGGTAGGCGCGCTGCATCGTCTCGAGGCCCGAGAAGGCCGAGACCAGCATGAACAAAGTCGAACGCGGCAGGTGGAAGTTGGTCATCATCAGATCGACCGCCTTGAATCGGTAGCCGGGCGTGATGAAGATCGCGGTGTCGCCCGCGAATTCATGAATAACGCCGTCCGCGCCGGCCGCGCTTTCCAGAAGCCGGAGCGCCGTCGAGCCGACCGCCACGATGCGCCCGCCCTTGGCGCGCGCCGCGTTTAGCGCTGCGGCCGTAGCGGCGCTCACCACGCCGAATTCGGCATGCATCTTGTGGTCGGCCGTGTCGCCCGCCTTGACCGGCAGGAAGGTGCCAGCGCCGACATGCAGGGTCACCTTGTGGAGGGCGACGCCGCGCGCTTGAAGCCGCGTTAAGAGCTCGGCGGTAAAATGTAATCCGGCAGTCGGTGCCGCCACCGAGCCGTCCGCATGCGCGAAGACGGTCTGGTAGTCGGTCTTGTCCTGCGCGTCGGTTGGCCGCTTCGAGGCGATGTAAGGCGGCAACGGCATGTCGCCCCGCTCCTCGATCGCCTGATCCAGATGCGGACCATGCAAGGAAAATGAGAGGGTTACATCCCCGCCCTCATCTTTATGTAAAACTTGAGCATCGAGCTGATCGAGGAAGCAGACCCGCCCCTCGGAGCCGAATCGCAGCACGTCGCCGGCCTGAACCTTCTTGGCGCCGAGGATGAAGGCCCGCCAGGTCGAGCCGTCGAGCCGCTTGTGCAAGGTCGCCTCGATGGCCGGCTCCGTCTCACCCCGCCCGATACGGCGGCCCTTGAGCCGCGCGGCGATCACCTTGGAATCGTTGACTACCAAGCAATCGCCGGGCTGCAGGAACTCCGGCAAATCGCCAACCGTGCGATTTTCGAATTCCGCCGCCTGCCCCGGCCTGACGACCAGAAGCCGCGCGCTCTCACGCGGCGACACCGGCCGCAAGGCAATGCGGTCGGGCGGCAGATCGAAGTCGAAGAGGTCGGTGCGCATAACTGTCCGTCATTCCGGGACGGCGCGTGAGCGCCGGGCCCGGAATCCATACTCCGCAGCGCTGGGGTTATGGATTCCGGGCTCGCTCGCTATCGCTCGCGCCCCGGAATGACAATACCTTACGCCCCCATCGTCGCCTTGACGATCTTGTCGGGGCTCTGCACCGGCTCGCCGCGCTTGATCTTGTCGACGTTCTCCATGCCGGAGATCACCTTGCCCCAGACCGTATACTGGTTGTCGAGGAAGGTGGCATCGTCGAACACGATGAAGAACTGACTGTCGCCCGAATCCGGGTTCGAGGCGCGCGCCATCGACACCGTGCCGCGCACATGCGGCTCGGTGTTGAACTCGGCCTTCAGCTTTTTGCCGGAACCGCCCATGCCGGTGCCCTGCGGACAACCGGTCTGCGCCATGAAGCCATCGATGACACGGTGAAAGACAATGCCGTCATAGAAGCCTTCCTTCACCAACTCCTTGATGCGCGCGACATGGCCGGGCGCGAGGTCGGGGCGCATCTCGATGACGACGTTGCCCTTGGTGGTTTCGAGCGTCAGCGTATCTTCTGGCTTGGCCATAATCGGAAAACTCCTTGTCCTGGAAATCGAAGGCTTGTCGTCAGGGGACGATGGTCGCCTTGGTGACGTGATCGAGCCGCGGAAAGCCTTGCGTCAGATACGCATTGCCTTCCGTCTGGATGCGGTTCTGGTCGGGGCCGCGGCCGTTCGGCGCGCCCTCGCCATAGCCCGAATAGAGCTTGTCGACGATATCCATGCCCGAGACGACCTTGCCGAACGGCGCAAAACCCATGCCGTCGAGCCGGCTGTTGTCGTCGAAATTGATGAAGACCTGCGTGGTGCGCGCGTTCGGGCCGGAAGTCGCGAAGGTGACCATGCCGCGCGTGTTGCTCTGGGAGACGCGGTCATCCTGAATACGCGCGACGCGCCATTTAGCATTCAGCGCCGGATCGGCATTGAGGCCGAACTGCACCATGAAACCCGGGATAACGCGGAAGAAGCGGCCATCGTCGAAATAGCCGTTCTTGACGAGATTGTAGAAGCGGTCGGCGCCGGTCGGCGCCCAGGCGCGCGTCACCTGGATGACGAAGGAGCCCTTCGATGTGTCGAACTTGGCCTTGTAGGTTGCCGGCGCCTGTTCGGTGAGCGCGGCGGGATTGGCGAGTTTGGCGTTCTGCGCCAAAGCCGGAGACAAACCAGCCGTCAGCAGCGCCACCGACAAGAGAAGTCGTCGAGAGATCATGGTCGGTCTCCGGAAAATCAGGATTTGGCGAAGCGCTTTTTCAGCCGCTCGGCGACGCTGGCCGGCACGAATGACGACACGTCGCCGCCCATCGCGGCGATCTGGCGCACCAATGTGGCGGTGATCGGGCGCACCATCGGCGAGGCCGGCAGGAACACGGTCTGAATCTCGGGGGCCATCGCCTCGTTCATGCCGACCATCTGCATTTCGTAGTCGAAGTCCGTGCCGTCGCGCAGGCCGCGGATCAGGATGCTCGCGCCGGCCTTTTGCGCCGTGGCGACCAGCAGGCCGTCGAAAGTGATGCAAGTCATCTCGCACTTGGCCGCCTTGGCCAGCGGCGCACAGGTCTCTTCGAGCATGGCCAGTCGCTCCTCGGCCGGAAACAGCGGCGCCTTGCCCGGATGAATGCCGATGGCGAGGATGAGCTTGTCGGCCAGCCGGACGGCATGGCGCACAACATCGATATGGCCGTTGGTGACCGGGTCGAAAGAGCCGGCGTAAAGGGCAATCCGCGACATGGGTTCCGTCTACCCCGGCCCCGCCCTTGCGGCAAGGGTCGGCCGGTCCAGCATCCCGGCTGCGGCCGCGGGCCGCGCCCTGATGCCGGATGAACGGCCCGCATTCGGGGTTAGTCTCGGGCAAATCTTGGCGGCCAACCATCCGGGGACCCATCCGATGCTCATCCGCTTCATTGTTGCCGCCCTCGTCCTGACGGCCCCGGTTGCGTCGGCGCAGGTGGCCCCCGATGCCACCGAGATCGCGGCGTATCAGGGCCTGCACGCTGCGGCCGCCGCGGGTGACGCAGCAGCGGTCGAACGGCTGGTGAAAAACGGCGCCGCGCTCGAGGCGCGCGACAAAGGCGGGCGCACGCCGCTCCATGTCGCCGTGCATCTGAAAAAGGCCGACGCCGCCCGCGCCCTGCTCCGCCTCGGCGCCGACGCCAATGCGCTCGATGCGCAAGCCTATGACATCGTCACCATCGCTTCGGTCGCCGACGATGTGGCGATGCTGAAACTGTCACTCGATGGTGGCTGCAAGGCGACAAACATCACCAGCCCCTATCACGGTACGGCGCTGATCGCCGCCGCGCATCTCGGCCATGATGAGGTGGTGCGCATGCTGATCGCGGCGAAAGCGCCACTCGACCACGTCAACAATCTCGGCTGGACCGCGCTGATCGAATCCATCGTGCTCGGCAATGGCGGCGCGCGTCACACCGCGACGCTGAAGGCGCTGGTCGAAGCCGGCGCCAACGTCAACATCGCCGACCGCTCCGGCGCAACACCGCTGACCTTGGCGAAGACCCGCCGCTACGCGGACATGGTCGCGATCCTGGAACGCGCCGGCGCGCGCTGAGCGTCAGGTCTGGCGCGCATCCACACGTCATAGAACCGTCGCCTCTGATCCCAGACTGGGACACCAAGCCCAATCTGAGCCATGCCCATTCTTGAATGGATGGTCCGTTTGGCCGGATAACACTGGGGCGGCTCCAACAGCTCAAATACCCATATCCGACACGACATGACTTGATCGTTTCAAGTATCGCGGACGCATGTCCGATCTACTGAGAAATTTTGCTGACGGAGGGAGCGACAGGAGGCCGCTACGCGTCAGGGACTGAGGATTTGAAATGCGAAATGGACGACCCCCGGTTGGGTCTTCACAGGCTTCGACGTCACCCTCTTCGACTTCAACGAACGCAAGACGCCAGACGGTCCGCTCAGGGCTATTGTCCTCCACCGCACTCGCCGAGCCAGCCGCATCGGTACGCGCTGTCGCCTGCGGCGTGACCGCGCTGACGCTGGCAACTCTTGTCGGCGTCCCGGCATCGGCCGGCACCATCGACTACACCGACGGCGCAAACCTCACCGTCCCCATTACTCTCAGCAACCCGGCAACGCTCAACGTCAACAGCGGCGCTGCCACACAATCCGGAGCGCTTGGCGAAGGCGTTGCCGGCATGGCCGTGACCAAGACCGGCCCCGGACAACTGACGCTGTCCGGCACCAACACCTATACCGGTCTCACCACCATTGCCGGCGGCACGCTGACCATGGGCATCGCGAACGCCATCGCAACCTCGTCCGGCGTGCTTGTGCAGTCCGGCACGACCTTCGACCTCGGTGGGTTCAACCAGTCGATCGGCACGCTCACCATCAATAGCGGCGGCACGGTTCAGATCGGCGCCAAGGCGCTGACCATCAGCGACAATGCCAACACCGTCTGGTCCGGCACCATTCACGGCACCGCCGATACCGGACAGATCAAGAAAACCGGCACGGGCACCGTCACCTTCGACAATTTCACGCAAGACGGCGGCGAACTGCACATCAATGGCGGCGCGGCCGCGCTGACGTCCGGGACGTCCTCTATCTGGTATCTCGCGGTCGGCTCCGACTCCGGCACAGCGGGCATGACCATGTCCGGCGGCACGCTGAACATCAGCGGCGGGCCGGGCGGTTCGCTGGATCCGGCGTTTCAGATCGGCGACTGGGGCGGCACCGGCACCATGAACCAGACCGGCGGTGCCGTCACGGTGACCTCGGGCAGCATGAACATCGGCAATCAGGGCGGCACCGGCACCTACAATATCAGCGGCGGCACGCTCAGCCTCCTCGGCGGTCTGCACAACATCGGCCGCAACACCAGCACCAATCCGGCGAGCACCGGCACGCTGAACATCAGCGGCACTAGCCTCGTCGTCGTCGACACCGACTCGATCTCCGCCGGCAGACTGATCATCGGCAATCGCGATGCCACCGCCACCGTCGGCCAGGGCAGCGGCACGATCAATCAGAGCGGCGGCATCCTGCGGATCGGGGCCATCTCCGGTCTTTATCTCTCCGCTTATGGCGATGGCACCTATAACCTCACCGGCGGCACACTTCAGATTGGCGGCAGTAACCTGCATGCGCGTAACGCCGGCAGCGGCAGTTATGCCTTCAATCTCGGCGGCGGCACCGTGCAGGCCTATGGTTCAGCGCTGACCGCCGCCGTAAATGCAACGCTGCTGAGCGGTACCACATCGACGATCGACACCAATAGCCTCGGCGTTGCCTGGTCCGGCGTGCTGTCCGGCAGCGGCGCGCTGAGCAAGATCGGCGACGGCACACTGACGCTGTCCGGCAACAACACCTTTAGCGGCGGCACCACGCTCAATGGCGGCACGCTGCGTCTGGGTCACGGCAACGCCCTCGGCACTGGCGGCCTGACCGTGCAGAACGGCGGCGTCGACTTTGCAAGCGCCGTCACGATCGCCAACAACATAACGATGAAGGCATCGACGACCTTCAACGTCGACAGCGGCTCCGCCACGCAAAACGGCATCGTCGGTGAAGACAGCGGCAGCTTCGGTCTCACCAAGACGGGCGGCGGCACCCTCACCCTCGGCGGCGTCAACAACTACACCGGCGCCACCACAATCTCGGCCGGCACCTTGTCCACGACCGCCGCCAACGCCTTCTCCAGTCTGACGGCCATGAGCATCGCGTCGGGCGCCATCTGGAATGCCGGCAGCAATAATCAGTCCATCGGCTCGCTGGCCGGCGCCGGTATCGTACAGACCGGCGCGATGGCGCTCACGATCGGTGGCAATAACACCAGCACAACCTTCTCCGGCGTCATCGGCGGCAATGCCTCGTTAATGAAATCAGGTACGGGCACGCTCACGCTGAGCGGCGCCAACACCTACGCCGGCGGCACCACCATCTCCGGCGGCACGCTGCTGGCCGGCGCTGTTAATGTGCTGCCGACCGCGACCTCACTCACCATCGGCACCGGGGGCGCGTTCGATCTCGGCGGCTTCAACCAGACCACAGGCGCGCTGACGAACGCGGGCAAAGTCTCGGTCGGCGCCGGAACCAGCTATTCCGTCATCGGCAACGTCACCTTCAATGCCGGCTCGACGTTCGAGGTCGGCACCAATGCGACGCAGGCCGGCAAGATTGTCGCCACCGGCAACGCCAGTTTGGACGGCACGGTGACCGTGCGCGCCGGAACCATCAGCAACAACACCGCGACCATCCTGCAAGCTGCGACCATCAGCGGCACATTTGCCGGTGTCAATTCCACCTACGCCTTCCTCAATGCCGCGCTGAACTACAGCGCGACCGATGTCACGCTGACGCTCACCCCCAATGGCCATGCGTGGTCCAGCGTCGCAGCCACGTCCAACCAGAGCGCGGTGGCGGCCAGCGTCGAAGGCCTCAGCCGCGCCAACCCCTTGTACCAGTCGCTGCTGTATCTCGACGCGGCCGAAGCACGAAAGGCATTCGATCTGCTCTCCGGCGAAGTCTTCGCTACGCTGCAAGGCACGCTGATCGGCGGCACGCAGACCATCAATGCGTCAATCTTCAACCGCCTGGCACAAGGCTCGGGCGCCAGCGCCCGCTTCAGCGGTCCGACGGCGATGCAGGTGTCGGGCGGCGCGTCGTCGGCCTATGCCGACGACGGCAAAACGCGCCGTCCCTTTGCCGGCCGCTGGCCTTTCACGCGCGCCGAAGACAACAGCCGCAAGGTGTCGCTCTGGAGCCAGGCCTTCGGCAATTGGACCCGCACCTACGGCAACGCCGACATGGCGGAATCGCGCAGCAACACCGGCGGCGTTGTCACCGGCTACGATGTGACCGTTGATCGCATTTGGCGCTACGGGCTTGCCGCCGGTTTCGACCGGACCTGGATCTCGTCCGATGCGCGGCTGTCGAACGCCACCTCCGACGGTTATCACGTCGCCGCCTATGGCGGCGTGCAGCAGGACAGCTACGCCCTGCGGGGCGGTGCGGCCTTCACCTGGAACGACATCAGAAGCAACCGCACGGTGGCGTTCACCGGCTTCAATGAAAAGCTCGAAGCTCAATATCAATCCATGAGCACGCAGCTGTTCGGCGAGATCAGCACGCGCCTGCCGGCGGGTGCGGCCATCGTCGAGCCCTATGCAGGCCTCTCCAACGTGAACACGGTGACGCCGGGCTACAGCGAGACCGGGGGCTCCGCTGCCCTCACCGCGGCGCGCACGGTGCACAACACCGGCTTCTCGACGCTCGGCGCGAGAGCGGCCGGCGCGCTGCCCTTCGGTCCGCAAGCGGTGACGCTGCACGGCGCACTTGGCTGGCGCCACGCCTTCGGGCAACGGGCGACAACAACGCAGCTCGCACTCGGCGGTGCGTCGGCGTTCAACGTCAACGGCGCGCCGATCGTCGGCGACACCTTGCTCTACGACGCCGGACTGACCTGGGCGATCCGGAACGGCATGAGCTTCGACCTGAGCTACGCCGGAGAACTGTCCACGGCCGCGATCAGCAATACGGTGCGCGGGACGTTTACCTATCGCTACTGAGCGATATCAGGCCCCGCGCACGTTCTTGCTCCCGGCGGCGCCGGGCGTATCAGCCCGGCCGGCGTGTCAGGCTCAGCCATACGCCGCCGCCCATGAGCACGAGGCCCGAGATGCGGCCCAGCAGCTTGTTGTGGTGGGGTTTCAGGAACCAGGCACGGCCAAGCCCGGCGGCAACCGCCCAGCATGAGTCCAGCACCGCCGCGATCAGCAGCGACGTCACCGACATCACGAAGATCTGGAAGCCGACCGGCAGCGCCGGATCGATGAACTGCGGCAGGAAGGCCGTGAAGAAGGCAATGGTCTTCGGGTTGGTCACCGCGACGAGAAAGCCGCGGGTCGCAAACACATGGCCGCGGGGCTCGAGCTTCGGCACCGGATCACCGGCATGCCGCCAGGCCTGAATGCCGAGATAGAACAGATAGGCGGCGCCCGCCCAGCGCATGATCTCGAACAACGTCGTCGACATCCGCAGCAGCCACTCGAGGCCGAAGCCGATGGCGGCCAGCAGCACCGCAGTGCCGGCCATGGTGCCGATCACGGTCGCCAGCGCCGGACGAATGCCGCGCTGCGCGCCGGTCGCGATCACCAGGGTCACGACCGGACCCGGAACCGCAATAAGGATCGTGGTGATAACGAGAAACGCCGAGAAAAGCTGCCAGTTCATAGGGAGTTCTCACTGTCATCGTCCGCAAACGCGGGCGATTCAGTAATCCCTGTCTGAACGGAAATGTCCAGCCGGGGAGATTTACTCCCCGCCTTCGTCCTCGCTGAGGCGCTCGACCGACACGACGCGCTCGTCGTCCGCCGTATCCAGCACGATAACGCCCTGCGTCGACCGTCCGGCGAGACGGATGCCCGTGACTGGCGTGCGGATCAGCTTGCCGGCATTGGTCACCAGCATCACTTGATCGTCTTCCTCGATCGGGAACGACGCCGTCAGGCGGCCGATCTTCGGCTTGAGTTCGAAGCCGCCGCCCTTGGCCTTCTGCCAGATATCCATTGCGACGATGCCTTTGCCGCCGCGGCCGGTGATGCGGTACTCGTACGACGACGTCCGCTTGCCGTAGCCGCGCTCCGACAAGGTCAGCACGAACTGTTCGGCCGCCGACATCTCGACATAGCGCTCTTCGCTGATCTCGATCGCGGCCACATTCTCTTCGGCTTCGACCTGCATGGCCGCCACCGCTTCGTCGTCGCCGCCGGAACTGCGGCGCACCGCGCTCGCCTTCTTGAGATAAGCCGCGCGCTCTTCCGACGACGCCTCGCTGTGGCGCAGGATCGACATCGAGATCAGGCGATCGTCGTCCTCGAGCGCAATGCCGCGCACGCCCATCGAGGTACGACCGGTGAACACGCGCACCTCCGGCACCGCAAAGCGGATGCACTGACCGCCCGACGAAGTCAGCAGCACATCGTCCTTCTCGGTGCAGATCTGCACGCCGACAATACCCTCGCCGTCCGCGAGCTTCATGGCGATGATGCCGGAGCGGCGTACTTCGACGAAGTCCGACAGCTTGTTGCGGCGGACCGTGCCCTTGGTGGTGGCGAACATGACGTCGAGATCGCCCCAGGTCTTCTCGTCCTCGGGCAGCGGCATGATCGAGGTGATGGTCTCGCCGTTGTCGAGCGGCAGGATGTTGATGAACGCCTTGCCGCGCGCCTGCGGCGCCGCCAGCGGCAGCCGCCACACCTTCTCCTTGTAGACCTTGCCGGCCGACGAGAAGAACAGCACCGGCGTATGCGTCGAGGCGACGAACAGCCGGGCCACGAAATCCTCGTCGCGCACCTGCATGCCGCCGCGGCCCTTGCCGCCGCGGCGCTGCGCCCGGTAGGTCGAAAGCGGCACGCGCTTGACGTAACCCAGATGCGACACGGTCACGACCATGTCCTCGCGCTGGATCAGGTCTTCGTCGTCCATGTCGCCGGCCGCTTCCGAAATCTCGGTGCGGCGTGGCGTGGCGAACTGCGCCTTCAGCGCCGCCAGATCGTCCTTGATGATGGTCTGGATGCGCGCGCGCGAGCGCAGGATGTCGAGATAGTCGGCGATCTCGGCGGCGAGCTTGTCCAGCTCTTCCTTGATCTCGTCGCGGCCCAGCGCGGTCAGGCGCTGCAGGCGCAGATCGAGGATGGCCTGGGCCTGTTCGGCCGACAGCCGCGTCGAGCCGGTATCGGAGACGCGGTGCCGCGGATCGTCGATCAGCAGCACCATGTTGATCATGTCTTTGGCCGGCCAGTCGCGCGCCATCAAGGCCTCGCGCGCTTCCTTGGCGTCCTTCGAGGCGCGGATCAGCTTGATCACTTCGTCGATATTGGCCACCGCGATGGCGAGACCGACGAGGATATGGGCGCGGTCGCGCGCCTTGCCGAGCAGGAACTTGGTGCGCCGCGACACCACCTCTTCGCGGAAGGCGACGAAGGCGGTCAGCATGTCCTTCAGCGTCATCAGCAGCGGACGGCCGCCATCGAGCGCCACCATGTTGACGCCGAACGACGTCTGCAGCGGCGTGAAACGATAGAGCTGGTTGAGCACGACTTCGCGCTCGGCGTCGCGCTTGAGCTCGATCACGACGCGATAGCCGTCGCGGTCGCTCTCGTCGCGCAGGTCGGAAATGCCTTCGATCTTCTTGTCGCGCACCAGTTCGGCGATGCGCTCGACCATGGTGGCCTTGTTCACCTGGTACGGGATTTCCGAGATGATGATGGACTCGCGGTCCTTGCCGAAGGTCTCGAAGGCGACCTTGCCACGCATCACCACCGAGCCGCGCCCGGTCGTGAAGGCCGAATAGATGCCGGAGCGGCCCAGGATGATGCCGCCGGTCGGAAAGTCCGGTCCCGGCACGATGTTGAGCAGGTCGTCGGTCGTGATCGCCGGATTGTCGATCATCGCCACGCAGGCGTCGATGACTTCGCCGAGATTGTGCGGCGGGATATTGGTCGCCATGCCGACGGCAATGCCGCCGGCGCCGTTCACCAGCAGGTTCGGATAGCGCGCCGGCAGCACCGCCGGCTCCTGCTCGTTGCCGTCGTAATTGTCCTGGAAATCGACGGTGTTCTTGTCGATGTCGTCGAGCAGCGCCATCGCCGGCTTGGCGAGACGGCACTCGGTGTAGCGCATCGCCGCCGCCGGATCACCGTCGACCGAGCCGAAATTGCCCTGCCCGTCGATCAGCATCAGGCGCATGGAGAAATCCTGCGCCATGCGCACCAACGCGTCATAGATCGCGCTGTCGCCATGCGGGTGATATTTACCCATCACGTCGCCGACGACGCGGGCCGACTTCACGTATTTCTTGTCCGGCGTATGGCCTTGCTCGTGCATCGAATAGAGGATGCGCCGATGCACTGGCTTGAGGCCGTCGCGCACATCGGGCAGCGCGCGCGACACGATCACGCTCATGGCGTAATCGAGATAGCTGCGCTTCATCTCTTCGGTGATCGAAATCGGGCGCACGTCGGAGGGGTTTTCACCCCCCGTTTTGGGGATCTCGGTATCGGACAAGGACGCGTTCCTGAGGGCAGAGAATCTGCTGCGGATTTGTAGCTGATTTGGCCCCCGGACGCCAATTTTAAAGCCCCGGCAAGACAGTCTTTTTTTCTTGCAATTTCAATATTTTACAGCCGATTTTCCAAGCCCTCGGAAAGGGCACACGCGCGCCGCGAATAAAGCCGCGCAAAAGCGCTTTTAGGGCGCGTCAACGCCCCCGCGAACGGCTACCATCGGAACTATGGTGCTTGGCTCCGTCCCCTTCGATTTCCTGATCTCGGCGCTGGTCACGCTGCTGGTCGTCATCGACCCGATTGGCCTTGTCCCGGCCTTCCTCGCCGTCACCCACGGCTTGCCGGAAAAGAACCGGCCGCAGGTGGCGCTGCGCGCCTGCATTATCGCCACCATCATTCTCACCGGCAGCGCCATGATCGGAAACTGGCTGCTGCATGCGCTGTCGATCACGCTGCCGGCCTTCCGCATTGCCGGCGGCCTGCTGCTGTTCTCGATCGCCTCTGAAATGGTGTTCGGCGTGCGCGTCACGCGGCAGACCGAAGCCGCCGAACAGGCGATCGAGGAGCGCGTGCGCAACATCGCCGCCTTCCCGCTCGGAATTCCGCTGATGGCCGGCCCCGGCGCCATCACCGCGTCGGTCCTGCTGTCCGGCCGCGCCGGCGGCGACCCCATCAAGCTCGGCATGCTGTTCGCGGTAATCGTCGCCATCATGCTGCTCTGCCTTGCCGTGTTCCTGATGGCGACGCGGCTCGGCCGGCTGCTCGGCAGCACTGCCAATATGGTGCTATCGCGCCTGCTCGGTGTGCTGCTGGCGGCACTGGCGGTGCAGTTCGTCATCGACGGCATCCGCGCCACCATCGGCGCGTAGTCGCGTAAAGAGTCGCGCGGCAAAGTGCCGCCACGGGGCCGCGCCGGCCCTCGCGAACCATTAGATTGCCGTCATGGTCTATATCGAAATCGCCATCGTCATCGCGCTCACTTTCGTCAATGGCGCGCTTGCCATGTCGGAACTGGCCATCGTCTCGTCGCGGCACAGCCGCCTGAAGACGATGATTGCCCGCGATGTCTACGGGTCGCGGCGGGCGCTGGCGCTCGCCTCCGATCCCGGCCGCTTTCTCTCCACGGTGCAGATTGGCATCACTCTGGTCGGCATTCTATCAGGCGCCTTTTCCGGCGCGACGCTCGGCCTGCGCCTGACCGGCGTGCTGCAGAATCTCGGCGTGCCGAATGTCATTGCCGACTCCCTCGGTGTCGGTCTCGTCGTGCTCGTCATCACCTATCTGTCGCTCATCCTCGGCGAACTGGTGCCGAAGCAGGTCGCGCTGCGCGACCCCGAACGTGTCGCCTGCCGCGTTGCGCCGGCGATGACCGTGCTGTCGAAGATCTCCGCGCCGCTGGTAACGCTGCTCGACTTCTCCGGCCGAACCGTGCTGCGCCTGCTCGGCCAGGGCGAACGCGGCCAATCGCGCGTCAGCGACGAGGAAATTCAGAGTCTGATGGCGGAAGCCGAAAGCGCCGGCGTCATCGAGGCCGGCGAGCGCAAGCTCATCTCCGGCGTGATGCGGCTCGCCGACCGCTCGGTGCGCGGTGCCATGACGCCGCGGCATGAGGTCGAATGGATCGACTGCAATGCCGACGACGAAACCGTGCGCGGCATTCTGAACAGCACCAGCCGCGCCATTCTCCCCGCCGGAGAAAACATCGACGACATTCACGGCGTCGTGCGCATTCGCGACATGCTGCGCGCCGCGCTGGCCGGTGAGGACTTGTCGGTGCGCCGCTTCGTCAAAACCGCGCCGGTCGTCATCGACACCATGGATTCGCTCGACGTGCTGCCGGTGCTGCGCGATGCGGCGATTCCGCTGGCGCTGGTACATGACGAATACGGCCACTTCGAAGGCATCGTCACGCCGGCCAATCTGATGGAAGTCATCATCGGCGCCGGGCAGGCCTCGCATGATGAGCCGTCCGCCGTTCGCCTCGGCCCCGAACGCTGGTCGCTGGCCGGCTCGCTCGCAGCCGACGAGATGGCGGAGTTGCTCAGCATCGCGCTGCCGCGCGATCGCGGTTACCAGACCGCCGCCGGCTTCCTGCTGGCGCGGTTCCAGGCCATTCCGCAGATCGGTGACGCCATCGCCGCGCATGGCTGGCGCTTCGAGATTGCCGACCTTGACGGCCGCCGCATCGACCGCATTATCGCGACACGCGTCGTGACGGCGAACAGACGCCAGAAACTCTGAACGGCTGGCAGGTTTCAACACCACGACACGCCCTTGCCGCAGTTCGGAAGCACTTTGCGCCGATGCTTGCCCTGCAATTCGTCGCGCTCTTCCTCACCGCCTTCGCTCTGGTCCCGGGCGGCTCGCATGCCGCCTCGCTGATGACCAAGCTCGCCATGACGCAGGAGACCTATTTCGCGGCGCAGGCAATCTATAACGGCTGGGCGCTGTTCGGCATTGCCTCGTTCGGCGCGCTCGCCGCCAATGCCGTGCTGGCCGTTGCCCTGCGACGGCAGGCGATGCCGTTCCGACTCATGTTGCTTGCGGTCGTGTGCCTCGCCGGAGGCCTCGCGATCTTTTTCGCCTTCACCTATCCCGCCAATGTCGCGACGGCGAACTGGACCGTGGCGCCGGCCGGTTGGCAGGCGCTGCGCTGGCAATGGGAAATGTCGCACGCCGCCAATACGGCACTGACGCTCGCGGGATTCTGCGCGCTGTGTCTGGCAACGCTGCTGACCGAGCGCACGTAACCTGCGCGAGCGTTAGGCCGGTGCCCTACATCGGGCACTTCATCCTGTTCGGCTTCCAGCTGATGACCCGGAGCGACCACGCCCCGCACAGGAAGTTGTAATCGCCCTTCTCGCCGACCAGCGTCACGCCGATGCCGGCCGGCACAGACGCTCCGATCAGGGCATACGAAGACTTGCCGGTCTTCAGCATCGTGCAGAACGGCACTTTGAAGCTGGTGCAGCCGCTGGCAAAAACCTTGTTGCCGCGCATTTTCTCTGCCGACCAGGCGGCAGTGGACGCCGCAACGCACAGTGCGCCGGTGAGCGCAATCAACAGAACGCGATGCATGACAGACCTCCCCGTGAGCCGTTGAAACGGGAGCGATCTAACCATGCATCGCGGACGCTTACAATCTATGCGTTAGCGGCCACGGGCCATTACAACCGATTTCAGAACGGGATCTCGTCGTCCATGTCGTTGCTGCGGCCACCGCCGCCGGCCATCGCCGGCTGCCGGCGCGGCGCGCTCGACGACGGGCCGCTGGAGCCGAAGTCGTCGCTCGATCCGAAGTCGCCGCCGCTCGCACCGCCGCCGCCGCTGCGGCCGTCAAGCATGGTCAGCACCGAGTTGAAGCCCTGCAGCACGACCTCGGTCGAGTAGCGATCCTGACCGTCCTTGTCCTGCCACTTGCGAGTCTGCAGCGCGCCCTCGAGATAAACCTTGGCGCCCTTCTTCAGATACTGCTCGATGACCTTGCACAGGCCTTCGTTGAACACGACGACGCGGTGCCACTCGGTCTTTTCCTTGCGCTCACCGGTGTTCTTGTCGCGCCACGTTTCCGATGTCGCGATGCGCAGATTGGCGATCGGCCGGCCGTCCTGCGTGCGCCGAATTTCCGGATCGGCGCCCAGATTGCCGATCAAAATCACTTTGTTGACGCTACCCGCCATGATGCTCTCCGCCTGGCTGACCGATCTGCCGACAAAAGCCGAACCGAACCGTTCTTGAACCTAATCTTGCGCCACAGCTGATCCTAAACAGCTTAGGCGCAACGCAACCGGTCGCCGCTTCCGTTAAAAGGGTCCGCTCGCCGTGCGGCGTTCCCTGCCAATCTCACCCTACCGGCGCGGCATGGGAGGCGTCTCAGGTCGCCGCCTGTAATCCACAGCGGATCATGCCCCGCTTCGGGCGCCGACGACAGCGACGTAGCCACAGCGCCGAATGTTCTTATTTTGTTCTAGTTATCGAGCCCGCCTTTGTCAAATGGGTCGAGACAGCGTGTGGCACCCGCATTGCCGGAATGGTCGGCTGACGACACAACCCTGGCCTGTAGAAAAGTTCCCGCAATGGAACTTTTCGATCCCGGAGTTCCAAAATAGATTATAAGTTCCAGTAGCTTATATGCAACAGCTTTTACGCGAACATCGGATATAGGTTGCACACTACGCAGGTATTGCTTTCTTCTGCGCGTCCAAACCGGGAGCTTCTGATGCGATCAATTCATCTTTTCACTGCAGCGCTGGCCGTCATCGGCCTTACTGGCGCCGCCTCTGCCGCCGACATGCCGGCGCGCAACTACACCAAGGCTCCGCCGATGGTGGCTGGCTATAACTGGACCGGCCTCTACGCCGGCCTGAACGGCGGCTACGGCTGGGTCGACACTGGCGGCAACCCCGGCGGCTTCGTCGGCGGCGGCCAGATCGGCTACAACTGGCAGGCCTATGGCAGCCCGCTGGTGCTCGGCCTCGAAGCCGACATCCAGGGTGCCGACATCGACGAAACCGTGACCGGTGGCGGCATCTCGACCACCACCCGCATCAACGCCTTCGGCACCGTGCGCGGCCGTATCGGTTATGCCTGGGACCGCTTCATGGTCTACGGCACCGGCGGTTTCGCCTATACCCGCACCGAACTGAGCGCCACCAACGGCGTTGCTTCGGTTTCGGACAAGTCCTGGAGCTCGGGCTACACGCTCGGCGGCGGCCTCGAATGGGGTGCCTGGGATCGCTGGACCGTCAAGGCCGAGTACCTCTTCATTCACTCGGGCGACGTCAACCTGAACCTTGCCGGCGTTCCGGTGTCGGGCAACTACGACTTTAGCGTCGTGCGCGCCGGCCTGAACTACCGCTTCTAAGTTTCGCATCGACGAGACTGAAAAGGCCGGCCTCGTGCCGGCCTTTTTTTTGTGGTTTTGCGATGTATTTCCCCGCGCAGCGACATTGTCCGGCCACCGGTTATCCCCATATCGCAGCCGGCCGCAGCGAAAGCGTGCGCCGCCCCTAGCGAACCGGACCCGTTCTCACTACGTTCCACCCTGTCGTGTGCTCCAGCGGACCCAGTCGGTCGCCGGAACGCCGGCCTTTTGCCGCGCCAACAGGTTCTTCCGTGCCCATGAACGACAGAGCAACCGACAAATCCGCCAAACGCGCCCTCGACTCCCGCCAGATCACCATCCGCGGCGCCCGCGAGCACAATCTCAAGAACGTCGACGTCGTGATCCCGCGCGACCAGCTTGTGGTGTTCACGGGCCTGTCAGGTTCCGGCAAGTCGTCGCTCGCCTTCGACACCATCTATGCCGAGGGCCAGCGCCGCTACGTCGAGTCGCTGTCGGCTTACGCGCGCCAGTTCCTCGAGATGATGCAGAAGCCGGACGTCGACCAGATCGACGGCCTCTCCCCGGCCATCTCCATCGAGCAGAAGACGACGTCGAAGAACCCGCGCTCGACCGTCGGCACCGTGACCGAGATCTACGACTACATGCGTCTGCTGTGGGCGCGCGTCGGCATTCCCTATTCGCCCGCCACCGGCCTGCCGATTGAATCGCAGACCGTGTCGCAGATGGTCGACCGCGTCCTCGCGTTGCCCGAAGGCACGCGCATCTATGTGCTGGCCCCGGTCGTGCGCGGCCGCAAGGGCGAGTACAAGAAGGAGCTCGCCGAGTACATGCGCAAGGGCTATCAGCGCGTGAAGATCGACGGCGAATTCCACGAGATCAGCGAGGTCAAGCCGCTCGACAAGAAGTTCACCCACGACATCGATGTCGTGGTCGATCGTCTGGTCGTGAAGTCCGACATCACCGCGCGCCTCGCCGACTCGCTGGAGCAGTGCCTCAAGCTCGCCGAAGGCCTCGCCGTGGTCGAGCTTGCCGACGCCAAGGCGACCGGCGCCGCCGCCAATCGCGGCCGCAACGCCACCCACGAGCGGCTGATCTTCTCGGAAAAATTCGCCTGCCCGGTCTCCGGCTTCACCATTTCGGAAATCGAGCCGCGGCTGTTTTCATTCAATAACCCGTTCGGCGCCTGCCCGGCCTGCGGCGGTCTCGGCGTCGAGCAGCATATCGATGCCGAGCTGGTGATCCCGGACCGCGACGCCAAGGTCGGCAAGGGTGCCATCGCGCCCTGGGCCAAGTCGTCGTCGCCTTATTACACGCAGACGCTCGAGGCGCTCGGCAAGCACTACAAGTTCACGCTCGACACCAAGTGGAAGGACCTCGGCAAGAAGACCCAGGAGGCTATCCTCTACGGCTCCGGCGAGGACGAGATCAAATTCGTCTATGACGACGGCATGCGCGGCTACACCACCAAGAAGCCGTTCGAGGGCGTCATCACCAATCTCGAACGCCGCTTCAAGGAAACCGATTCCGAATGGGCGCGCGAGGAACTGGGCAAGTATTTCACCGACACGCCCTGCGCCGCCTGCCATGGCGCGCGCCTCAAGCCCGAGGCCCTGTGCGTCAAGATCGCCGGCCTGAACATCTCGCAGGTCACCGAACTGTCGGTACGCAAGGCCGAGGAATGGTTCACCGACCTCCCCAAGCAGCTCAACAAGAAGCAGGCCGAGATCGCGCCGCGCATCCTCAAGGAAATCCGCGACCGCCTGCGCTTCCTCAACGATGTCGGCCTCGATTACCTGAACCTGTCGCGCGCCTCCGGCACCTTGTCCGGCGGCGAGAGCCAGCGCATTCGCCTCGCCTCGCAGATCGGCTCCGGCCTCACCGGCGTGCTCTACGTGCTCGATGAGCCGTCGATCGGCCTGCACCAGCGCGACAATGCCCGCCTGCTCGACACCCTCAAGCGCCTGCGCGATCTCGGCAACACCGTGATCGTGGTCGAGCATGACGAGGATGCCATCCGCATCGCCGATCATGTGCTCGATATCGGCCCCGGCGCCGGCATTCACGGCGGCAACATCATCGCCGAGGGCCAGGTCGAGGACCTGATCGCCGCGCCGCAGTCATGGACCGGCAAGTACCTGTCCGGCGAACTCAACGTCGCGGTGCCGCAGCGCCGCACGCCCAATCCGCGCCGGCAGATCAAGGTCGTCAACGCCCGCGGCAACAACCTCAAGAACGTCACCGCCGACATCCCGCTCGGCCTGTTCACCGCCATCACCGGCGTGTCCGGCGGTGGCAAGTCGACGCTGCTGATCGACACGCTCTACAATTCGGTGGCGCGCAAGCTGAACAACGCCTCGCTCGCCCCCGCGCCGCATGACCGCATCGAGGGCCTCGAGCACATCGACAAGATCATCGACATCGACCAGTCGCCGATCGGCCGCACGCCGCGCTCCAACCCGGCGACCTATACCGGCGCCTTCACGCCGATCCGCGAATGGTTCGCCGGCCTGCCCGAAGCCAAGGCGCGCGGCTACGAGCCCGGGCGCTTCTCCTTCAACGTCAAGGGCGGCCGCTGCGAGGCCTGCCAGGGCGACGGCGTCATCAAGAT
This sequence comes from Undibacter mobilis, assembly GCF_003367195.1. Lineage (NCBI taxonomy): Bacteria > Pseudomonadati > Pseudomonadota > Alphaproteobacteria > Hyphomicrobiales > Nitrobacteraceae > Undibacter > Undibacter mobilis. Next base: position 91,248 of record NZ_QRGO01000003.1, on the reverse strand, counting down.
CGAGATGCACTTCCTGCCGGACGTCTACGTCACTTGCGACGTCTGCAAGGGCAAGCGCTACAACCGTGAAACGCTCGAGGTGCTGTTCAAGGGCAAGTCGATCGCCGACGTGCTCGACATGACGGTCGAGGAAGCGCTCGAATTCTTCAAGGCCGTGCCGCGCGTGCGCGACGTGCTGGCGCTGCTGCACCGCGTCGGCCTCGACTACATCCATGTCGGCCAGCAGGCCACGACCCTGTCGGGCGGCGAGGCGCAGCGCATCAAGCTTGCCAAGGAGCTGTCGAAACGCTCGACCGGCCGCACGCTCTATATTCTTGATGAGCCGACGACGGGCCTGCACTTCCACGACGTCGCCAAGCTGCTCGAAGTGCTGCACGAGCTGGTCGAAGGCGGCAACACCGTGGTGGTGATCGAGCACAATCTCGAGGTCATCAAGACCGCGGACTGGGTGATCGACCTCGGCCCCGAAGGCGGCGACGGCGGCGGCGAGATCGTCGCCAAGGGCACGCCGGAGGACATCGTCAAGGAAAAGCGCAGCTACACCGGGCAGTATTTGAAGCCCGTGCTGGCGAAGAAGGATGCAGGCCCGAAGAAGAAGGGTCAGAAGGCGGCGGAGTAAGACCTACCGTCAGCACTACTGAGCATCAGGCGAATCGGCTAAAATTAACTTCTTACGTTTCGCCATGCGCGATTTATGCAGCCGGTGCATAAAACCGGACTACCATCAAACCCGCCTTTTTCGGGGTTGCAGAGTATTGACTCGCAGCCATTAATTGTATTCGATTTTATAAAGAAGTCGAACCCGGCCAAAATACAGTTAAACCTCATTTCCAGCCCTAGAGACCCTCCAATAGAACGTCTCCTCGCCATACCGGTGCATCTTTTCTACTGGGTTGTCGGCGCCTCCGCGATAATCACGGTAGCGCTTGCGTATGTTAATTCGAATCACCCGGCCACATTCGAGAATATATTTGAGTTCGTAATTTCCGACCCGATTGCGCAAAAAATCTATGCAGCGCGCTACGGAATTGTGTTGGTGGCATTTCTTACGCTTCTATTGCGGGGCGCTCTTCGAGAGCGAGAGGAGCGCCGAAAATGGATTGCAATCCTGAAAGAAATGGAAAGCACGTATGCAATCTTCGATCATATACGCGAAGAACTCAACAGCCACACTGGCTACATATCACAAGACTTAAAATACCAACTGAATCTCGAGCTAACAAGACTCGCCAACGCGACATGCAACATTCTTGGTACTTATACCGGGTATTCATGCCACGTTTCTATTAAGACACTTAGTGCTTCAGGCCTAGTGCAAACCGCAACACGTTGCGAAGCGAGCGCAACCGCGAGACGAGACGCAGACGACCGACTTGAGCAATTCCATTATCAAGGCAACACAGCGTTTAAGGCCATTGTAGATCCGCCAACTAGGTGGCAACGAAAGCGCGGGTACTACATTTCAAATCATTTACGTTTACTGTGGGCGCTACGACTTTATAAAAATCAAAACAAAGACTGGTTCAAAAAGTATCGCGCAACACTGGTCGTGCCGATTACGACGGCCAAATCGGATGCACAAGTTAGCATCGATAACACTTATGGATTTGTTTGCGTGGATAATAAGCATGGGCGTTTTGACAATGCCGCAGCCCGCCTCCTCTTGGCACGCACTGCCTCCCTATGCGTAGGAGTTCTTACTAGACTCTCCCGGCAACGCTCCTCCTAAAAGGACAGGCCACATGACAACAAAAGACGCCCTCTCTTACGCGACACCCTCCATCGTCGATATATCCGACGAAGACACCTTCAACCTCCAGCAGAATCGGCAATACGTAATCAAGATACTTTTGGAAAGCAGAGATATTTATCTTAGAAAGAGAGATGCACACGAGCTGCCAGAAGATTTGACCGCGTTAAGTGCGCCACAGCCGCTGATATTCAGATTTTTACATGCTCTGCGTCATGACCAGCAATCAAAAGCCGGAGGGAGAAAATAGCGTCTTAATCAAACCCGACCTATAGGACGCGTTTCGCGTAACGACCATTGAGTATGCGCCCCGAACATTTTTTATCGCCCGAACAAATCGAGTCTATTTGCCATTCCGACACCGCCTCGTCAGCGATGTTCGGATATGTTTCCGGCTTGAGCGATGAGCTATTCTTAGATTACGTCGGCATGCACCGCAGTCACCCAACCGTACGACGCATTTTCTTCAATGAAATCACAAAACGCCCTTCACTACCGAGCGAAGCGATCGATCGTCTAACAGAATTGTTAGTTCTGGACATTGAACGAGGAATTGATCGACAGAAGAACGAAACACTTATCCGTCACCTTTTTACAAGCATGTCAATGCAAATGCGGACACGGACATTTCGCTGCTTGATGAGCAATGGTACCCGTTCTGCAAAGAAGTTCATGCTCCGAAGAACAAGTCCCGATATGGTTCCGGGAATTGAAGATGTCGTTCTATCTTTGGCTTTAGCTGAGAGAAATGAAGATGCATTAGTCGGCATTGTATACCGCTGGCCGCTTCCAATGTGGCATAGTCGCGCGCTGGAGCTTTATCAGGCCGCCGCTGATCTTCCGTGGCTGCAACGCAAAATAATCTTCAACACCAATGAACCGGATGCGTTTCTACAAAGCGGATTGGTCAACGACCCAATAACTGAGCTCTATGTTCGGGCAAGATATTCTCGCCCGGCGGCAGAAATGCTGTTTGACGCAGCTATCAAAGCCGCAATTGATGAAGTTGATCTTCTCGCTGGCGTCAATCGCCTTGGTCTGGTTGCGTGGTGTTTAGGGCGATACAAGGCATTCGATCATTTGGCCAAAATTCCTTCCGTATTCGAGATCAATGGATTACCGATCGAATAGGCTGTCTGGACACATTCTTAAAAGATTCAGCCCGTAGACCGCACGCCGAACTAGCGAAGCGTAATTCGCCGTTTAAGCCAGCGGTGACAATTTGGTGGGTTACGGCGCCACGCGCCTGACCCGCCCTGCAATCCCCAAAACACCAGGCGTGGAAAGTCCCTACTCCGCCTTTTCTTTCTCCTTCACGCGCCAAAGCTGAAATCCCACCAGCTTGAGCGCGGCCTCGATCTTGAAGCGGGAGAAGTTGTGCGGCGGCTGCGCGCCGTTCTCGACAAAGCCGGCGGGCGTCCACGGCGCGAATTGCGCCGGCAGCTTGGCGCCCTCCTCATCGCCACTGAAGGCGGAAAGGTCATTGTCCTCGGACGTGAAAATATAAATACGCATGCAGATGACTCCTTACAGTTAGGCGGGCCGAGGGCCGCGCGGCGCGAGCGGCTTGCCCTGGGCGTCGAGTTTCGGTTTCGGCTTCGGCGCGGGCAGCAGGCCTTCGCGGATCGCCTTCTTGCGCGCCAGCTTGCGGATGCGGCGCACCGCCTCGCCCTTCTCGCGCACCGTCTGCTCGGACGGCTTCTCGTAAAAGCGTCGGCGCTTGAGCTCGCGGAACACGCCCTCGCGCTGCATCTTCTTCTTCAGAACGCGCAGCGCCTGATCGACGTTATTGTCGCGAACGAAAACCTGCATCCATCGGTGCTCCTGTTGAGGCGGGAGCCCGGACACCTGGCGCAGCGTCTCGCTGTCTCTCAGCCACCGGCGCCTGTTGCATCAGCCGATGATGGAATCGAACCTAGGCCCTTTGGCGCGCAATAGCGAGGCACGAGCGTTGACCGCGCGGCACTAGGACCGGCCGCGAGGAGTTCGCTGACAGTGCGCGCTACCTGCCGAAAGGCAGATCAGCCGCCGGAAGCGCGGCCCGGCGCCGCCAGGAGAAGCGCGATGACGGAGCAACGCTCAGCCGTGGTCGACACCCTCGCCGCTCTGCGATTTTGCGGGCCGCTGGCCAAGCTGTTCGACCTCCTCCACCGTCCTGCCTTCCCTTGCGCGGTACACCGGCAGCGACCAGTGATAATGCAGGGCCAATGCGCGGATGGTGAAGCACAGCGCAAAGCCGGTCCCTGTGGCCGCCGCGTTTGACACACCCAGCCCGATCAGCCCGACATAGGCACCCGCGCCGGCCAAAGCCGCGGTGACATAGATCTCCTTGCGCAGCACCAGCGGGCTCTCGCCGCCGAGAATGTCGCGGATCACCCCGCCGAAGGTCGCCGACATCACGCCCATCGCCACCGCGATGAAGCCGCCGGTGCCGGCTTCGAGCGCCTTGTCGGCGCCGACCACGCAGAACAGCGCCAGCCCGGCGGCGTCGAGCCAGAGCAGCGCGCGGTAGCGCGACTCCGGAATATGCGCGAGGAAGAAGGTCGCCGCCGACACGACGAGGCAGATCACCAGCGACGCCGGTTCCTTCACCCAGAACACCGGCAATTGCCCCAGCATCACGTCGCGCAGGCTGCCGCCGCCGATGCCGGTGGCGGCGCCGAGCAGCATGAAGCCGAAAATGTCCATGCGCTTGCGTGAGGCGACCAGCGCGCCGGTCACTGCGAAAATCGCAATGCCGAACCAGTCCAGCGCAGTCAGCCAGGACGTGGGCATTGAATCGGGCATAAGTGCTTGTAGCGGGACCGGTGCCGGCAGGAAAGGCGGAGTCGAACCATGATAGGCTGCCCGCACGACCAGCGCCCGACCGGAGCGACCGCCAGCGTGACCCGAGCGAAAGCCAGACCAGCCAACAGGACAAAAACCGCCCCCGGCCGCTTGGCCGGGTTTCGCGGGTCCCTGCAACAGCTCTACGAAGGCGCCACGCCGGCGGCCTATCGCTTCCGTTATGCGCTGCTGGCCTTCGACATCGGCACCATCCTCTTCATCGTCGGAACCTCGTTCATCGCGCGCGAGCGATGGGTCGAGACCTGCGACATCGTGTTCGGCCTCATCATCCTCATCGATTTTGCTGCGCGCCTGTTCATCAGCGACCGGCGCTGGCGGGACCTGATGCATCCGGCGACCTGGGCCGACATCGCGGCCATCGTCTCGTTTCTGGCGCCCATCGTCGGCGAAGGCGCGGGCTTCCTGCGCATCCTGCGCACGCTGCGGCTGCTGCGCAGCTATCGCCTGCTGGCGCAACTGCGCGCCGACAGCGGCTATTTCCGCCGCTACGAGGAAGTCATCTTCGCCGTCATCAACCTGGCGGTCTTCATCTACGTGATGACCGCGGTCGTCTATGAGACGCAATATCCCGTCAACAAGGAAGTCGCCAATTATGCCGACGCGCTGTACTTCACCGTCACGGCGCTGACCACCACCGGCTTCGGCGACATCACATTGCCCGGCACCACGGGACGGCTGATCACCGTGGCGATCATGATCTTCGGCGTGACCTTGTTCTTCAATCTGGCACGGGCCTTGATCAGCCCGAACAAGGTCCGCTTTGCCTGCCCCGATTGCGGCCTGCAGCGCCACGATGCCGACGCCGTGCACTGCAAGGCCTGCGGCCGGACGCTGAATATCCCCGATGAAGGGCACGTATGACGCAGCGTGCCCGTGACGTCGCCCGTCAGCTTTCGGCGGCGTCGCGGTGCTCGATGATGTGCATCGCCTCGTCGGCGATCGTCTTCAGCGCCATGAACAAGGCAATCGCCCAGCCGCCGGTCGCCGCCAGCAGCGCGCCGCCAATTATGAAGGCGTGCATCGGCAGAATGCGGATATAGGGAAACGCCATCATCGTACCGATGTTGGGCGGCACTTTGCGCACGCGGCCGCGGTTGTCGAGATACGAGAACAAATGATTGGCGAAGAAGGCGAGCCCGGACAGGGCCACATCGCCCCAGGCGATGGCGCCGTATTGCACAATGAACATCGCATAGACGAGGTGGAAGAAGCCGTAATGGACGAGGAAGAAGGCCACCATGCCGCGCTTGGTCGCCACCGTGGGCTGCACCGGCACGTCGTTCATCTTCACGCCCTCGGTCGAGAACACCGTGAGGTCGGCCATCTTCTGCGCCTGGAACAGGCCGATGATGATGCTCTGCAGCCAATAGCTGGCAAGAACGGTGGCCAGGCTCCAGTCCTGCGTGACGGCAAGGCCGATGACGCCGAGATTGACGCCGAGCAGCGCCCATGACGATCGCGAAACCAGCGCCTCCATGCGTCCCCCGCCCCGTCCGCGCCGTTGCGCGTCACAGTTCCCTCGCCGCCTCATTGCGCCTGCGTTGATCCAGCGCAAGGCCGCGGCGGCGCGCTTCGTATGTGCTGCGGTCACTGGAATGACCGTCAAAGGAATCGCGTTATGGCCAACATGATGAAAGCCGCTGTGGTGCGCCAGTTCAAGGCGCCGCTCGTCATCGAGGATATGCCGGTGCCCGTGCCTGGGCCCGGCGAAGTGCTGGTCAAGGTCGCCGCCAGCGGCGTCTGTCACACCGATCTTCACGCCGCCAGCGGCGACTGGCCCGTAAAGCCGACGCCGCCTTTCATCCCGGGTCACGAGGCGGTCGGCGCCATTGCCGCTGTCGGCAAAAGCGCCAATGGCAAGGCGCCGTTCGGCCTGCGCGAGGGCGATATCGTCGGCGTGCCGTGGCTGCACGATGCCTGCGGCGGCTGCGAATATTGCACCAGCGGCTGGGAAACCTTGTGCGGCGAGCAGCACAACACCGGCTACAGCGTCAATGGCGGCTTCGCCGAATATGTCATCGCCAGCGCGCCTTACGTCGGGCGCATTCCCAAGGGCGCCGATCTCGTCAACATGGCGCCGATCCTCTGTGCCGGCGTCACCACCTACAAGGGCCTGAAAGAGACCGAGGCCAGGCCCGGCGAATGGGTCGTCATCTCCGGCATTGGCGGGCTCGGCCATGTCGCCGTGCAATATGCCAAGGCCATGGGCCTGCATGTCGCCGCCGTCGATGTCGCCGACGACAAGCTGGCGCTGGCGCGCAAACTCGGGGCGGACGTCACGGCCAATGCGATGACGGAGGACGCGGTCGCCAAGGTGATCAAGGAGACCGGCGGCGGCGCCCATGGCGTGCTGGTCACCGCGGTGTCGAACGCGGCGTTCGGTCAGGCCATCGCCATGGCGCGCAAGCGCGGCACCGTGGCGCTGGTCGGCCTGCCGCCGGGGGACTTCCCGGCGCCGATTTTCGATGTCGTGCTCAAGCGCATCACCGTGCGCGGCTCCATCGTCGGCACCCGCCGGGATCTCGCCGAGGCCATCGCCTTTGCCGCCGAGGGCAAGGTGAAATCGACCACGACGACGCGCAGGCTCGACGACATCAATACGGTGTTCGACGCCATGAAGAAGGGCGCCATTGACGGCCGGGTCGTGCTGACGATGTGAGATTCGTATTCCGTTACCGGGAGAGCCGGTTGCGCGCACGGCGCTTTGTTTCCATCATGGGCGCAATCAACAATGCGTCGCACCGGGTCACCCGGGCGCTCTTCGAGGAAACGAGCCATGAAGACCGGCACGCAGGTGCAGATCGCCCTGCTCTTCTACACGACATTCAACCTCGTGGTGTTCACGGCGGCGATTTACGCCGGCACGCTGTTTCCGCCGCTGGTGCCCTATGCCGGGCTGGTGATCACCGGATTCATGACCGTGGGTCTGATTGGCGGCTTGCCGCTCGCCTGGCTCGTCGGCCGCTCCTGCCCGGCCGACTGGCACAAGGAGCTCCTCGCCCGGCCGTCGCCGCTGGCACACGAGCCTGGCCGCGAGATCTAGTCAAGCCGCCGACCAAGCGTCGAAAACGGCCTGCTACTTTGCGCCATCGCCCGCGGCACCAAGCCGTGCGCCGACATCCCGCTGCACTGCAATACAAATTTTGATGAGAATTCGCCGCCCCAGCGCAATTTAAGTAGTGCGACAGCGCGATCACGCGCAATTTTAACAAAACTGTTTGCCGATACCTGCAATTTCTATAACGTTTTACCGATCTGACGTCGGTGGGACGGACGATGCTGCGCTTGTTTGCCGGTGACAAAGCTGTCGAGGAGACCGTCCGCTTCGCCGAGGAAGTGGCGGGCTACGGGCTATGGCAAATCGACTTGGGCAGCGGGCAAATCGGCTTCTCCTCCAACAGCTATCGCCTGCTCGGCCTGAAGGTGCCCGACGGGCCCCTTGAGACAATCGAGGGTCTCACCTTCAGCGTGTTCGAGAAGGTCACGCATCCGGACGACCTGCCCGTGATGGCCGACATTCAGCACATCCTTGCCGAAGGTCTTCCGTTCGAGCGGACGTTTCGCGTCATTCATCCCAACGGCCGGGTTCGCACCATGGCGATCCATGGCGAGGTCGTGGTCGATGTCACCGGCCGCAAGTCGCGCGCCATCGGCGCGCTGATGGATGTCACCGCCCATGTCGAACATGTCCGGGCCTCCCAGGTCGATTCCGAGCGCGTGCGCACCATCATGTCGGCGATCGACGGCCGGCTGTGGACTGCCCGATCGGACGGCTTCCGAACCGATCTTCTGCTGCGCGGCCGCTCGAGCACCGCCATCGCCAGCAACTGGCTCGGTTTTGGCTGGCTCAGCCGAGTCCACCCCGACGATGCCGAAATCGCCCGCACCGCCTGGGCCACCGCTGCGGAACGCAAAAAAAGCTTTACGCTCGACCTGCGCGTCCGCGGCGAGGACGACAATTATCACTGGCGGCGCCAATATTGCTCGCCGATCATCAATGACGACGGCAGCGTGCGCGAATGGGTCGGCCTGTCGCAGCTCATCAATGGCGACCAGATCGCGGCGGAATCTGCCGCCGGGCTCATCACGGGCGCGCAAATTCGCGCGGCTCGCGGCATCCTGAATTGGTCGGTGCGCGACCTCGCCGACCGCACTGGCCTGTCGACCGGCACGCTGCGCCGGATCGAAGCGCACAATGGCTATAATAAAGGTGCGTCGCCGGCACTGCTTTTGATCAAAGATGCGCTTTCAGCCGCCGGTATCGATTTTTTCGTTCTTCCGACCGGAGAAGCTGGCGTGTATCCGACGCACAAGGGCTCGCGACTGAAAGTCGTCGGCAAACGCGACGACGCCAAGAAAGCTTCCGCCTGATTTCGGACAACCGACGGAATTGGTTCGCCAAGCCTCATCTGCCTACCACTGCGCGGCTATTTATAATCGCCAATGCCGCGAAACGGTAAAAGAGACCGCGCCCGCCGTCAAAATTACGCGTCAGAGTTCCATCGCCCGTCATAATTCTTTCATGGCTGCATTTTTTGGCGGCTGGCTTCATTGCGGCGAAAGCATCATGGTCCGCGCGCTTCCAGGTCGGGAGCAGACGGAGATTCGAGAGATGAATTCGGCGATCACCAAACGGTCGGTGTTGATCAATGGACACAAGACCAGCATCAGCCTGGAAGACATGTTCTGGCACGCGCTGAAAGACATCGCCGCGGTACAGCGCGTTTCGGCGACCGCATTGCTGGTGCAGATCAATCAGACGCGAGGCGCGACCAATTTGTCGTCGGCGGTTCGCCAGTTCGTGATGGCCTACTACATCAATCTCGTGAGCGACCTGCGCAAGTCCCTGACACCCGGCGCACGCGCGGCGTAAAGCGGTCGAACAGCGTGACACCCGTGCCGCTGCCGCTTAAATTGAGCTGAAGGCACCCGCGAGCGCGGTCCGCCGCCGCGCGAGGACACCTTCCGAATGTCGAATCAGGTTCACGACGCCACGGAGCGCCAGCGTTTCGAGCTGGACATCGACGGCCACATCGCTTTTTCGACCTACCGGCGTGATGGCGACGTCATCACCATTCTGCACACCGAAGTGCCGAAGGAACTTGGCGGCCACGGTGTCGGCTCGGCACTGGCCCGCGGCCTGCTCGATCTGATCCGCAGCAACGGCCTCAAGGTGAAACCGCTCTGCCCCTTCGTGAAGGCCTATATCGACAAACATTCCGAATATGCTGATTTGCTGGCCTGACGATTCGGCACACAACGTCACGTCGGCCTAACGTTATTTTTACGTTTCGGTAAGACATTGGGCGCCTGCGGCAGTTTTTGCAGGGAGCCTCTCTTGGACTTTGCAAGCGGCGTACAATTTTTACTTGGCCAGTGCGAGAAATTGCTGTTCTCGCTCGGTTCTCCTTTCTCCCTGACCTCGCTGACGGCCGCGTTTATCGTCGCCATCGTCTTCTTTATGGCGCAGCGTCTCAAACGCGGTCGCCGCCTAAGCTGGCGCACCTTATGGCGCGCGTTGTTCCCCAAGCGCATCGTCACGTCGAAATCGAACGAAGCCGATATCGGCTATGTGATCTTCAACGTCTTCGTCTACGGCGTGGTGTTCGGCTGGGCCGTAATTTCATACCAGTCGATTTCGCACGGCATCGTGGCGAGTGCGACCGCACTGTTTGGCCCGATCGAGCCGACAACGTTGCCCGCGTGGGTGCCACGCACCGTCATTACGGTCATGCTGTTTCTGTCCTACGAGCTCGGCTACTGGTTCAATCACTGGCTCAGCCACAAGGTGCCGCTGCTCTGGGAGTTTCATAAAGTCCATCACAGCGCCGAAGTTCTGACGCCGCTGACCAATTTCCGCGTTCACCCGGTCTACGCCTTGATCTTCGCCAATATCCTTGCCTTCTCGGCGGCGATTGCCAATGGACTGGGCCACGCCATGTTCGGCCAGACAGTGCCGCAATATGCGTTCACTGACACCAATATGATCCTGGTGCTGTTCATTCACACCTACGTGCATCTTCAGCATTCGCACATGTGGATCTCGTTCCAGGGGCTTCTGGGCCGCATCTTCATTTCGCCAGCGCATCATCAGGTGCACCACTCGGCCGACCCGAAGCACTTCAACCGAAACTTCGGTAGCTGTCTGGCGCTCTGGGACTGGATGTTCGGCACGCTGTACATACCGGCCAAGAAGCGCGAAGCCATCACCTTCGGCTTTCCCGGCGATCCGGATGCGCACACGGTCAAGGGCGAGCTGATCAATCCGCTGATCAACGCCGCCGGCCATTTGAAGCCGTGGTGGCCGAAGAAGTCTGAAAATCCGGTGCCAGCAACCAGCCGCGAGCAAGCGTAACCGCTATCAATCGGCCGCGTGGCCCATCGCCTCGACCTCGTACAGCCAGGCGTGACGCTTGTCGTCACCGGCGGCCTCGATCATGCCGAAGATGGTCGAACGCACCGGCTTGATGCCGATGAAGCCGAGGATGTTGCGCTTCATCAGTTTGAGTGCATGCGCGCCATAGTACCAGCGATAGAACCAGCCCGGCATGCCCATGGTCATGATGATGCGGGCCGATTTGCCGGCATAGACCTTCCAGTTGGCGCCACCGCCGCTTTTCTGAAACGCCAGCAGATCGGACTGCAAAATGCGTTCGATAAATCCCTTCATGATGGCCGGCATGTCGCCGCACCAAAGGGGAAATACGAACACCAAATGGTCAGCGGCCTTGAAGGCGTCGCGCGCAGCAACAAGATCCGGCTCCAGCGGCTGCTCGCGGCGATAGCCCTCGCGCAGCACGGCGTCGAACCGCATCTCGCCCAGCACGAACAGGTCGGCCTGATGCCCTCCGCTTTCGGCGCCGCGTTGATAGGCGCGGCCGACCGCCTCGCAATAGCTGTCCTGCAACGGCGTGCCGACAATGATCGCGATCTTCGCCATGGCCTGCTTCTCCCGTTCGGGACAGGCAGCCTAGCCGCGGGCGATCGTCGCGCGTTGATTCAGCGCAAAGCGCCGAGCCAGCTCAGGCGACGATACGGCTCAGAAGGTCGGCAAAGGCCTGCGGCGCCGTGATGTGCGGATTGTGGCTCGCGTCTATTTCGTAAGGCTGCCAGCCCGCTTCCACCTTCGCGCGTTCGTAGAACGGCCGGAAACGGTCCTCCGGGGTATGCCGCGTGCAGTAGATGTAATGGCGCGGCAGCGTCAGGTCGCCGTTCTGAAATTTGAGCTTCTGCTCGAACGTCTTGAGCGGCTGCGGCACGCGGCGCGGTGCGCACCAGACCTGATCCTCCGGCGTAGTGTCGGCCGGCATCGGTCCCGGCGGAATGCGCCAGCTATCGGGCCCGCCAGCCGCTGCCGACTGGCGCTGCTGGCGTGTCGATTCCGGCATGACATCGAAGGCGCTCTCGCCGTTGCGCGGCACGAAGGCGTCGACATAAATCAGCTTGCCGATGCGGTCGCGGGCGCGATCGGCGACGCCGGTCGCAACCATGCCGCCATAGGAATGGCCGATCAGGCAGACGTCGCGAAGATCGTTATAGAACAGGCAGGCCAGCACATCGGCGATGTGCGTTTCGAGATCGATGCCCGGATGGGCAAGATGGCTGCGCTGGCCGAGGCCCGTCAGCGTCGGGATGACGAGATGAATGCCGCGCGGCTCCAGCAGCGGATACATCTTTTTCCAGGCCCAGGCCGAACTCCACGCGCCGTGCGCAACGACACAGAATGGCATGCCTCTTCCCCGTCTCTATTGAACCGCGACCGGCCGCGCGGACCGGCTATTCCATCGGGCGCGCACGAAATCAAGCACGACCACGGCAAGCCCGGCGGCCAGGACCTGCCAGCCGGGCCGGATGCCGGCGTCGAAATCGAACGCCGTGGCCAGCACCCGCATGGGCGACACACCGAACTGAACGGCAATGCCGATCGCCTCGCCGGCGAAAGTCAGCGCCCCTACGATCACGCTGAGCGCCAGCAGGCTCAGGGTCGAGAGTTCGGCCTTGTCCTGCCACCACGCCCAGATCCGATAAGCGAGCAGCCAGCCGAACAGGCCGGCGACGAAGACAGGCACCGTGACGTCGGCCTTGGTTTGCTGGAAGTAGTGGATGAGCGCGAGCAGCGCGATGGCGTAGATCGCCTGATGCAGGCGGCGCCAGCTCCGGCCGCCCATGCGCTTGATCATGCCGTCGGTCGAAGTAATCGCCAACGCCGCAAGACCGGTGAACGCCACCATGCCGATGATGAGATAGACGCGCCGCGTGATCTCCTGAAACACCTTGACCAGATCGAAGCTTTGATCGGCGATGTAGAGCAGGATGTGGGCGAACGCGTAGCAGAAAGTGCCAACGCCGATCATGCGGCGCACGTCAATAAGATTGCCATAACGTGCGACCCGCCGCAGCGGCGTGATGGCCAAAGTCACGCCGAGAAACACCAGGGTCCAGAAGCCTGTGCGGTGAATGACGTCGTTGAGCGGCCGCGCGCCGCCGGCGATAACACCGGCTTCGACAAGCGCCTTGACCACCGGGAACAGCAGCAAGGCGACCGCGACAATGCGCAAGGTGGAAACACGGCCCCGCCGGTCTCGCCAAAGCTCAAAAGACGCCATTCCATGCCCTCGCGTCGCGCCCTCGTGATGTCGCGCGCTGACGATGCCATAACACGGCCCGCCTTCACCAACTTCTAAAGCCTGCGTGAGCTTTGTGTGAGCGGTCTAAACCCGCGGCAGCGGCCGGCCACCCTGCTCTTTCGACGGCACCTTTACCCAGGCTTCGCCGTCCAGCACGACATCATCGCCGACCTTGCAGATGCAGGATAGGCGCGCGCGCGCGCGTTCAGGCATGAGTTCGGCGACCGACACGATGACCTCGACCGTGTCGTCGATCTTCACCGGCGCGCGGAAATTCAGGGTCTGCGAGATATAGATGGCGCCGGGACCGGGCAGACGGGTGCCGAGCACGGCCGAGATCAGGCTCGCGGTGTAAAGGCCATGCGCAATGCGGGTGCCAAACGGCGTCTGGGCCGCAAAATGCTCGGACAAATGAATCGGATTGCGGTCGCCCGAAATCTCCGCGAAACCGACCACGTCGGACGCGCTCACCGTCTTCGACAGTTTCTCCGTCTGACCGACGGACAGGTCTTCGAAATACAGCGTTTGCAGCACCAGCATTGTCACGGTTCCGTTCGCAGTTGAGCCCGGCACATCGTCCACAACAGAGCGATCAGCACCACATTGATCAAAGCGAACGCGGTCAATAGGCCGATGGTCGCATCGACACCAGCGTGTTCGATCATCAGTGCGCCGGCCGAGGGCGCAAGTGCCTGGACGATCAGGCTGGGGAACGCAATCTTTCCCATCAGTCTTGGGAAACGAACCGGCCCGAACAGCGCAAGCGGCAGCGTACCGCGGCCCACCCAGGATATGCCGTACCCGGCACCGTACAGCAGAATGGTAACGACGAGCCACGCGAAATGGCCGAAAAGCAGCGCTAAACTCACAGCCATCAGCACGCAACACGCGACCATGGTCCAGATCGGATGATAGCGCGTGCCGAACAGCCGCTCGATGATGCGCGCGCCCACCTGCGCCGGCCCGAACAAAGTGCCGAGCGTAACGGCGGCGGCTTCGGCCACACCGCGCGACTGCAGAAATATCATGAAGTGGACAATGACGATCGACCCGATGCCGGCGGCGAGCGAAAGAATCGTGGCAACCAGAAGGAAGATCCGTCGCTCGTGCTTGCTCGAGACCGTTGGCGGCTGCGGGGCGACTTCGTCATTCGTTGTCGTTGCGGATGGTACTATTCGCCGATTGCCCGTGACCGCGTATTGCAACGGTAGCGCGACCAGAATGTGCAGGCCGGCGTAGATGAAACAGGCCATGCGCCAGCCGGTGTGCTCGATCAGGAAAGCGCTCAGCGGCCAGCATATCGTGCTGGAAAAGCCGCCGAACAACGTCAGATTGGTAATCGGCCCCCGCGCCTCGCGGCCGTAACGCTGGCCGAGCGCGGCAAAGACGGCATCGTAAAGACCCGTGCCCATGGCCAGACCGATCACCACCCAAGCGATGAGATAGACGGCGACATTCGGCGCCAGACCGACGGCAATGAGGCCCGCCGCATTGAGCAGCGAACTGGCACAAATCACAGGCCGCGCGCCGTGGTGATCGATGAGGTGGCCCACCTGCGGCGAGATCAATCCGGCCACCAGAAGCCCGATCGACGTCCCGGAAACCACCAGGCCCAGCGACCAACCGGTGTCGGCGACGATCGGCGTAGCGAACACGGCGGGAAAATAGAATGAGGTGCCAAAGCCGAGAATCTGCGCGACGCCGAAGGCGGCGACGACCAGACGGCGATCGGGTCCTAGCCCGTCGGTAGCCCTTGTCACTGCGCCAATCCCTGAATGGCGCGCCCCCAGGGCCTTGAGGCGCAGCATCGTTTCAGCAGCAAAGCGCGCGCCCGACCCATGTACCGCCCCCTGCTGAACGCTTAAAATTTACACGCCCGTCGCCCGGCGCGATACCGGCCAATACCCCACGAAACCCTCAAGAAACGGCTCGATTCGTGGGCTTGGCGCCTTCATATGCGCTTAACGCATAGGACAAAATTGTGACACCTGCACCGATCAGCCGGGATTGCGTCGATTCGTCGCCAGTATGATCAAACTGGGGACGATTCTGGGCGATGTCGTGGGTTTCCAGGCTTGGAGGGCTCTTCTCTTCGCGCTTGCACAATAAGTAGGCTGATAAAATGACTGCCTAACCCGCAGCCTTGGCCAAATTTTCTATTTTTTAGTTTTATTACAGATACTTAAGCTATGCAAATTCGCTTAGCTGCATCGCAACATAAGTGCTTTTCATATGAGCAGCGATGAGTATGTTCGTTGCAGATTGATCGGGACGCCCAACATCCCGGTCGAAGCGAAGACTTCAAAAACAGATAGCTGAAAGAGAAATCCCATGTTTGCCGCCCTCGTCCGCTTCATCCAGGAATGGAAGCGCTACAGCCGCAGCGTCCGTGAATTGTCCCGTCTGGACGATCGCGAACTGGCTGATATCGGTCTCAACCGCTCGGAGATCGAACGCGCTGCCTGGGGCGCCGCTCAGGTCCGCTAAGGTCCCAGGAAGCGTTTTAAGTGTCTGAAACGCCCGCAACTTTGCGGGCGTTTTGATTCCGAACCGAGATCAGTCGAGCTCCTTCCAGCGATCGAGCGGCATGACTTCCGGCGCCTGGCCGTAAGACCTGGTCCATGCGTCAACCGACCATTTGACGCCGCTGCCCTTCTCGACCAGCACCGCCGTCGCGTGCGGTGCATTGAAATCAATAATATGGCCCCGCGCCTCCGGTTCGGCGACGACATGATATTTGAGCAGCCCCAGTTCATCGAGCACTAGCAGGAGACTGGTGATGTTACGGCTGGTGTCGATGCAGTCGAACTGGCCTTTGTCGAACATGTAGTCGCGGTTGGCGCGCGCAACGTGGCCTGCCGTGCCGGCCAGTGGCGCAATGCGCTTATCGAACCAGGCGCCTACCGCAGCCACTGCCTTGCGTTCGCTCGCCGCCGACGCCTTGCCTGCCGCCATCAGCCGCCGCAAGGTCGCTTGGTCCGTTAAGGAGAAGCCGAGCTCCACCCGGTACTGACAGCCGAAACCATGACACACGGTCATGAATTGCGCCGTCGGCGCCGAAATCGACAGGTCGGCATAGGCCGCCTGCTCGACCGCCGCACGGTCGGCGTGGGCCGGCGCCGCCAGAACCGGCGCCATCAGGACGGCCAGCAGGGCATTCCGACCCAAACTCATCGCTCGACTCTCGACCATTGCCGGTCCGCCTCTCAGCGCCTAATGATCACGCAATGACCATCAAACACCCGACGACCATGGCGAAATTCGCACCCATCCACATCGTCGGCGGCGGATTGGCCGGTTCCGAAGCGGCCTGGCAACTCGCCCGCGCCGGAGTGCCGGTGATCCTGCACGAAATGCGCCCGCAGCGCGAGACTGCGGCGCATAAAACCGACGGCTATGCGGAACTCGTGTGTTCCAATTCCTTCCGGTCCGATGACGCCGCCGCCAATGCCGTCGGCCTGCTGCACGAGGAAATGCGCCGCCTCGGCTCGCTGATCATGCGCGCGGCCGACGCCAACCAGGTTCCCGCCGGCGGCGCGCTCGCGGTGGACCGCGATGGCTTTTCCGATGCCGTGACCGCAGCGCTCAAGGCCGAGCCGCTGATCACACTGGAGCGCGGCGAAGTCACCGTACCGCCGGCCGACTGGGACAGCGTCATCATCGCCACCGGTCCGCTCACCTCGCCCGATCTTGCCGCCGCTGTGGCGCAGAAGACCGGCGAGACGCAGCTCGCCTTCTTCGATGCCATCGCGCCGATCGTGCATCGTGAATCGATCGACATGGACAAGGCCTGGTTCCAGTCGCGCTACGACAAGGCGGGGCCCGGCGGCTCAGGCGCCGACTACATCAATTGTCCGATGTCGCGCGAGCAATACGACGCCTTCATCGATGCGCTGCTCGCCGGCGACAAGACCTCGTTCAAGGAATGGGAAGCGAACACGCCCTATTTCAACGGCTGTCTGCCCATCGAAGTGATGGCCGAGCGTGGCCGCGAAACCTTGCGCCACGGCCCGATGAAGCCCTTCGGCCTTACCAATCCGCGCTCGCCCGATGTGAAGTCCTACGCGGTCGTGCAACTGCGGCAGGACAACAAGCTCGGCACTCTGTTCAACATGGTCGGCTTCCAGACCAAGCTGAAACACGGCGAGCAGGTGCGCATCTTCCGCACCATTCCGGGCCTCGAGAATGCCGAGTTCGCCCGTCTCGGCGGCCTGCACCGCAACACCTTCCTGAATTCGCCCAAGCTTCTTGATGAGACGCTTCGGCTGAAGGCCAATCCGGCCTGGCGTTTCGCCGGCCAGATCACCGGCTGCGAGGGCTATGTCGAAAGCGCTTCGGTCGGCCTGATGGCGGCGCGCTTTGCTGCCGCCGAGCGCCGTGGCGAAACGCTTCCGCCCCCGCCGCCGACCACGGCGCATGGCGCGCTGCTGGCGCACATCACTGGCGGCCACATCGAAACCATCGATGGCGGCGCCTCGTCCTTCCAGCCGATGAATGTCAATTTCGGCCTGTTCCCGCCGATCACCGAACCGGTCGCCTACGACAAAGACGGCCGCAAATATGGCCGCGGCTCGGCGAAGAATGTCGCGCGCAAGGGCGCGCTCAGCGCCAGGGCGTTGGCCGATCTGGCGCTGTGGATGGACGGCACCAAAGCCGACGCGGCGGAATAATCAGACGGCGAAGATCCGCTGCGGGTCGCGAGAGGCCCGCCAGATCAGCCACTGGCGCCTGAGCCGCGACAGCGGCGTTACATCGAACGGCTCATAGCCGCGCCGGTCCATCGGCTTGAGCGTCGGGCCGATGAGCGCCAGCGGCAGCAGCGCCGGCAATATCGCCAAAGGCACCTGCGCCCCGTCGTTACGAGCGGCGATCATCTGCCGCCGCGCATGGCGGCGCATTTCGGCGAGCGCGTTCTTCAGCGCCTCGCTCGTCTTGCCGGCATAGACTTCGTCGATGTTGACGCCATGCCTGTCGAGCACCTCGATCGGCACGAACATCTGACGTCGCGAGACGTGTTTCGCCAGATGGACCAGACTGTCCGTCACCGTCAGCGCAATGCCGGCGCCGCGGATCACCATCATCGCTTCCGGACCGCCGCCGCCGAGAATATCGATGGCGACATCGAGCAGCGCCGATTGGGTCATCACGCCATAATTGTCGAGATCGTCGAGCGTGCCCATCGGCTCGTCATAGAGATCGAAGCCATGCGCATCGACAATGCCGACGAGACGGTCGGGCTTGATGCTGTGGCGCTTGAGGCCCGCCATCAACGCGGAAGCCACCGGATGGGCCGCTGCCTCGCCGTCGCGCTTCCCCTCCAGCACCTCGCGCCACCATTGCAGCCGGATTTCACCGGGCATCGGCTCGCGCGCCACATCGCGCACGCGGCCGATTTCGATGGCGAAGGCATAGAGGGCGAACAGTGCGGCGCGTCGGTCGGCAGGCGCGAACAAGGTCGCAAGATAGCGATCGCGATCGGCCTCGCGGACCAGTGACGCGCAGTGATCGGCTTGGTTCGCCATGACAGCTACTCGACCGCGATCAGTCCGGCGCCGGCGCGGCGGTTCTCCGCCAGCAGGACATTATAGGTGCGCACGGCCGCGCCTGTGGTCATCACGTCGACCGAAATCGAATGGTCGTGGAACATCTCGCGCAAGGCAGACGGCAGCAGCGCCGGGTCGCGCCCGGCACCGATCAGGAACACGTCGAGCGTCGCGCCGCGAGCGAAGACCTGCGCCAGCGTCTCCGCCGTCACGTCCATGAACGAGGCGACCGGCCAGGCCCACATGCCGTCGGGAAAGCAAATCAGCGACCCGCGATGCGACATGCCGCCAGAATGGCCGCCGAAACGGAAGCCGCCATTGCCGTAGGCGTCGATCGGCGCCGGTGTCGGCAGATGCGGCGCATCCGTGCCGAGCCCGGCCGCCATCGTCAGCGGCGGCCTTTGGGCTTCGGCTTGTTGGTGATCGAGGTCTTGCCGCCCGGCCGCGAAGCCGGTTTGTCGGCGACTTCGTCCGCGGCCGTATCCTCGACAAAGCGCGCCGGAATGGCATTCGGATTGATGATCTCGGGCTCCGGCTCTGCCGACAGCGCATCGCGGCCGGTGCCGACACCGAGATAGATAAGGATCGGCGCCGCGATGAAGATCGACGTATAGGTGCCGACCAGCACCACGCCGAACAACATGGTCGCGGTGAAGGAATGGATTGCCGGGCCACCGAACAGAAGCAGCGCCAGGAGCGCCAAAGTCACGGTGACGTGGGTGATGACCGAACGCGACAAGGTCTGGTTGACCGAGGCGTTCAAGAGGTCCGCCATCGGCATCTTCTTGTAGCGCCGCAGCATTTCACGGATACGGTCGTAGATAACGACCGTATCGTTGAGCGAATAGCCGAGAATGGTCAGCAGCGCCGCGATGCTGGTCAGATCGAAGTCGATCTGCGCGATGGACATGAAGCCGATGGTCAGCACGAGATCGTGCACGTTGGCGATCATGGCGCCGAGCGCGAACTGCCACTCGAAGCGGAACCACAGATAAATCAGGATGCCGATGATGGCGAGGCCGAGGCCGACAACGCCGTAGGACAACAGCTCGCCCGACACGCGCGGACCGACCACTTCAACGCGGCGATAGTCAATCTGATCGCCGAGCGCGGCGCGCACCTTCTGCACCGCCTGCTGCTGCGCGGCATCGCCGCCGGGCTGCTCGGCGATACGGATCAGGACCTCGCCGGCGCTGCCGAACTGCTGGAGCTGCACCTCGCCGAGATTGAGCCCGCCGAGCGTCGCACGCATCTTGGCGATATCCGCCGGGCCCGACGTATCGCGAATTTCCATCAGCGTGCCGCCACGGAAATCGATGCCGAAATTCAGGCCGTGCGAGAAGTACAGGACGATCGCAAGAATCGACAGCAGCGCCGACAGCGGAAAGCTGATGTGGCGAAACCGCATGAAGTCGAATTTGGTATCGTCCGGGACAAGGCGGAGGAGCTTCATGATCGTTTCTCCCGCCGTCAGATCGTCAGCCGTTGCGGACGGCGCCAGCGCACCCACGTCGCAACGATAAGCCGGGTCACCGTGAAGGCCGTGAAGACCGTCGTGATGATGCCGATGCCGAATGTCACCGCAAAGCCGCGCACCGGGCCAGTGCCGATATAGAACAGCACGGCGGCCGCGATGAAGGTGGTGATGTTGGAGTCCAGAATGGTCGCCAGCGCGCGCGCAAAGCCCGCGTCGATGGCGCTGATGACCGTCCGGCCGGCGCGCAGCTCTTCGCGGATGCGCTCGTAGATCAGCACGTTGCTGTCCACCGCGATGCCGACGGTGAGCACGATGCCGGCAATGCCAGGCAGCGTCAGCGTCGCGTTCAGCATCGACAGGACGCCGAAGATCATGGCGACGTTGATGGCCACGGCAATGTTGGCGAACAGGCCGAACAGCCCGTAGGTCACGAGCATGAACAGCACGACGAGACCGGCGCCGACATAGGACGACACCTTGCCCTTGGCGATGGAATCCGCGCCGAGGCCCGGACCGACGGTGCGCTCTTCGATGATGGTCAGCGGCGCCGGCAGCGCACCGGCGCGCAGCAGGATCGCGAGGTCGTTGGCGCTCTGCACCGTGAACGAGCCGGAAATCTGGCCCGAGCCGCCGAGAATCGGCTCGCGGATCACCGGTGCCGAGATCACCTCATTGTCGAGCACGATGGCGAAAGGCCGGCCGACATTCTCCTGCGTCGCCTGAGCGAATTTGCGGGCGCCAGAGGTGTTGAAGCGGAACGAAACGATCGGCTCCGACGTGCGCTGGTCGAAGCCCGGCTGGGCGTCGGTCAAATCGCCGCCAGACACCAGAACGCGCTTCTCGATGAGATATGGCGTCTTCGGCGCGGTGGCGCTGTACAACAGGTCGTCTTCAGGCGGCACCCGGCCCTGGAGGGCCTGCTCGACCTGGTTGTTGGAATCGACCATGCGGAAGTCGAGCTTGGCGGTCTTGCCGAGCAGTTCCTTGAGGCGCGACGGGTCCTGCAGACCCGGCACCTGCACGAGAATACGGTCGGAGCCCTGACGCTGGATCAGCGGTTCGACAGTGCCGAGTTCGTTGACGCGGCGCTCGATGATCTGGATCGACTGCTCGACCGACTGGCGGATGCGTTCCAGCATCGCCGCATCGGTCACGGTCAGGCGGATCAGGTTGCTGTCCGACGACACTTCGAGGCTGCGCTGGCCGCTGCCGCCGAGAATGCCGCCAAGCGGCACCGAGAGTTCGCGCAGCTTGGTGAGCGCCTGGCCGGCATTGGCATCCTCACGGACGCGCACCTCGACGCTGTTGCCGCGAATATTCAGACCCGTATAGCCGATACGGGCGTCGCGCAGCACGCGGCGCACGTCGTCGCGGGTGGTCTCAAGCTTTTCCTTGCGCACGGCATTAGAGTCGACTTCGAGCAGGATGTGCGAGCCGCCCTGCAAATCGAGACCGAGCACGAGATGACGCTGCGCCCATTTCGGCCAACCGGCGACGATGTCGCTCGGAATGAAATTGGGAACCGCGCACAGGCAGATGACGAGCGCCGTGAGGATGGTCGCTGCCGCCTTCCACCGTGAAAAATAAAGCATGAGATCCTGGCTTGCTTGACCGAGTAAAGACGTCCGCGCCGTCAGCTGGCGGCGGCTTCGTCCTTCACCGGTTCACCCTTGGCGCGCACTTCGCTGATCATGCCGCGCATCTGACGCACGCGCACGCCGTCGGCGATTTCGATTTCGATGTGGTCGTCGGTGTCGGAGACCTTGGTCACCTTGCCGACAAGGCCGCCGCTGGTGACGACCGAGTCGCCGCGGCGCACGTTCTTGACCATCTCCTGATGCGCCTTCACGCGCTTCTGCTGCGGACGCAGAATGAGGAAATACATGATCACGAAAATCAGGACGAAAGGCAGAAGCGACATAAGCATGCCGCCGTCGCCGCCCAGTCCCGGTGCCCCTTGCGCAAATGCGGACGTGATGAACATCGTTTTTCAGACCCCTGGCTGGTTATTCGGTCGCGCTGGGCCTTTAGCCCATGCCGGACCCGGCTCAAATCGTTTGAATTCGGCGCGGACTATAGCGGCCGCCCGCTCAATTGCAACGCTGCCAGACCCCGGAATCAGAGGCGTTTTCTTGGCCGTTTTCAGTCATTTCCGGCTGGTTCGGGTTGCCGGACAAGCGCCCACCCGCTAAGGAGCAGCCCGTCAGTTCCGAAAGCACCGCCATGGCCAAAAAGAAGACCTCCAGGACCGCTTCGAAGAGCAAATCCTCCAAGGGAAAGACGCCCTCGCGCAAGCCGGCCGCCGGCCCGTCGCAGGCTGGCGCCGACCCCATCGTGCTGGCGCGGATCGCCGATGCGCTGGAGCGGCTCGCCCCGCCGGCCAAGAAGCCGATCGACCTTGAAGCCGCCGACGCCTTCGTCTGGCAGCCGGACGGCCAGCTATCGCCGGTGCCGCACGTCAACCGCGTCGGTATGTCGCTGCTCAAGGGCATCGACCGGGTGCGCGACACGCTCATCGAAAATACCGAACGCTTTGCCCGCGGCCTGCCCGCCAACAACGCCCTGCTCTGGGGCGCGCGCGGCATGGGCAAGTCATCGCTGGTGAAGGCCGCGCAGGCCACCATCAATGCCGACCTTGCCAAGAGCGGCAAGCGGCCGCTCAAGCTCGTCGAGATTCACCGCGAGGATATCGAGACGCTGCCGAACCTGATGGCGATCACCCGCGCCTCGCCCTACCGCTTCGTGCTGTTCTGCGACGATCTCTCGTTCGACAACGAGGACACCAGCTACAAGTCGCTCAAGGCCGTGCTCGATGGCGGCATCGAAGGCCGCCCCGAGAACGTGATCTTCTATGCGACGTCGAACCGGCGCCACCTGCTGTCACGCGACATGATCGAGAACGAGCGCTCGACCGGCATCAATCCCGGCGAAGCGGTCGAAGAGAAGGTGTCGCTGTCGGATCGCTTCGGCCTGTGGCTGGGCTTCCACCGCTGCTCGCAGGACGAGTTCCTTGCCATGGTGCAGGGCTATGTCAGCCACTACGGCCTGACGCTGCCGGCAGACGAACTGCGCCGCGAGGCTCTGGAATGGGCGACGACGCGCGGCTCGCGTTCGGGCCGCGTGGCGTGGCAGTTCATTCAGGAAATCGCCGGGCGTCAGGGCGTGGCGCTGAAGGACTAGCGCACGCAGGCGCGCTAGTTGCTCGCCAGATACTTGGTCGGATCGACCGGCGTCGAGCCCTTGCGGATCTCGAAGTGCAGTTGCGGCGACGTGACGTTGCCGGTCTGGCCGGACAGCGCAATCACCTGCCCGCGGCGGATGGTGTCGCCGCGCTTGACGAGCAGTTCGCTGGCATTGGCGTAAGCCGACACATAGCCGTTGGCGTGGCGCACCAGCACGAGATTGCCGTAGCCCTTCAGCTCATTGCCCGAATAAGCGACGACGCCGTCGTCGGCCGCCTTGATCTGCGTGCCTTCCGGCACCGCGATGTTGATGCCGTCGTTCTGCGTGCCGTTCGGCTTGGAACCGAAGCCGGCGATGACGCGGCCATGCACCGGCCAACGGAATGACTGCAGGCTGCCGGCGGGCTCGGCGGCCTTTTCAGGCGCCGGCTCGGCCTTCGGCGTCTCCTGGCTCACCATGCGCACGCTCTGCGTCGGCTCGGCGGCGGGCGCGCGGTCGATCGGGATGGTGCGCGGCTGCGCGACCTGCTGCGTGTTGTTCGGCCAGGTCGAAGTCTGAGCCGCCGTGGTCTGCGGCCTTGCGACCTGCGGCGCCGGCGTGGCGGCAGCGTAACGCTGCGGCTGCGGCGCAACCGGCTTGGACTGTTGCGCAACGGTCTGGCGGCTGTTGCCCGGCACCTTGATGCGGTCACCGACATTGACCCGCGTGTAAGGCGAGATGCCATTGTAGCGCGCGAGTTCGGTCAGCGTGGTGCCGTAGCGGCGCGACACGCCGATCAGGCTTTCGCCGGGCGCGATGACATGGACATTCGCTCCGGCAGCGGGCGCCGCATGCGCGACGGGGGTCGGCGCTGGAGCGGGCGTGTAAGCCGGCGCGGCAACCTGCGGCGCGGGCTGGGCCGGCGCAGCGGTCGAAACGTAACGCGGAATGACGAGACGCTGGCCCGGGCGGACCTGCGACGCATCGGAAATGCCATTGGTTTGCAGGATCGCCGAGACCGGCACGCCCTGCCGGCGCGCGATCATGTCGACGGTTTCGCCGTTGCCGACGGTGACCGGATGGCCGCCATCCCAGGTCCACTGACCGGCCGGTTGCGGCGGGCTCGACACGCTGCCGGTGACGTCGCCGTAACGCTGCGCCGGGCGATAGGCGCCAAGCCCCTGCGAGCCGCCGGAGGTGCCACCGCCGGACGCCACGGTCTGCGGCGGGGTCGGCAGCGGCTGCGAGGTGATGCGCGTCGTCGGCGCCGGAGGACGCGTGGCGATGGAACCAGTGACCTCGCCGCGCATCGGCGTCGTCTGACGCGAGGCAGTCGGGTACGGACTGTCGAAGCGGCTGGAGTTGGAGCAACCGGCAAGCGCTATGCCAAGCGCAGCGACGGCGGCAACGCGCGGTCCTACACGCGATGGAAATGACACGACGGCACGTGACATATGGTTACTCACTCGGGCACAAAATTACGTGAGTTTTAAATAAAGCAGCACCAAGTAAATAAGGCTTTAAGGTCTCGAATCCGGAACATCGCCGCCACATTGCGGACTCGGCAATTCGTGCCCGCTCGCTTTGGCCATGGCGACAGCGTGAATAGCTAGAGTTCGCGGGCCTTGCCGCGCAGCATCGGTACGAAGCGCACCGGGATCAGCTTCTCCTGACCAAGCCTGACGCCCTCCGGCGTTTGCGATTTGGTAAGCTTGACGAGATGCTGCGGTCCGTTCTCGGGGCCCAGTGGCATAATCATCACACCACCGTCGGCCAGTTGCTCGGCCAAGGCTTCGGGCACCTCCTCCGCCGCAGCGGTGACGATGATGCGGTCGAACGGTGCCCGGTCCGGGCAACCCTCGAAGCCGTCCCCGACGATCACCTCGACATTGGCCGCGCCTTCGGCGCCAAGCCGCCGCCGCGCCTGATCGGCCAAAGTGCGGTAGCGCTCGATGCTGACCACCTCGCGCGCCAGCTTGGCCAGGATCGCGGCCTGATAGCCCGAGCCGGTGCCGATCTCGAGCACGCGATGGTGCGGCTTCAGGCCGAGCTGTTCGGTCATGTAGCCGACCACGTAAGGCTGGCTGATGGTCTGCCCGCACTCGATCGGCAGGGCCTGATCGGCATAGGCGCTGGCTATCGTATCCGGCGACACGAAGGCGGTTCGCGAGACCTCGCCCATGGCGCGCAGCACCGCCTGGTCCGAAATGCCGCGCCGGCGCAGCGTCAGCAGAAAGTTGACGCGGTCAATATCGGCCTGGTTGGCGGTTTCGTCTGTCATCGCTCCATCTCCATGCTAAGATTACCATGGACACGCGGCAATTCGGCTTCTAGGTGCATCGAAGGCACGGACGCCGAACAGGAAGACAAATCGTATGGCAGAGCAAGCGGCAACGCCAAAAACCGCACGGATTCTGGTGGTCGAGGACGAGGCTCTCATCCGTATGCTGCTTGAGGACATGCTGACCGATCTCGGCCACGAGATCGCCGGCACGGCCGCCACGGTCGAAGCGGGCAAGACGCTGGCGGTCGCCGGCGGCTTCGATGTCGCCATCCTCGACGTCAATCTCGAGGGTCAGGAAATTTTTCCCGTCGCCGAAATCCTCGCCGCAAACGGCCTGCCCTTCGTCTTTGCCAGCGGCTACGGCCATGCCGCCCTGCCCGAGCAGTTCCGCGACCGGCCGATCCTGCAGAAGCCGTTTCAAGGCGAGCAACTCGAAGCCGCGCTCAACCGGCTTCTCGCACTCGCATAGATCGCTTGCCCCGGACGCGGCGCGGCACGAAGTGATGCACCGCAGATCCGGAGCCATCCCAACGAACGAGTTTTCCGCGGTCCCGGTTCTGCGCCGCACCGTTCATTTCATTCACGCTGCGTCGCGCCCGGGACAGGCTAAGCCAGCAACTGCGCCAGCCTGGTCATGAACGGCTCGTCGGTGAGATCGAGCCGCAGGGGCGTGACCGAGATCTTCTTGTTGTCGAGCGCGGCCAGATCGCTGCCCGGGGGCGCAGTCGGCTTGAGACCGCGCGCAATGGCGATCCAGTAATAAGGATTGCCGCGGCCGTCATGGCGCGCGTCGATTTTCAGAAACTCGGCGTCGCGCTTGCCCTGCGTCGACACCGCCACACCCTCGACTTCCTCGGGCAGGCAGTCGGGGAAGTTGATGTTGACCATTACATCCTTCGGCAAGCCCTGCTTGAAGATCTTCTGGATCAGCGCCGGACCGTGAGCGATGCCGGTCTGCCAGTGCGGCAGATGCTTGGTGGTGAAGGCATAAGCCTGCGACAGCGCGAAGGACGGAATGCCGAGCACGGTCGCTTCCTTGGCGCCGGCCACCGTGCCGGAATACAGCACGTCCTCGGCGACGTTGCGGCCGCG
The DNA here is from genome assembly GCF_003367195.1 of Undibacter mobilis. NCBI lineage: Bacteria > Pseudomonadati > Pseudomonadota > Alphaproteobacteria > Hyphomicrobiales > Nitrobacteraceae > Undibacter > Undibacter mobilis. Next base: position 64,466 of record NZ_QRGO01000003.1, on the reverse strand, counting down.
GTTGACGCCCGAGATCACCAGATCCGGCTTGTCCGGCATGATGTGGCGCACGCCCATGATGACGCAATCGGTCGGCGTACCCTTGACCGCGAAGTGACGCTCGCCAATTTCGCGCAGGCGCAACGGGTCGTTCAGCGACAGCGAATGCGACACGCCGGACTGGTCGGTCTCCGGCGCCACGATCCACACATCATCGGAAATCGCGCGCGCGATCTTCTCGCAGGCGACCAGGCCGGGCGCATGAACGCCGTCGTCATTGGTGATGAGGATGCGCATTGTTATTTCCTATCATGGCCGGGCTTGACCCGGCCATCTCGCTTAGGGACGCACAGTGCCCGCCTAAGCGGGATCACCGGGACAAGCCCGGTGATGACAACGGAGCTTGTTGCGGCGCTTACGATCACTTCTTCTCAATCACGCTGACATTGCCCATGTACTTCTTCAGCACGTCCGGCACGGCGATCGCGCCGCCGTCCTGCTGATAGGTTTCCATCACGGCGATCAGCGCGCGGCCGACGGCGACGCCCGAGCCGTTGAGCGTGTGAACGTGACGCACCTTGTTGTCCTTGTCGCGGAAGCGCGCATTCATGCGCCGCGCCTGGAAATCGCCGCACACCGAGCACGACGAAATCTCGCGATACATGTTCTGGCCCGGCAGCCAGACCTCGATGTCATAGGTCTTCTGCGAGGCAAAGCCCATGTCGCCGGTGCACAGCGTGATGACGCGATAATGCAGATCGAGCTTCTTCAGCACCGCCTCGGCGCAGGCGAGCATGCGCTCATGCTCTTCCTTCGATTTCTCCGGCGTGGTGATGGAGACGAGTTCGACCTTGGTGAACTGGTGCTGGCGGATCATGCCGCGGGTGTCGCGCCCCGCCGCGCCCGCTTCGGCGCGGAAGCACGGCGTGCAGGCGGTGAGCCGCAGCGGCAGCTCGTCTTCGGCGACGATGGACTCGCGCACGAGGTTGGTCAGCGGCACTTCGGCGGTGGGGATCATGCCCCAGCGCGCACCTTTCATATCCGTCGCGCTCGCATTCTTCGCGAAGACATCGCCACTGACGGCCCAGAACTGATCGTCCTCGAACTTCGGCAACTGTGCGGTGCCGAACATCACGTCGTCTTTGACCAGCAATGGCGGATTGACTTCGGTATAGCCGTGCTCATCGACATGGGTGTCGAGGAAGAACTGACCGAGCGCGCGTTCGAGACGCGCGAGGCCCTTCTGCAACACGACGAAACGCGCGCCGGACAGTTTGGCGGCGGTTTCGAAATCCATTTGCTTGAGGTCTTCGCCAAGTTCGAAATGCTGCTTCGGCGTGAAGGCGTAGTTGCGCTTGGCGCCATGCACCGAGCGTTCAACATTGCCGTGCTCGTCGGCACCCTCGGGCACATCATCGGCCGGCGCGTTCGGAATCTGCGCCAGCTCCTTGTCGAGCGCGTCGCCATGCAGCTTCGCCTCGGCCTCGAGCGCCGGCATGGTCTCCTTGAGCGTCGCGACCTCGGCCATCAGCGCGGCCGCGGCGGCCTCGTCCTTCTTCGCCTTGGCCTGGCCGATTTCCTTCGACGCAGCGTTGCGCCGCGCCTGCGCCTGCTCGGACGCGGCAATGGCGGCGCGGCGCTTCTCGTCGAGCGCCAGCAGTTTACCGGAGAGAGGCTCCAGCCCGCGCCGGGTCAGGCCACGGTCGAAAGCCTCGGGGTTCTCGCGAATCCATCGAATGTCATACATGGGCGGCGTTCTAGTCGGATTTTGGGGAGCGGGAAAGACGGCTGATCCGCCTCGTCCTGAGGAGGTGCGAAGCGCCGTCTCGAAGGACGGGGCGGTCACCGATATCGGGCTTGCCTGATATCGGCATCGAATATACGGAAGTCGGCTATAGCCGACTTCCGGTGTTCGAGAGGGGCCTGACGGCCCTCCTCACCATGAGGCCGGTTTAGCGCAGCGGACCGACCGAAAGCTCAATCCGGGCCGGCGGCGCCGACCTTCGCGGCAGCTTCGGCATCGGCCTCGGCCTGGGCGTCTTCCTTGGCCTTGGCTTCGGCGGCCGCCTTCTTCTCGACGATGCGCACCGACCAGATCGAGCCCTCGTAGAGAATGAGCAGCGGAATCGCGAGCGAGAGCTGGCTGATCACGTCCGGCGGCGTCAGCACCGCGGCGATGACGAAAGCAGCAACGATGAAATAGCGCCGCTTCTCCCTGAGCGTCTGCGAGGTGATGACGCCGATGCGGCCGAGCAGCGTCAGCACCACTGGCAACTGAAACGCCGCACCGAAGGCGAGCACCAGGGTCATCATCAGCGACAGATATTCACCGACCTTGGGCAACAGCGCGATCGAGGCCTCGCCCTCACCCGTCTGCTGCATGCCGAGCGAGAAGCGGATCAGCATTGGCAGCACGACGAAATAGACGACGGCGGCGCCGAGCGCGAAGAAGAACGGCGTTGCGATCAGATAAGGCAGGAAGGCGCGGCGCTCATGCTTGTAGAGGCCCGGCGCAACGAACATGTAGATTTGCGCGGCGATCACCGGAAACGACAGGAAGGCGGCGCCGAACATGGCGAGCTTCAACTGCGTGATGAAATATTCGAGCAGCGCCGTGTAGATGAACTTCGAGTTCTCCGCGCCGGCAACCCAGACGAAGGGCCAGACCAGCACGTTGTAGATGCTCTTGGCGAAGAAGAAGCACAAAGCGAACATCAGGCCGAAGGCGATCATCGCCTTGATGAGCCGCGAGCGCAGCTCAATCAGGTGATCCATCAGCGGCGCTTTGCTCGCTTCGATGTCGTCGTGACTCACGCTGAGCCTCCGGCCTTCTTGTCGGCGGGCGGCATCGCGGCCTCGGCTGTCTTGATGTCGTCTTTGGGCAGGAAGTCCGCGGAGGTCGGCGGCGGCAGCGGCTCGGGCAGCGGCACGTCGATCCGGGCGAGATCCACGCTCGGCTCGGCCGGCGGAAGTGCCTCGGCGGTTTGCACCGGCGTCACCGGCGCGGCATCAGGCTGATGATCAGCGGCAGTCGCGCTCGGGGCGTCGAAGGCGCTCTCGATCTGTTTCTTGGTGTCGGAGAGCGGATCGATCTGGGTGAAGTCGGTGACCTTCTCCTTGACCGAGGTGGTCAGGTCCTCGGCCTGCTTCTTGAGGTCGGCGATTTCGGCCTCGCGCAGCGCTTCCTGGAACTGGCCCTGGAATTCGGCCGCCATGCGCCGGACCTTGGCCATCATCTGGCCGACCGAACGCAGAACGGTGGGCAGCTCCTTCGGTCCGATCGCGATCAGCGCGACGATACCGATGAGGACGATCTCGCCCCAACCGAAATTGAACATGACTTAAGCGTCCCGAATTCGCCCCGGCGATCTTGTATCAGAAAGCCGGCGGCGTGGCGCAAGCCTCAGGAGCGCGCGCCCTCGGCACGACGCTCGGCCTCGGTCTTCTGCGCACCGGCCTCCAGCGACTTGACCGGCTCGGCAGGCTTGGCGCTGTCGTCCTCGGCCATGCCCTTCTTGAAGGCCTTGATGCCCTGGGCGAAGTCGCCCATCAGGCCGGAAATCTTGCCGCGGCCGCCGAACAACAGCAGCACGACGACGGCGACGATGAGCCAGTGCCAGACGCTAAACGAACCCATGATGTAATCCTCCGCGGCAGCGACAATTGGGATGAGCTTTGGCCCCCAAGCTCGTCCCGCCTCGTGTTTGCACCAGAAGCTAGGCCGCGGAGACGGCAAAAACAAGGAGTTAAGGGAGCTTGGTTAAGGGGCCAAATGGCGCGGGCCATCGGCCTCATGGTGTGAGGAGCGCTTCCGTCGGGAAGCGCGTCTCGAACCATGACGGCCGCCCCATCCTTCGAGACGCGCCCTGCGGGCGCTCCACAGGATGAGGCGGATCAGCCTCTACTTTTCGCCCTCGCCAGCCGCATCTGGCGCCTCGGCGGAACCTTCCGCCTCCGGCGCCGGCGCCAGGCCGAGGTCGAGATCACCCGGCTCGAGCGGGTCTTCGTCGTCACGCAAGGTGGTGTCGTCGGACGGCATCGGCACCGAGAAGCCCGCCGGCATAGCGCCTTCGATCAGGCCTGCGCCCTTGAGTTCGTCGAGGCCGGGCAGATCGCCGACTTCCTCGAGACCGAAATGCGACAGGAACGCCTCGTTGGTGCCGTAGGTGATCGGACGGCCCGGCACCTTGCGGCGGCCGCGCGGGCGGATCCAGCCGGTCTTGAGCAGCACGTCGAGCGTGCCGGCGGCGGTGGCGACGCCGCGGATTTCCTCGATCTCGGCACGCGTCACCGGCTGATGATAGGCGATGATCGCCAGCGTCTCGATCGCGGCGCGCGACAGTTTGCGCTGCTCGACCGTCTCCTTGGTGAGGAGCCAGGACAGATCGGACGCGGTACGGAAGGTCCACTTCTTGCCGATGCGCACGAGATTGACACCGCGCGGCGCATATTCCGCCTGCAGCGCCGCGAGCGCGGCCTTGACGTCGACGCCGTCCGGCAGCGCGCGCACCAGCGTGGGCTCGTCGAGCGGCTCGGAGGCGGCGAACAGCAGCGCCTCGAGCAGACGCAGTTCGTCCGGACGCTGCGCCAGTTCGGATTCGGACGCCTCGGCCTCGATCACAATCGTTTCTTCCACGCTTTGTTCAAACTGGACGGCAGCGGTTGCCGGCTCGTCGTTCGACACGATCACGAGCTTCTTGGCCGCGCTGGGCATGGCTTCCGTCTCCTTATGCGGTTTCTTGTGCGTCATGCGACGATGCAAAGCCGTTCGCGCTCACACGTTTGCGCATGTAGATCGGCGAGAACGCATCCTTCTGATGAATTTCGGCGCGGCCGTCGCGCACCAGTTCCAGCGCCGACGCGAAGGACGACGCAAACACGGTGGCGGCGAGCGCCGGCTCGACCACGTATTGGATGAGGAACGAGTCGATGCGCGACCAGTCGCTCGACTGGCCGATCATACGCTCCAGCGTCTGCCGCGCTTCGGCGAGCGACCACACCGTGCGCTTCTTGAAGCGCACGCGCGACAGCGTCGTGCGCTGGCGCTGCACGGCATAGGCCGAGAGCAGGTCGTACAACGTCGCGGTGTATTCCGGCTTCTTGATCTCGGCGATCGGCTCCGGCAGGCCGCGGCCGAACACATCGCGGCCGAGCTGCGGACGGTCCATCATCCTGCTGGCGAATTCGCGCAGCGCCTCGAGACGGCGCAGACGGTTGGCCAAAGCCAGCGCCATATCCTCGGCGGACGGCCCCTCGCCCGGCGCCGCTTCCGGCAGCAGCAGACGCGATTTGAGATAAGCCAGCCACGCCGCCATCACGAGATAGTCGGCGGCGAGTTCGAGCCGCACCTTGCGCGCCTGCTCGATGAAAATCAGATACTGGTCGGCGAGCGCGAGGATCGAGATCTTGTGCAGATCGACCTTCTGCTGGCGCGCCAGCGTCAGCAACAGATCGAGCGGACCTTCGAAGCCTTCGACATCGACGATCATCGCCGGATCGGTGACGCCGCGATCCGCTTCCATCTCCGCCGCAAGTTTGTTGTCGAAATCCTCAGGCGCCATGAGCCTGTCTGTCCTTGCCTCGCGATGCCGGCTTACGCCACCATCGCATTGAAAATTCGCCGCGCTTCGGCGACATCGAATGCTTCACCCTGCGACCGCATCGAAAGCGCACGCGCCGCGCGGGTTGCGGCGATCCCGGTGAGTTTAGGCGCCACGCCCGCGACCTCGCTCATCTCCGTGAGATCGCCATTGCAATGAAGCACGACATCGCAGCCGGCCGCGAGCGCCGCTTGGCTGCGCTCGGCAATTGTCCCCGACAAAGCACCCATTGACACGTCATCGCTCATCAACAAACCGGTGAAGCCGATGAAGCCGCGAATCACCTCGCGCACCATTGTGACGGAAGTTGTGGCCGGGGCATGGGCATCGATGGCGCTGAACACAACATGCGCGGTCATGCCCAGCGGCAGATCCTTGAGCGGGCGGAATGCGGCGAAGTCGGTCCGCTCCAGCGTGGCGCCGTCGGTGTCGACGACGGGAAGTTCCTTGTGGCTGTCGGCGCGGGCACGGCCGTGGCCCGGCAGGTGCTTGAGCACCGGCAGCACGCCGCCGGCCAGCAGGCCTTCGGCCACCGCGCCGGCCAAGGCCGCGACCTTGCCCGGCTCGGTGCCGTAAGCGCGGTCGCCGATGATGGGATCGGCCTCGGACACCGGAACATCCGCCAGCGGCAGGCAATCGACGTCAATGCCGAGGGCCCGAAGATCGGCCGCGATCAGATGCGCCCCCATGCGGGCGGCGGCGAGTCCGGAGGCCGGGCTGCGGTCGTAGATGGCGCTAAACACGGCGCCCGGCGGATAGGCCGGCCAGTGCGGCGGGCCGAGGCGTTGCACCCGGCCGCCCTCCTGATCGACCAGGATCGGCGCTTCCCAGCCGACGGCATCGCGAAAGTCGCGAGCAAGATCAGCAACCTGACTGGGGTCGCTGATGTTCCTCTTGAAGATGATGAGACCCCAGGGCTGCGCCTCGCGCAAAAAGGCGCGCTCCAACGGGCTGATCGTCGGGCCGGACAGACCGGTAATGAAGGCGCGGGATGCCGATCCTTGTGAAGCCATGGCGGCGGCTTAACGCGCGCTGCCGGAGGGAGCAAGCAAGCCTGTTGATGGCTCAAATCCCGCCCCGGCCGCCGCGCGGCCGGTCATGACGGCTAATTACGCTGGACGATGCACTGGCCGCCGGCGGCCTTCAGGCTCGAGCACAGCTCGCTGGCCTCGCCGGACGAGCCGACCGCCACCATGGCGCGGTAGTAGATGCCCTTGTCGCCGAGATCGACGCGCTTGATGAAGGGCGCTCGGCCCCCGAGCTGGTTCGGGAATTTGCCCTGCAGCGCCTGGAAAGCGGCCTGGGCCTCGCCCTCGCTGCGCTGGGCGGAAACCTGCACGGCATAGCCGCCAGCCGTGGCAGCCGCCGTCTGCGGCGCCGGAGCCGGCGTCTGCGCGGCGACACGGGCGGGCGCGGCGGCCCGCGCCGGCTGGGCATTCGGATTGAGCGACAACGGCGCGTTCGACGGCTGCGCGGGCGGCGGGGGAGCCGCCTGGACGGGCGCGGCCGCCTGCGGCGTGACGTTGCGGGCCGGCTGCGGTGCCGGACGCGGCTCAGGCTGCGCCATGACACGCGCCGGCGGCGGCTCGGCGGCAGGCGCCGTATTGACGACACGCACCGGCGGCTGGGCGGCCGACGGCATGGGCTCCGGCGCAGCGGGCGCCGCGCTGGCGGCGTCGCCGGCCTGATCGGGGCGGATCTGGATGGTGCGGATTTTGCGCGGCTCACCGACGATCCCGCTACCCATGGCTGGGGCGGCGCTCGCGGCGGACGGATTCGGCGTCGTTGTCACCGGGACCGGCTGCTCCTCGCGCGACAACAGGCGCTCGATCTGGCCCGTGCCGCCGACGCGGTCAGTGATCGACTTGCCTGCTTCCTTGTTCGACGTCGCCGGCACGACCTTGCTCGGTGTCGCCTCGGCCTTGATCACCGGCGGCGTTGTCGGCGCCGACGACGGCCCGAACACCGCGCGATAGCCGAGCGCGCCAGCGGTGCCGAGCACGGCGAGAGCGAAGACGCCGGCGATCGCCAGCACGCTGATGCGGCGCCGGTTCGACGCAACATCATCGTAATAGTCGTCGGTCGCCGCCGGGCCGAATTGCTGATGCACGTCGTGCAGCGGCTCCTGCGACGGCGGGAAAGCCTGATCATAGCTGCCGGTCGGTCCGTTGGCGTAAGGATCGGCCTCGTAGCCCTGCGGGGCATAGCCCGGAGCATGGGCATCGACCGGATAGAGCTCGGCTGAATCGCCGGACAAGGGCGCGCTGCCATAGGACTGGCGGGAGAAGCCGCCATTGCCGTAAGCGCGATCGGCGTAAGCGTGCGGCTCGGGCAAGGCCGATTGTTCGGCAGGATAAGCGGCGGTCTCTTCCGGCCAGGCCGTCGGCGCCGCCTGCTGCTGTCCGGGGACGGTAGCGGTGCGATTGGCGCTATTGCGGCCGTATTCGGCGAAGGGGTCGGTCTGGCCGATCAGACGGGCCAGCTCCGCGAGCGGGTCGTTGCCGGAGCTGCCGTTGCCGGCGGCCGCGCCACGCGAGGACAAGTCACCCCCGCGATAAGCCCGCTGATTATGGTCGTCCGCCATGGCGTCCCCGGTAACGAGTTACAAATCGCGCAAGGCCCCTACGCGGCCCTCCCCGCTTTCCTAGCGAGCCCGCGTCATGCGCTCCGGCGGCGTCAGCCTACCGCATTTCCTCAGGCGCTTCGACCCCGAGTAGATCGAGACCGGAAGCGAGCACGGTCACGATGCCCTGCACCAGGGCGAGCCGCGCCTGCGTCGTTTGTGGATCATCCTGGATAATGAACCGTAAATGCGGCGATTCCTTGCCTCCGCGGGTCCATTGCGCGTGGAATTCGCTCGCCAGTTCATAGAGATAGAAGGCGATCCGGTGCGGCTCGTGCGCTAGCGCCGCCGCCTCCAGCATGCGCGGATAGAGCGCCAGCTTGCGGATGATCGACAGTTCGCCGGAGTCGGTCAGGCGGACAAGATCGGCCCGTTGCAGGGCCGCCGGATCGGCCGGCAACACGCCCTGCTCGGCCGCGGTGCGGAAGATCGACTTGCCGCGAGCGTGGCCGTACTGGACGTAGAACACCGGGTTGTCCTTCGACTGCTCGATCACCTTGGCCAGATCGAAATCGAGCACCGCGTCGTTCTTGCGATAGAGCATGTCGAAGCGCACGGCGTCCTTGCCGACCTCATCGACCACCTCGCGCAAGGTGATGTAGTCGCCGGCGCGCTTGGACATCTTCACCGGCTCGCCATTGCGCAACAGGCGCACGAGCTGCACCAGCTTGATGTCGAGCTGGCCCTTGCCGCCGCTGACGGCCTTCACCGCCGCCTGCATGCGCTTGACGTAGCCGCCGTGATCGGCGCCCCACACGTCGATCATGTCGGCGAAGCCGCGATCGAACTTCGATTTGTGATAGGCGATATCGGTGGCGAAATACGTGTAGCTGCCATCCGACTTCAACAGCGGACGATCGACGTCATCGCCGAATTCGGTCGAGCGGAACAGGGTCTGCTCGCGGTCTTCCCAATCCTCAAGATTGCCGCTCTTGGGCGGCGGCAGCCGGCCTTCATAGACATGGCCAGCCTCGCGCAGCGCCGCGATGGTTTCGGCCACCACATCGACAAGCGGCTTCGGCGGCTCCTTGGAAAACGGATCGGGCAACTCCCCTTCGATCAGCGAGCGTTCGGAGAAAAACACCTCCGGCACGATGCGCAGACGCGCCAGATCGTTGCGGATCTCGGCCATCATCATGTCGGTGGCGCGCAGGCGCACGATCGGCAGCCATTCGGCTTCCGGCATGGCCTTGAGCCTGTCGCCATAATCGGCAGCGAGTTCGGCACCGCATTCCTTGAGATAATCGCCCGGATAAAGGCCTTCCGGAATCTCGCCGATGTCCTCGCCGAGCGCCTCGCGGTAACGCAGGAAGGCCGAGCGCGCGAGCACGTCGACCTGGGCGCCGGCATCGTTGATGTAATATTCGCGCGTGACGCTATAGCCGGCGGCGACCAGCAGGCTCGCCAGCGCATCGCCGAACACGGCGCCCCGGCCGTGACCGACATGCAGCGGGCCGGTCGGATTGGCGGAGACGTATTCGACGTTGACCTTTTTGCCGGCGCCGACGGTGCCGCGACCATAGCCCTTGCCCTGCTCCAGCACGGTGCGCAGCGCGTCGGGCCAGACTTCGCCTTTCAAGGTGAGGTTGATGAAGCCGGGACCGGCAATATCGACTTTCTCGACCTTGGCATCGGCAAGCAGCTTCGCCGCGATGGCCTCCGCCAGATCGCGCGGCTTCTGTCCGGCGTCCTTGGCCAGCACCATGGCGGCATTGGTCGCCATATCGCCATGCGAAGGATCGCGCGGCGGCTCGACGACGATGCGCGTGAGGTCGGCCGAAGGCCCGAGCACGGCGGCGGCAGCCGCGTGAACCCGGGCAAGCATATCGGCGAACAGATGCATAGATGGCGCTTTCAACGCGAGGGTCTCGGGCGGCGCAGCGATCAGGCGCTGCTCGGCCGGCTGCACCGCTTTGTTTGCGGGCTTTCCGGTCGCGATCTTGCTCGTGGTTGTTGTCTTGGTTTTGCTGACCGCTTTGACGCCGCCACTGGCTGCGGATTTCTTCGCAGCTGCAGCACGCCGTGCGCCCGCACCGGCTTTGGCTTTCGCCTTCGATTTCAGCGTGCTCTTGGCCTTGGCCAGAGTCTTGGCTGCAGTCTTCGCCTTGGTCTTGGCTTTCGCTTTGGGCTTTCGCTTAACGGAAGCGGCCTTGCGCGCCTTTTTGCTGCGCGCGGGCGAAGCTTTAGACTTTGACCGCGCTTTGGGGCGCGTCTTGGCTTTGGACCGCGACGCGGCCGCGGCTTTGGATTTATTCGATCGTTTTTTGGCCATGATGGTCGCTGCGGGTAAGGGATTTCGGCGGGCGAGTCAAAGTGGAGTCATGATATAGCCAAGAGCTTATAGGATATTGGAGATTCGCTCGGGCTCGTCCCCAATACTGGAATTCTTTGTCATGTCCGGCTGCCTTTCCCCTCTTTCCCGCCGCCAGGCGGTTGTCGGTCTCGCCTCTCTCCCGCTTCTCAGCCTGCCCAACCGGGCCTATGCGCTCGACCCGCCAGCGCAGCGCGTGGCCGCGCTGGAAAAGAAGATCGGTGGCCGTGTCGGCGTCTATCTGCGCGACATCACCGGCCGGGTGCTGGTGGCGCACCGCGCGGACGAGCGCTTTCCGATGTGCAGCACCTTCAAATTCCTGCTCGCGGCAGCGGCGCTCCGGCGCGTCGATCAAGGCCAGATGTCGCTCGATCAGGTACTCAATTTCGGCGAGGCCGACCTCTTGAGCTACGCCCCCGTCGCCAAGGCCAATGTCGCCAAAGGCGGCCTGTCGCTGGGCGAATTGTGCGCGGCAATCGTGACCGTCAGCGACAACACCGCGGCCAATGTCATCCTGCGCAACATCGGCGGCCCGCAGGCCGTGACCGCGTTCGCGCGCGCGATCGGCGATCCGGACACGCGGCTCGACCGCACCGAGCCGGAGCTCAACTCCGCCATCCCCGGCGATCCGCGCGACACCACGACACCCCAGGCGATTACCGAAGACCTGTTTCGCCTGCTCTCCGGCAACGTGCTGGCGCCGGCCTCGCAGCAGATGCTCGAAAACTGGATGATCGCATCGAAGACCGGGCTCAAGCGGCTCCGGGCCGGCGTGCCGAACGGCTGGTCGGTCGGCGACAAGACCGGGACCGGTGCCAATGGCAGCGCGAATGTCGTCGCCATCATCCGCCCGGGAAACCGCGCCACCTTGTTTGCATCGGTCTATCTCACCGGCTCGACGGCCGAAGCCGACGAGCTCGACGCGGTCCATGCGGAGATCGGCCGGATCGCCGCCGACATCGTGACGAAGTCCTGACCGGGCGCGGCTCAAAGTCCACGCCGAAGCCATTGCGCGTTGCAATCATCCGGGGCGCCCGACCGCGGCGCAACCGATAAACATGTATTAACTGTATTTTAGTAGGGTCCGCCCGCGAATAAAGCTTAAGAAAACCGGGCGAGACGCATGGCCGCACGACTCTTGCGAATGCCCCTGCGGAGGGATCACCGCGCCTCGTCGTTCTCGGACATCGGCGACCGCGCCGGGCGTTTGAGCGTCGAGATTGCCGATGCTGCCGGCCTGATCGGCGACCTCACCGCCCTTGGCCAGACTCAGAGCCAGCGCGCCGAAGGCGCCATAGCGGCCGCGCGACAGATGGCTGAAACCAATGCCGTGCTGTCGTCGGCCATGACGGCCGCGCGCGCCTCCGCCGACGCCGCCGAAGCCACCTTGCGCGAAAGCTCGGACCACGTTTCCACCGCGCTGACCAATTCCATCGAGAAGATTGAAGCGCTCGGCGACGGCGCCATCGCGCTCAAGACAACGATCGAGAAAGTGTCGGCGACCATCCAGCGCGTTCAGGAAACCAGCGCCGCGGTGCGCCGCATTGCCGACGAGACCGAATTGCTGGCGCTCAACGCCACCATCGAGGCCGCTCATGCGGGCACCGCCGGCGCCGGCTTTGCCGTCATCGCCGGCGCGGTGAAGCGCCTTGCCGAGCAGTCGCGCCAGTCGACCAAGGACGCGCAGGCCCATCTCGACACCCTGACGCAGACGCTGTCCGAACTGGTCGGCCGCGCCGACGTCAATACCCAGACCGCCCTCGCCGCCAAGGCGGAGTCGAGCGGCGCGCAGGCCTCCATCGCCGAGCTTCAAGCGTTGGTCGAGACCGTGCAGGGCATGACCCGCGAGATCGGCACCATGGCCACGCAGGTCGACAGCAACAATGAATGCTTCGACAGGCTGCAAGAAGAAATGACCGGTCTGGTCGACGCCGTCGATGCCTGCGGCGGCAAACTCAAGCAGGCCAAGGCGCGCACCGACTCGATCCTCGACATCAGCGAAGACTTCCTGCTGTTCATCGCCGAGAGCGGCATCAAGACGCCGGACACGCCGATCGTCACTTTGTGCCAGAAGACCGCGGCGCAGATCGCCTCGGCGTTCGAGCGCGCCATCGCCAAAGGTGCGATCACGACGGACGCGCTGTTCGACGAACGCTACGTGCCGATCGCCGGCACCGATCCGCAGCAGATGATGACCAAGTTTGTCGCCTTCACCGACAAGGTGCTGCCGGACTATCAGGAGCCGCTGCTCGAGGCCGATCCGCGCATCGTGTTCTGCGCCGCGATCGACCGCAACGGATTCCTGCCGACGCATAACCTCAAATACTCGCAGCCGCAGAGCGACGATCCGGCCTGGAACGCCGCCAACTGCCGCAATCGCCGTCTCTTCAACGACCGCACAGGACTTTCCGCCGGCCGCAGCAAACGCTCGTTCCTGCTGCAGACCTATCGCCGCGACATGGGCGGCGGCGCGTTCGTGCTGATGAAGGACGTCTCGGCGCCGATTACCGTCAACGGCCGCCACTGGGGCGGCTTCCGCATCGGCTTCAAGGTTTAACAAACATCGATACCGCAGCGGTATTGATCGGCGGTATTGCGCCAGATCAAGGCCGCGTACGCATTCGCGATCTTGAATGTCGCTGCATTCAGGAGACTCGCCATGCTCAAGATCGTAGCGCCCGTGTGGATCATGCTCGGCACGACATTGGCCGGCATCGCCGTGATGACTGTTCTCAGCGTGCCGTCGCTGGCCGTGCACGACCGCGAATACATCCCCTATGCCGCCCTCGCCGGATTCATCGTCGCCATTCCGATTGCCTTCGCAGTCGCCAAACGCATGCGCGACGCATTCGCGCGTTAGAGCGGCCGTCAGCGCAGCTCGGGCGTCGATTTGAAGAAGCGCGCGTGCTCGGCCAGCGCATAGCGGTCGGTCATGCCGGCGATGTAGTCCGCGACGCGGCGCTCCCGGCCCGTCAGGTCAAGCGCATCGAAACCGTCGCGCCATTCATCCGAGAGATCGTCGGGTGAGGCGCTGAAATGCATGAACAGGTCGGCAACCACGCTCTCGGCGTTGGTCATCACCCGCATGACCCGGTTGTGGCGATACATGCGCGGATAGAGGAACCCCTTGATCGCCTCGTCCACCGCCGCCATCGCCGCCGAGAAGCCGACCACCGCGCCCGGCGCGTTGCGAATATCGGCGACGCTTTGGGGCTTGAGCGCGGCGATGCGGCGTTCGCTCTCGGCGATGACGTCCTCGATCATCCGCGTGATGACGCGGCGCGTGACTTCGTGGACGCGGCGCGCCGGCTCCAAACTGCGATAGCGATCCTCGATCTCGCGCACGATGCCACCGAGAAACGGCACGCTCGACAGGTCGCCGAGTGTGAACAGATCGGCGCGCAGACCGTCATCGATGTCGTGCGCATTGTAGGCGATGTCGTCGGCGACCGCGGCGATCTGCGCCTCGGCGGAAGCCTGCGACCACAGTTCGAGGTCGTGGCGCCGGTTATAGGCGAGGATCGGCTTCGGCACGCCGTGCGCGGCGTAGCGCGCGGTCGGCGCGCCATCGCGCGTCATCAGCGCACCGTTGTGCTTGACCAGCCCCTCCAGCGTTTCCCAGGTCAGATTGAGGCCGTCGAAGTCGGCATAGCGGCGCTCCAGATCGGTAACGATGCGCAGCGCCTGCGCATTGTGATCGAAACCGCCGGCATGGCGCAAAATACGGTCGAGCGCCCGCTCGCCGGCATGGCCGAACGGCGTATGACCGAGGTCATGACTGAGGGCCAGGACCTCGGCGAGATCTTCATCGCAGCCCAGCGCCCGCGCCAATGAGCGGGCGATTTGCGCGACTTCCAAAGTGTGGGTCAGCCGGGTGCGATAGTGATCGCCTTCGTGAAAGATGAAGACCTGGGTCTTGTAGGCCAGCCGGCGAAACGCGGCCGAATGGATGATGCGGTCGCAGTCGCGGCGGAAATCGTTGCGGGTCGGGCTGGCCGGCTCGGCCACCAGCCGGCCGCGGCTGGCACCCGGATCGGCGGCGTAAATGGCGCGGGGGCGGCCGCTATCGATGGCCATGAGGGCATTTTCCGGCGAATCGGGCCGCATTGACGGCACGGCCCGGCGCACTTAACTATCGGAGACAGCCAATGGCAACGCCGCAGAGGAACTGACATGGACGCGATCACCGATAGCGTCGCCAACACCCCGGTCACGGTCAGCGCGCGCGCCGCGCGCCGCATTGGCGAGATCCTGAAAAGCGAACCCACCGGCACCATGCTGCGCGTCTCGGTCGAAGGCGGCGGCTGCTCCGGTTTCCAGTACAAGTTCGACACGGACCGCGAGCAGGCCGACGACGACCTCGTGATCAGCCGCGACGGCGCCACGGTGCTCATCGATCAGGTGTCGGTGAACTACATGGCCGGCTCCGAGATCGACTTCGTCGACGACCTGATCGGCGCCTCGTTCAAGATCAAGAACCCGAACGCCACCGCGGCCTGCGGCTGCGGCACCAGCTTCGCGCTGTAGCTTCGCCACAAGCAGCCGACTGTGACGCCTGCGAGAAAACTGAGCGCTTAAGCCGTTCCCGCGGTTTACTGCAGTGGCGCGCTACCGGCCGTGGCTTGCGTCGCCGACGTCTGCTTGGCTAGAAGCTTCTGTAACTGCTCCTGCAGGTTCATGTTATCGATGCGGGCTTGCAGCTCCGCATTTTCGGCCTTGAGACGCGCTGTATCGCTATTGGCCGCCCGGGCCGCGCGCTCCTCGGCAGCAATCGCGTTCGCGGTGTTGATGGCGCTGTTCAACATACCGCTCGCGGCAACTCCAAGTCCTTTGTTTACGAACTTTGTTTCGGTGATCTCACCGCTTTCAAGAAACGTAATGGACCAATCCTGATTCTTTAGGAATCCCGCAGTTACAGGAAGCCCCATCGAACGCCCGTATTGCCCAAAAGGAAAACGCACTGGCGGACCAAGCATTTTATTTTGCTTGGCTTCATTCTGAGAAACAATATTGGACACGCCCGGCCAAGTCGTTCCCATGCCGCGGCCGCCGGTCGGCCAATTATCAAGTGGCGTTCCCGCGTAGATATAAACCGGAATATAGGCAACCTCACGATACAAATGCCCACCAGGCTGGTCATCTACCTCCGTCTGCCCCCTGGCTTTATCAATGCTCGCCTGCGCTCTTGGAATCGTTTGGCCAAAGTCCATATACAAATTGACCCTCAATTTCTCGAAACTTTCCCGATCGATCTGAAGTCCTTTTTTTATCCAACCAGACTCCTCGATTTGTTTCTGCGTCGGCACAATCATCGCAATCAGGCCATTGGGATTGATATCCGCCGGCCTTGTTGAAGTGCGCTTGGTGGGGTCGAGGACGTCGATCGGTGTGAACCCAGGATCGATCGTGGCTTGCAACGTCAGCGTATGAGCGGCGGCGCTCGCTATTGTCCAAGATGCCAAAACCGTTTGATAGGCATCGACTTTAGCAACCGCCGCTTTCCGCTGCTCTTCGGTTGTCGCGTCCAGGATCGCCTGTTGAAGACCGACCAGCGTACCTTTAAGCCTGACGATCTTGTCCTTGTCAGCCGAAGCGCTCCCGCATTTTTCTCGCGTCACTTCGGTACTGGCGGCGAGAGGCGCAACGCCTAGTACGAGCGCCGCGATCTTACCAATACCGGAAAAAATGTTGTTTGCGATTGTCGCGGCTTGGCTAACCGGCGTCGCACCGATTGATTGCAGGATATGTGAATTCTGAAATGTTTTAATCGTAACACTATGGTCCGAGGTCCAAGACTGAAGCGTCGAACTGGAAATATCGAGCGTACCCACGACGGAATCGGGCACAGGACGAGCCACCAGAGTTGGCTTGATCGTCACGCTGACGCCGTTGCGGTCATCGCAATCTTCGAATGTGTAGGTGATCGTCGCATCGATCACGGTACGCGGTAACGTCCAGGTGAATTTCGCTTCGGGATCGGCGGCAGCGCCCGTCGTCGTCGCCAGCAAGCCAAACACCGCCACGGCCAACGTGGCTGCGGTCATCGAAGCACGGCTGTTTCCAATGTGGATTGAAGTAACCATGTCGCTCCCCCTGCGCCAAAGTACTTCGATCAGGCTAGCATACGGTTTTATAAATACAACTATCGGTACTGCCGCCCGCTCGGCGCACGCAGTCGCCGCGCCCTTCGCTATTTCCGCCGCACCACCAGCGACGTGCCATGCACCGCCGTGATGGTGAGTGCCGTGCCGGCGGCGAAGTCCTCGTCGCCCTCGGCAAGCCAGAGCGTGTCATTGAGGCGGATGCGACCATGACCATTCACGAAGGCCTCGCTGGCCAGGCCCGATTGGCCGACGAGTTCGAGGTCGCGCCGATTGACAACATCGGTATCGGGCCCGCGCAACGCCAGCCGGCGATAGACGAAGTAGCCTGCCACGCAAGAGATGAGACAGGCCGCCGAGAAGAAAGCCAATTGCGCGTTCAAGGTCCAGTCGATGGCAAAACCAACCAAAGCCGTCAGCGCCGCGGCGCAGGCGAACCAGATCAGGTAATTGCCCGGCACCGGCAACTCAAGAAAAGCGATGACGACCGCCGCGACCGCCCAAACCCAAGGCGAGATGGCGCCGGTCATTTGGTCTCGCCCAGTTTGGCGTTGCGCGTCAGTTCGGCAATGCCGGACACCGCGCTGACGATGCTGCTCATCTCCATCGGCATCAGCAGCAACTTGGAGTTCGGGGACTGACCGATCTGGTTAAGCGCGTCGACGTATTTCTGCGCGACGAAATAGTTGAGCGCCTGCACGTTACCGTCCTCGACCGCTTTGGAGACGACGCGCGTGGCTTCGGCCTCGGCGGTGGCCAGACGTTCGCGCGCCTCGGCGTCACGGTTGGCGGCGGCCAGACGGCCTTCGGCCGCTAGAATCTGCGACTGTTTATCGCCTTCGGCCTTGAGGATCGCAGCCTGCTTGATGCCTTCGGCGGTCAGAATGGCGGCGCGACGTTCGCGCTCTGCGGTGAGCTGCATCGCCATCGATGCCACCACATTGGCCGGTGGACTGATGTCCTTCAGCTCGACACGGGTAATCTTGACGCCCCAGGGCTGCGTGGCGGCATCGAGCACCTGCAGCAGACGGTCATTGATTTCGTCGCGCTTGGACAAGGTCTCGTCGAGATCGAGCGCGCCGATGGCGGTGCGGATATTGGTGAGCGCCATGTTTTCAACCGCGCCCTGCAGATTCTGCACTTCATAGGCCGCCCGCGCCGCCTGCAGCACCTGGTAGAACACGATGCCGTCAACCGTCACCGAGGCGTTGTCCTTGGTGATGACGGATTGGCTTGGAATTTCCAGCACGGTCTCCTGGACGTTGATCCTGTGGCCGATGCGGTCGATGAAGGGCACGATCAGATTGAGGCCCGGCATCAAGGTGGTGCGGTAGCGGCCGAAGCGCTCCACGGTCCACTGGAAGCCCTGCGGGACGGTTTTGACGCCCGCGGCAACGACGGCCAGCACCAGCACGACCAGTGCGACCAAAAATACCAGCGATTCCATGTTGCCTCCCATTGGACCTGTACCTGCGGGCAGCATCATAGCATCAAACGTGACACGGCAATGGCCGGACTACGGTCCGGCCAGTGAAAGGAGATATCGCCTGTAACTGTGCGTGGGCCCAGCGGCGCGCCGCGGACGCTACTCGGCCGCCACCTGCGCCGGTGCGTCCTTGACCTCCTCGAGCTGTGGCTCGAGGCGGCGCTTGAGCATCCGATCAAAGCGGTCGAGATAGAGGTAGACGACCGGCGTGATGTACAGCGTCAGGAGCTGCGACACGCACAAGCCGCCGACGACGGCGATGCCGAGCGGCTGGCGCAGTTCCGCGCCGGCGCCGGCGCCGAGCGCAATCGGCAAGGTGCCGAAGATGGCCGCAAAGGTCGTCATCATGATCGGACGGAAGCGCAGCAGCGCCGCCTCACGGATCGCCGCTTCCGCCGACAGGCCGATACGGCGGCGTTCGAGGGCGAAGTCAATCATCATGATGGCGTTCTTCTTCACGATGCCGACCAGCATGACGATGCCGATCATGGCGATCACCGACAAGTCCATCTTGAACAGCATCAACGTCAGGATGGCGCCGATACCGGCCGACGGCAGGCCGGAGATGATCGTGATCGGATGAATGAAGCTTTCGTAGAGAATGCCGAGCACGATGTAGGCGGCGAAGATGGCGGCGAGGATGAGGATGCCCTGCCCCTTTTGCGCCTCCTCGAACACTTGCGTGGTGCCCTGGAAGGTTGCCGTGATGCTCGCCGGCAGGCGTTCGTCACGCTCGAGCTTGCGGATCGCGTCGGTCGCCTGACCGAGCGACGTGCCGGGCGACAGGTTGAACGAGATCGTCACCGACGGCTGCTGGCCCTGATGGTTGACCTGCAGCGGACCGACGGTGCGGTCGAAGCGCGTCACCGCCGACAGCGGCACCGAGGTGCCGCTTGCGGTCTTCAAATAGATATTGTTGAGCGCATCGGGGCCGAGCTTCTGCACCTCCGGCAGCGCCTGCAGGATGACCTGGTAGTCATTCGATGGCGTGTAAATCGTCGCCACCTGACGGGTGCCGAAGGCGTTGTAGAGCTCCTGGCGCACCTGATCGATGGTCACGCCGTAGACCGCGGCCTTTTGCCGATCGACTTCGACCGAGACCTGCGGGTTGGTGACGTAAAGATCGGTGGTGACGTCCAGCAGGCCGGGCAATTCGGAGATCTTGTTGCGCATGTCCGGGGCCAGCCGGTACAGCGCGTCGGTGTCGTTCGACTGCATCGTGTACTGGTACTGGCTCTTCGATGGCCGCCCGCCCAGATTGATGTTCTGAATTGGCTGGAAGAAAATGCGGATGCCCGGCACGGCATTGGCGGTGCGCCGCAGGCGGTCGAGAACGCCGCGCAGTTCGTCGCGATCCTTCTTGGGCTTGAGCGCCACCAGCATGCGGCCGTTGCTGACGATCGAATTCGGACCGCCAATGCCGACGGTCGAGTTCACATAGGCCACCGCCGGATCAGCGCGTACGATATCGGCCACCTTGCGCTGGTGCTCGACCATCGCCGCAAATGAGATATCCGTCTTGGCCTCGGTGATGCCGGTCAGGAAGCCGGTGTCCTCGGTCGGGAAGAAGCCTTTCGGCGCAACGGCATAAAGCCAGATCGTGCCGATCAGCGTCAGGAACGTTACGCCGAGCATCACCGGCTTGTAGGCGATGACGCGGTCGAGCGACCATTCATAACCCTTGAGGACGCGGTCGAAGGCCCATTCGAAGCCGCGCAGGATGAAGTTCTGCTTCTCCTCGTCGCCGGGATGGTGGCCCTTGAGCACGCGCGCGCACAGCATCGGCGTCAGCGTCAGCGACACGAAGCCGGACACGACGATCGCCACCGCCACCGTGACAGCGAACTCGCGGAACACGCGGCCGACCATGCCCCCCATCAGCAGCACCGGGATGAACACGGCGATCAGCGAGAAGGTAATCGAAACGATGGTGAAGCCGATCTCGCGTGCGCCTTTCAGCGCCGCCTCGTAGGGCCTCATGCCACCCTCGACGTGGCGCACGATGTTTTCGAGCATGACGATGGCGTCGTCGACGACGAAGCCGACCGACAGCGTCAGCGCCAGCAGCGTCATGTTGTTGATCGAGAAGCCGAACATGTACATCGCGGCAAAGGTGCCGACGAGCGACATCGGCACCGCCAGCGACGGAATCACGGTCGCCGACACCTTTCGCAGGAACAGGAAGATCACCATGATGACGAGCACGACGGCGATCGCCAAAGTCTCCTTCACGTCATGCACGGCATCGCGGATCGAGGTCGATCGGTCGAACAGCGGCCGCAACTCGATGGCCGCCGGGATCTGCGCGCGCATGCGCGGGATGAGATTGAGCGCGGCGTCCACCACCTCGACTGTGTTGGCGTCAGGCTGGCGCTGAATGGCAAGCACAATGGCGCGGTCGTCGTTGAACCAGGTGGCGACCTTGTCGTTCTCGACACTGTCCACGACCCGCGCGACTTCACTCAGCTTGATCGGCGCGCCATTGACGTATTTCACAATAACGTCGGCGTAATCGGCCGCGCGCTTCATCGACGAGGTCGCGACCAAAGTCAGCGACTGCTTATTGCCGTCGAGATTGCCGACCGGGGCCGCCGAGTTGGCGCGCGACACCACGGTCCGGATTTCATCGAGCGAGACATTCCGCGCCGCGGCGGCGGCCGGATCGACCTGAACACGAACCGCATAACGCTGCGCGCCGTAGACGGCGACCTGCGCCACGCCGGGCAATTGCGACAGCTGCGGCGACAGCACCGTCTCGGCGAAGTCGTTGATTTCCGACAGCGGCATGGTCGCCGAGCGCATCGAGAAGAAGATGACCGGGAAGTCGCCCGGGTTGACCTTGCGGAAAGACGGCGGCGTCGTCATTTCGACCGGCAAGCGGCGCTGCGCGATGGACAGCGCGGTCTGCACGTCGAGCGAGGCGCCGTCGATGTTGCGGCTCAGGTCAAACTGGACGGTGATATCGGTGTTGCCGAGCGACGACGACGACGTCAGCGTCGTAATGCCGGCGATGGTCGACAACTGGCGTTCGATCGGCGAGGCCACCGATGCCGCCATGGTCTCGGGCGACGCGCCCGGCAGCGTCGCGGTGATGCGGATGGTCGGGAAGTCAACCGCCGGCAGCGCCGCCACCGGCAACAACCGATAGCCGAAAAGGCCGAGCACGATGATCGACGCCATCAACAGCGTCGTCAGGACCGGCCGGCGAATGCAAACTTCGGAGATATTCATCGACCTCGACCTGCCCCTATCAGCCCGAACCGTCGTCCATGACCGGCGTGCCCAGCTTCGCCGGGTCGCCATTCATATTCTCAGGTGCCCGCCGGTTTGCCGCCCGCGGCCGGACGGCCGCCGCTCTGAACACGCACACGCGTGCCGTTCGACAGGAAGGCTTGGCCGTCGGTGACCACCGTCTCGTCGCCCTTGAGACCGGACGAAATGATCGCGTCATCGCCGGTCTGTCGCTCCACGACAACCGGCTGAACCTTGGCCTTGCCGTCCTCGATAACGAAGACAAAGTTGCCGGTCTGGCTGACCGACACCGCACTCGCCGGCGCCGTTACCGCGTCTTCGACGCGCAAGGTCATGCGCGCATTGACCAGCGTGCCCGGCCATAACAATTCGTCCTTGTTCGGCATGGTGGCGCGGATCATCGCGGTGCCGGTTGCGGCATCGACCGAGTTCTCGATCATGGTCACCGCGCCCTCGGCGCGCTTGGCGTCACCCGGGATGCCTGCCTGGACAGTCGCTGTTTCCGCGGCGATCGCCTCGCGGATTGCCGGCAGGTTCTTCTGCGGCACGGGGAAGCTGACATAGATCGGGGCGGTTTGGATGATGGTCGCCATCGGCGCCGTGTCGGCCGGGCGTACAAAGTTGCCGACCTTGACGTTGGCCATGCTGATGCGCCCGGCGATCGGTGCCTTGATCGAGCAGAAGCCAAGTTGGACGCGAAGGTTCTCGAGCTGGGCGCGGTTCGATTCCGCTGTGGCCTTCGACACGTTGACCGCGGTCTGCGCGTTATTGAGCGTGACGATCGGGGTCGCGTTGCGATCGACCAGATCCGAATAGCGTGACACGTCACGCTGCGCCTGTTCGAAAGAAGCCTGCGCGCCGTCGATCACGGCCTGCACGCGCTTCATGTCGGCTTCAATCTGGCGACAGTCGAGCGTGTATAGGAGATCGCCCTTGTCGACATGGGCGCCGTCGCGGAAGTGAACCGCGGTGATGGTCGTTTCCAGCCGCGCCTTCAGGGACACGCTGGCGATCGGTGTGACCGTTCCCAGTGCGTCCAGATTGACCGGAACCTTCTTGCGTTCGATCTTGGCGACTTCGACCGGAACAACGCGTTCGGTGCCGCCCTGCGCCCGCACGGCCACCGGCCCGCCCGCAAAATATCCGCGTGCAAAATAGGCTGCACCGGCCACCGCCAGCACGAGAACTAAAACCAGCAACTTTCGGCTTTTCATCGTCTCCAGACGGTCCGGGTCCGTGGGGGCCCTCCCCGGACGCTCCTTTTCGCGGTTACCGGCCGGGTGGCCGGCCGGTTCGACCGCAACGGCGGCCTGATAACGGCGGTACTTAGCATATAACGGGCCAAACTGCACTTACCTGCGCTGTTCTGCTAAACACCGTAATGACACGCCGTTTCGTCTGATTCTGGCGCGTAAATTCTTGTTTATGTGTTCCTGACGGACCCCTGCCCCATGCGTATTGCCACCTGGAACGTAAACTCCATCCGCCAGCGCCTCGACAGCTTGCAGGCTTGGCTCAAGGAGCGGGCACCGGACATCGTCTGCCTGCAGGAGATCAAGTGTCAGGACCATGATTTCCCGCGGGAGCCGCTCGAAGCGCTCGGTTACAACGTTGCGGTGCATGGCCAGAAGACTTTCAACGGCGTGGCGCTGTTATCCAAATTGCCTTTCGACGAGGTGGCACCCGGCCTGATCGGCGATGACGGCGACGTGCAGGCGCGTTTCCTGGAGGCCCTCGTTTCGACCAAGACCGGCGTGGTCCGGGTGGTCAGTCTCTATCTGCCCAATGGCAACCCCGCCCCCGGCGACAAATACGATTACAAGCTGCGCTGGATGGACCGCCTCATCGCCTTTGCGGCCGATCGTCTGCGGCTCGAAGAGCCGCTGGTGCTGGCCGGCGATTACAACGTCATTCCCACGCCGCTCGACGCCAAGCGCCCCGAGGCCTGGGTCAACGATGCGCTGTTCTTGCCGCAGACACGCGAGAAATTCCGGGCGCTCGCCAATCTCGGTTTCACTGACGCCATTCGCGCGGTGAGCGACGATGGCGG
Organism: Undibacter mobilis; assembly: GCF_003367195.1. Taxonomy (NCBI): domain Bacteria; kingdom Pseudomonadati; phylum Pseudomonadota; class Alphaproteobacteria; order Hyphomicrobiales; family Nitrobacteraceae; genus Undibacter; species Undibacter mobilis. The sequence continues at coordinate 41,064 of NZ_QRGO01000003.1, read as the reverse complement.
GCTATACTCGTTCTGGGACTATCAGGCCGGCGCCTGGCAGAAGAACGACGGCATCCGCATCGACCATCTCATGCTGTCGCCGCGCGCCACCGACAAGCTCGTCGATGCCGGCATCGACAAGCACGTCCGCTCCTGGGACAAGCCCTCGGACCATGTGCCGGTGTGGGTCGACCTGGCGATCGAGGGCCGTTAGGCGGCTCTGCCCATCATCGGCTGGGGCATGGAGCGACCTTTTTCGGCCTGAGCCTCGCCGCGTTCCGCCGGCACTGCCGCCCCCGGCACGTCGACCTGGAAGAACGACATCTGTTCGTCCATCACCTTGGCCTGGTGCTCGAGCGTCTTGGCGACCGCCGCATTTTCCTCCACCAGCGCCGAGTTCTCCTGCGTGGCCTGATCCATCTGCATCAGCGCCTTGTTGATGTCCTCGATCCCGCTGGCTTGCTCCCGGCTTGCCGCGGCGATTTCGGCGACCAGACGGACGGCCTCGTCAACCGACCCGGCAATCTCATTCAACGACGCGCCGGCCTGATTGACGAGATCGACGCCTTCGGAAACGAGCCCGGTCGAATTCGTAATCAGCTCCTTGATGTCCTTGGCGGCCTGCGACGAGCGCTGCGCAAGGCTGCGGACTTCCGACGCCACCACCGCAAAACCGCGGCCCGCCTCGCCGGCCCGCGCGGCTTCGACCGCAGCATTCAGCGCCAGCAAGTTGGTCTGGCGCGCGATCTCGTCGATCACCGTTATGATGTCGCCGATCTTGTGCGACGACTGTTCAATCCTGGCCATCGCTTCTACGGCCTTGTTGGCAATCTTGGCACCGTGCGTCGCCACATCGCGTGTCCTGCTCGCGGATGCACTGGCGTTTTGCGCATTTTCGGCGTTGCGGCGCACCGTGGCGGACATCTCCTCCATTGCGGCGGAGGTCTCTTCAAGGCTCGCGGCCTGTTCTTCGGTGCGATGGGAAAGGTCAGTCGTTCCCGTCGAAATCTCCGTCGTCGCATTGGCAACCTCACGGCCCGACGCAACGACAATGGACACCGTCTCGCGGACTTTGCTCGCCATCTCATCCACCGCCCGCGAGATATCGCCGATCTCATCCCGCCGTCCGAGCGAGTCGAGTTTGATGTTGAACTGTCCTCCGGCAATCTTGTGCAGTTCAGGTATCAGCGACTTGACCGGCCTCGAAACGCTGCGCCCAAGCGTCACGCACAATCCGCCGACGACAACAGCGATAATCAGCATGGCCGCCATGAGTTGCAGCTTGGCTCCCTCCTCGATTTCTTCGGCGCGTCGATCGAGCTCGGCCACCGCCGCCTCGACGTCCTTGAGAATTCCGGTCAGCAGAGGCTCGACGTTACGAAACGCCTGCGACAGTTGCGCCTGGCTCGCTTCAAATCCCTGCTCGGTGTTCGCCCACTCAAGGAAATCCTTCAGGTAGGCGCTGGCTTCCTTTTTCATTTCGGTTTGCATCTCGCTCGGGATAGCAGCGCCGTCGATCTGCTGAACGAGCATTGCAACACTCTTTTTTACGCTCTCGATGTAAGACGGCGCCCGGCGCAGCATGAAATCTTTCTCGTGACGCCGTATCGTCAGCACGGTCACCATGAGGGCGTTGTCGCCGACGGCGGCAATACGGGATTCAAGAGCGCGAACCGACTTGCGCAGAGTGCCCGACAGCCCTGAATTTTCGTCAAGACCAAGCGCAACCATCTGCGCCGTCAGGTCACGGAAGTGGCCGAAATACGTTTCCAGGCCTTTGACGAGATTGTCCGCATTGGCGGTGACCTTGTCGAGATCGGCCTCATGCGCATCGTGTCTGAGATGCTCGATGTCGGCCAGTACGCTCTTGCGCAGCGCCGCATGAGTTTCGGCGTATTTTAGATCGTGACGCAGCAGAAAGTCTTTTTCCGCACGCCGCGCCTCCAGCAAATCGACGCGCAGTTCGCCGGCGCGGGTTCCTGCCAGATGCGCTGCCTTGACTGTCTTATGAATGCTGTCCAGCACGCCTTCTTCGTACCGCACGATGCCCGCCATCACGCCGATGCCGACAACGACGATGACCGCGATGAGATTGATCTTGTGCGTGATCTTCAGGGAGAAGGACGGGAGGGCCATGGGATGTCCGGCGTGCAGCAGCGGCGGCCGGCAGCCCCAGCCAGGCAATTGCCATCGATTCCATGCCGACTATAGCAACCTGTGGTTTGGCAATTCCTTCCTTTGCCACCAAAAAAATCTAATAAACAAAATTGTCATGCTAAATAAGAAAGGCCCGCTTTTGAGAGCGGGCCGCCGGTTCGCATCGCCAAAAGAGGTAACCTGTTATCAAGTCACTCGCGCCGCGTTTCCATCCAGCGCTTGAGATAGACCAGCGCCAGCGCGCGCTCGTCCTCGATCGACTGCTGATAGGCGCCGTCGTAAAGCTGTGCCACCCAGGTTTCATCAGCACTGGAACGACAGGCATCGCGCGCCAGCGTGAGCCACATCAGGCCACGCGCCGCCTGGCGCGGGACGTGATCGCCGGCAAACAACATGGCGCCGAGCATGGCCTGCGCCTGACACTGGCCCTTCTGGGCCGCCAGACCGAACCAACGCGCCGCGGTGCGCGGATCATGCGGCGCACCGGTGCCGTTGAGATAAAGCCGCGCGAGATAATACTGCGCCTCGGCATCGCGGAAATACGAAGCGGCATAGTCGAACATCTGCCGCGCCCGCTCCGGCTCGGCCTTCACTTTGGTGTTCGGAATGCCCTCGAGATAATAGTGGCCCAAGGCGACGAAGGCCGAAGCCACGAAGCGTGACTGCGGGCCGTCCGGATTGTCGTCGGCATGATTGGCCGCGACGCTGCGGAAATACTGGAAGGCCTTGAGATCGTCCTGCGTGACACCGTCGCCGGCCTGATACATCCGGCCCAGTTTCCACTGCGCTGCGGCGTGGCCGCGTTCGGCAGCGTATTCGAGCGAGACCAGCGCTTTTTCCTTGTCGCCGTTCTTGAGCCAACGGGCGCCCGAGCGGAACGCCTCGTCCATAGATTTCAGCACCGGCGGCCCGCCGGCGACCATGTCGTCGGACTTGCTGCCGTCAAGCGCCAGCGCCGGCCCGGCCATAACCAGAAGGGTCAGGCCGGCACCCAGCGTTGCCAAACGCAAATATGCGTCAGCTGTCGGCATAGCACTCCTTCTCGCCGGCGCCGCCCGGATGCGTCACCGCGCCATCGACGGCAGGGCCGACCTGCTGCGCGTACTTCCAGAGATAGCCGGAGCCGAAATGCGTCTCGCGCGGCTTCCAGTCCTTCTTGCGCGCGGCGAGCTCGTCGTCGGAGATCTTCACCTCGATGGTGCCGTTGACGGCGTCGATGCTGATGATGTCGCCATCCTTGACCAACGCAATCGGGCCGCCAACCGCCGCTTCCGGTCCGACATGACCGATGCAGAAGCCGCGCGTCGCGCCGGAGAAGCGGCCGTCGGTGATCAGCGCGACCTTGCCGCCCATGCCCTGGCCGTAGAGCGCCGCCGTGGTCGAGAGCATTTCGCGCATGCCCGGGCCGCCGCGCGGACCTTCGTAACGGATGACGAGGACGTCGCCTTCCTTGTAAGTCTTGTTCTTCACGGCTTCGAAGCAGGCTTCCTCGCCGTCGAAACAGCGCGCCGGGCCGGTGAACTTGAGTTCGCTCATGCCGGCGACCTTCACGATCGCGCCTTCGGGAGCCAGGTTGCCCTTGAGGCCGACGACGCCGCCGGTGACGGTGATCGGCTTGTCAGCAGGACGCACGACATCCTGGTGCGGATTCCACTTCACCGACTTCAGGTTCTCGGCAATGGTACGCCCGGTCACAGTCATGCAATCGCCGTGCAGATGACCGTTGTCGAGAAGCGTCTTCATCAACAACGGAATGCCGCCAACCTCGAACATGTCTTTGGCGACATAACGGCCGCCCGGTTTCAAATCCGCGATATAAGGTGTCTTTTTGAAGATTTCGGCGACGTCGAACAACGTGAATTCGATACCGCATTCATGGGCGATCGCCGGCAAATGCAGCGCCGCATTGGTGGAACCGCCGCTGGCGGCAACCACCGCCGCCGCATTTTCCAGCGCCTTGCGCGTCACGATATCGCGCGGACGCAGATTGAGCTGCAGCAGCTCCATGATCTTTTCGCCGGCGAGAGCGCAGAACTTGTCGCGAATTTCATAAGGCGCCGGCGCGCCCGCCGAATACGGCAGCGCGAGGCCGATGGCCTCCGACACGGTTGCCATGGTGTTGGCGGTGAACTGGGCGCCGCAGGCGCCGGCCGACGGACACGCCACCTGTTCCATGGCGTCGAGATCTTCGTCCGACAGCGCACCGACCGAGTTCTTGCCGACGGCTTCGAACATGTCCTGAACGGTAATCGGCTGGCCCTTCCAGGAACCGGGCAGGATCGAGCCGCCATAGATGAAGATCGATGGCACGTTCATGCGCACCATCGCCATCATCATGCCCGGCAGCGACTTGTCGCAGCCGGCCAGACCGATCAGCGCGTCATAGCCGTGACCGCGCATGGTGAGTTCGACGGAGTCCGCAATCAGGTCGCGCGACGGCAGCGAGGCGTACATGCCAGCATGGCCCATGGCGATGCCGTCGGTCACAGTGATGGTGCAGAATTCGCGTGGCGTGCCGCCAGCGGAGGCGACGCCCTTTTTGGCGGCCTGGGCCTGGCGCATCAGCGAAATGTTGCAGGGAGCGGCTTCGTTCCAGCAGGAGGCCACGCCGACGAACGGCTGGTGGATCTGCTCCTTGGTCAGGCCCATCGCGTAATAGTACGAACGATGCGGCGCGCGGGCCGGACCTTCGGTCACATGCCGCGAAGGAAGTCGGAATTTGATATCGGTCTTGGCGTCCATAGTACTTTTCGGGCCCCCGCCCCATTTCAGCGCCGCCGGTTACGTCCGGGCAGGCTTTGTCGACACTTCACGCGAAGGCCCTTCGATTCCGATCCCGGCGGCCCCAAAACGGGACACCCGGCGGGGTGGAAATCCAGAACTCCCGCAACGGTTTGCGCCGTAACTTGGAGGCCTTCGATGTGATTGAAGGGTATGGCCAAATCGCGGCGTGGCCAGCCATCATTGGCCGGCAGAGCTTGATTGTTTCTTAAGTGTTGCAGGCTGGACACAGAAACTGCCACCACCCGCCGGCATGAGAGACGAATGCCCCCTCGCCTGACCCGCAAATTCTTCGACCGCTCGGTGCACGACGTTGCCCCGGAGCTGATTGGCGCCACGCTCTTGGTGAACGGGGCCGGCGGGGTCATCGTCGAAGTTGAGGCCTATCACCACACCGACCCGGCCGCACACAGCTACCGGGGCCAGACGCCGCGCAATGCCGTGATGTTCGGGCCGCCGGGCTTTGCCTATGTGTACCGGTCCTACGGCATCCACTGGTGCCTGAACTTCGTCTGCGAGGACGCCGGCTCGGCCAGCGCCATCCTGATCCGGGCGATCGAACCCACCGACGGGCTGGCCGCCATGCGCAGGAGGCGGAAGCTGCCCGAGGCCTCCGACCTGTGCTCCGGGCCGGGCAAGCTGTGCGAGGCGATGGGCGTCTCCATCAAGCACAACGGCCTGCCGCTCGACCGGCCGCCGTTCGAGCTGCGGGCGCGGCCTGCCACGCCGGAGATCGTCACCGGCCCCCGCATCGGCATCACCAAGGCGGTCGAATACCCCTGGCGCTATGGGCTCAAGGGCTCGCGCTTCCTGAGCAAACCGTTCCGGTGATGGCTACGCCGCGCCCTTGAGCCGCTCGATCGCCTCGGCGATCTTGGCCTTGCGGGCAACCGCTTCCTCGCGCTTGGCCCTTTCCTCGTCGACCACCTCGGGCTCGGCACGCTCGACGAATTTCGGATTGCCGAGCTTCTTCTCGACGCGGTCGATGTCGTCCTCGGCCTTCTTCATTTCCTTGGCGAGGCGCGCGCGCTCGGCGGCAATGTCGATGACGCCCACCAGCGGCAGCGCCACCAGATCGCCGCGCACCACGAGTTGCGCCGAACCCTGCGGCGGGGTTGCCGCCGCCGACATGTCCGACACGCGGGCGAGCCGCTTGATGAACTCGGCCCACCGATCCGCGCGCGCGCTGATCTCGGCGGACACCCCCGCGAGCACCAGCGGAATATTGACGTTGATGTTCATCTCGGCGCGGATCGACCGGATCGCGGTGATGAGGTCGATGACCCAGCCGATTTCGGCTTCTGCCTTGTCGTCGGTGAGACCTTCCAGTTTCGACCACGGCGTCAACGCCAGCAGCGCCTCGCGTTGCGGCCCCTGCTCGGCCGTGACCCGCCACAGCTCTTCGGTGATGAAGGGCATGAACGGATGCAGCATCTTGATGATTTCATCGAGCGCCCAGGCCGCCATGGCGCGGGTCTCGTCCTTGGCCGCGCCGTCCGGCCCGGTCAGCAGCGGCTTCGACAGCTCGACATACCAGTCGCAGTACACATTCCAGACAAAGCGATAGGCCGCGCCGGCCGCTTCGGCGAACTTGTATTCGCCAAGTGCAGCAGTGACCTCGGCCAGCGCTTTCTGCGTCTCGTGTGCGATCCAGCGGTTGAGCACTTCTTTTGCGGACTTCGGATCGAAGCCGGCGACGCGCGCCGCCCCGTTGAATTCGACGAAACGCGCTGCATTCCACAGCTTGGTTGCGAAGTTGCGGTTGTTCTCGACGTCCTGCGGGCCGAGACGGATATCGTGCGACGGCGCGACGTTGCGCATCAACGTAAAGCGCAGCGCGTCGGCGCCGAACTCATCAATAATGCCAAGCGGATCGACGACATTGCCCTTGGACTTCGACATCTTGGCGCCGGAGGCGTCGCGCACCAGGCGATGGATGTAGATATCCTTGAACGGGATTTCGGGCTGCCCCTTCTCATCCTTCATGAAGTGCAGGCCCATCATCATCATGCGGGCGACCCAGAAGAAGATGATGTCAAAGCCGGTGACCAGCGTATTGGTCGGATAGAAGCGATTGAGTTCGCGCGTTTCCTCCGGCCAGCCGAGCGTCGAGAACGGCCACAGCGCGGAAGAGAACCAGGTGTCGAGGACGTCTTCGTCGCGTTTGAGCGTGGTCTTGGCGCCGTAGTGCTTGTCGGCCTGCGACTGCGCCTCGGCTTCGCTCTCCGCAACGAATTCCTTGCCGTCCGGCCCATACCAAGCCGGGATCTGATGGCCCCACCAGAGCTGGCGCGACACGCACCAGGGCTGGATGTTTTCCATCCAGTTGAAATAGGTCGCTTCCCAGTTCTTCGGCACGAAGGTGGTGCGGCCATCGCGCACCGCGGCGATCGCCGGCTTCGCCAGTTCTTGGGCGTTAACGTACCACTGGTCGGTCAGAAACGGCTCGATGACAACGTTCGAGCGGTCGCCGTGCGGCACCGCAAGACCATGCGGCTCAATCTTCTCGATAAGGCCCTTCTCTTCAAGGCGCGCCACAAGCTGCTTGCGCGCGACAAAACGATCGGTGCCGTGCATCGCCAGCGTTTCGTCGAGATCGGCGGAGGCCGGCACGCCAGCCATGAAGGCTTCATTGTCCTTCAGCGCCAGCTTCGCCTCAACGCTGAAGATATTGATCTGCGCCAGATTGTTACGCTTGCCGACCTCGAAGTCGTTGAAGTCGTGCGCCGGCGTGATCTTCACCGCGCCCGAGCCCTTCTCCGGGTCGGAATATTCGTCGGCGACGATCGGAATTTTGCGGCCGACCAGCGGGAGCATGACGTTCTTTCCGACCAGCGCCTTGTAGCGCTCGTCGTCCGGATGCACGGCAACGCCGCTATCGCCCAGCATCGTCTCCGGCCGCGTCGTGGCGACGACGATGTAGGTCGACTTGTCTTCAGGATTGAAGGTCTTGCCTTCGAACGGATAGCGCAAATGCCAGAGCGAGCCCTTGGTCTCGACCGGCACGACTTCCAGATCGGAAATCGCGGTGAGCAGCTTCGGGTCCCAGTTGACCAGCCGCTTGTCCTTGTAGATCAGCTTCTCGTTGTAGAGCTGAACGAAAACCTTGGTAACGGCCTTGGAGAGACCCTCGTCCATGGTGAAGCGCTCGCGCGACCAGTCGCACGACGCGCCAAGGCGCTTGAGCTGATTGACGATGGTGCCGCCGCTCTCGGCCTTCCACGCCCAGACCTTCTCCAGAAACTTGTCGCGGCCGATATCGCGGCGCGACGGCTCCTGCCGCTCCATCATCTGGCGTTCGACCACCATCTGCGTCGCAATACCGGCATGGTCGGTGCCCGGCTGCCACAGCACGTCCTTGCCGCGCATGCGCTCGAACCGGCACAGCACGTCCTGCAGCGTGTTGTTGAGCGCGTGGCCCATGTGCAGCGAGCCGGTCACGTTCGGCGGCGGGATGACGATGGCGTAGGTCTCGGCGCCGGAGCGCTCCGGACGGCCGGCCTTGAAGGCCTGCGCCTGTTCCCAGGCCTGCGAAATGCGGCCTTCGACTTCGGACGGCTGATAAGTCTTGTCGATCATGCGTTTTTGGGGGCCGGAATTCGTTTCATGCGATGCGATTGGGCGGCTACAAAGCCTGCCACACTGCCGGGTGTCAACTTTGAACGAGCATTCCCCGCTTGCTCCGCCGGCCGGGCCGCAGCCCGGGGCACTGCTTTCAAGCTGATTTTATGATCGCTTCACTACGGCTGACTTTGTCGTCGCGGCGGCGATGCTGCTGGCATTGAGATCATGGATGGCGCGGCATTTGACGCGCCGCGCTGTGGCGGGCGTCTAGCGGGCTACCGACCGCCACGCGAGACGCGCTCGATCTCGGCGCGCACAATGCGCTCGACGAGACCCGGCAGGTTGTCGTCGATCCAGCTCTTGAGCATGGGCCGCAACATTTCCTTGACCAGATCTTCGAGCGTGCGCGCGTTGTTGCCGAGCACGGTGTTGGCGAGCGAGCTGAAGGCGTGATCGACAGCCGACCGCGTCGCGTTCGACATCAGACCGCGATCGAGCATAGGCGGCGACGCCGGCGGCGGTGAAAATACCGGTTCCGGCGGCGGCTCGGATGTGCCTTCGGCAAACACCACATCGGATGCAGCATCGATGGTGCGGAAACTCTGCGCCGGCGGTGCCGCGGTCATCGCTTCGGTGAGATCGAGAACATCGCTGGCCGGCGGCGCGACCGGCTTCGGCGGCGGCGGAGCAGCGACGGGCGCCACGTCCACGCTCGCCAGCATGGCGTCAATATCAGCCTGCTTGTTGACGGCCTCGGGCGGTCGCGGCGGCGGTGGTGCTGGCGGCGGCGCGACCGGCTTGGCGGCGACCGGCGGCGGAACCGGCGCCGGCTTGGGCGGCGCAGGCGCAGCGGCGGCCGGCTTGGCCTTGCCGGTGTCTTCATCGGCAATGATACGCCGGATGGAGGCGAGGATTTCCTCCATTGAAGGCTCTTGGGCCTTGGCCGGTTGATTCATTCGCTATCCCCGAACGCCGTCACCCACAGACGACACGCTGCCGATACCCAATGACGCCTGCACAATGGCGACGGCGAATCGGCATACTTCATAGTTATACGACACGGGGGCTTGACGAGGCAGCCGGAAAAGACCGGTGGGTCAATGATCTGTGGACACGGCCCCGCTCGTGGGCCGCACTGTTCCCACGAAGAGGGCTTAGCGGCCGTCGGGCGTGCGCACGCCGGCCCAACTGTCGCGAACCTGCTCGTAGTGGACCTTCGGATTATAGGTTGGCGCCCGCAGGCCAAGCACCTGGGCCGACAAGCGCCCTACCGCCGCAAGCAAGGTGTACGAGGCGACCACACGATCGCGCTGCGCCGAGACGAGCGACACACGCGCATTCACCAGAGCCTGCTGAGCGTTCAAGACGTCGAGCGTGGTGCGCTGGCCGACGCGTGCTTCCTCGCGCACGCCGTTGAGAGCGATTTCCGACGACTGAACCTGCGCCGTCGTCGCTTCGATATTGCCCTTGGCCGCTTCGAGCTGGCCCCAGGACTGCACGACACTCTGGCGCACCTGCTCACGCGCGGTGTCCATGTCGATGCGGCGCTGGCCCAGCGTCTCCTTGGCCTGGCGGATGAGCGAGTATTCCGAGCCGCCCTGGTAGACCGGGATGCTCAGCGTGCCGAGCACCGAGGCGTTATAGGCTTCCATCGTCGTCAGCGACTGGCTGGACAGATAGTTCTTTGTGAAGTTGCCCTGCACCGAAACGGTCGGATAGAGCGCGCCTTCGGCAACCTTCACGGCCTGCAGCGCGGTGTCGATGTTGTACTGCGCCGCCGTGATCGACGGATGAACGGCGCTGCCGGTCGAAATCGCGGTGGCAAGGGTCGTCGGCGAATAGCGATCAACCGGCGATGCCGCCGCCAGCTTGCCCGGGTCGATGCCAATCACCTGACGATAGACGGCAACCGAGGTCTTGTAGTTCGATTCAGCGGTCAACACCGCCGAGCGGCCGGCGGCGAGACTCGATTCCGATTGCGCGACGTCGGTGCGCGTGACTTCGCCGACATTGAAACGGTCGCGCGTCTGCCGCAGTTGCTCCTGCAGCACTTCGACGTTGCGGCGCTGCAAGTCGAGAATGGCGGTGTCGCGCAGCAAATTCATGTAGGCGGTGACGCCGCTGAGCAGCGTGCTCTGCTCGGTCGAGCGCAGGCTCTCGCGCGCCGCCAGCACCTGGGCTTCGGCCTGCCGCGTGCGGTTGGCGGTCTGGAAGCCGTTAAACAGCGTTTGCGTGATCGTGGCGCCCACCGAGACCGGCGAGTTGTAGCCGCTCAGCGTCGAATAGGTGGCCGGATTGGTCGACGTCACCTTGGTCGTCGAGGAGGACGATTGCTCGCCGCCGGTCGCGGTGATCGACACGCGCGGACGATAGCCGGAAAGCGCCTGCGGGACGTTTTCGTCGGTGGCACGGACCAAAGCGCGCTGTGAGTTCAGCGTCGGGTTATTGACATAGGTGTGGGCCAACGCTGCTTCGAGCGTGTCGGCAAAAGCCATCTGACCCGTCGCAGGCAATACAGCCAGCGCCACGCCCGCTGCCAAGCCGGCAGACCAACGAACCAAAAAATGATCGCGCATTACCGAACCCAAATTCTACCAGAGGGCGTCCCGCCAGCGGGCGCAATTCTTGCCCGATTCAGGCCGCCTTGCCTGCCACTTTGACTGCCCTGAAACGATTTGTCCCCAGTGCCTTAGGCCAGTTCGGCAGACAATAGGCACTGCAGCAATCAGTGAAAACCCCCGGACCGAGATACCCTGTCAGAATGCCGGGGGTTGGGGCATTTTCGCCACGCTTCTGTAGTGGCTTGGAATTAAAAGGCGAATTCGGCCGCCTTGGCAAAACCAGGCAGCATGGCGGCACTGGCGTCGAAAATCCGCCGGCCTCCCAGTTCCGCCCCGCTGCGGCGAAACGCCATGGCGGAACCGCCAGGCGCGGCTCCCATGACGCAAACGAGTCGGCCGCCATCCTTGAGCTGCGCGCGCAGGGCGTCGGGAAGTTCTTCGACAGCGCCTTCGACCAGCATGGCATCGTAAGGCGCCGCGCTGGCATAGCCTGACGACAGCGGTCCGGTGACGACTTTCACATTGGTGGTGCCGGTCAGCGCGGCCGAGGCGCTACGCGCGAGCCCTTCTTCCTGCTCCAGCGCCACCACCTCGCCGGCCATGCGCGCCAGAATCGCAGCGGAATAGCCGGTGGCGGCGCCAACGATGAGAACCTTGTCGGTCGCTTCGATCTCAAGGGCCTGGATGAGCTTGGCCAGCACCATCGGCTTCATCAGGCAGCGCCTGGCCACGCCGAGATTGAGATCGAGATCCAGATAAGCCAGCGCCTTCTCCGGCACGAAGGCCTCACGCGGCACCTCGAGCATCGCCGTGGTGATGCGCAGATCGGTGACATCGGCAGGGCGAATCTGGCCATCAACCATGTGACGGCGCGCACTGGCAAAATCGGTCATCGCAAACCTCGATGCTCGGCCCTTCGAAGCGCAAGGGACAGCGCAGGGGCCAAAACGCGCGGCTTTTGTGCGGCACGGCAGATCAAAAGGCAAGCCGACGAAGACTGTCATCCAGCCGTTGTCGACCGCGTTATCGTCCTGTATAGGCTCGGGCCTTCGGAGATGCCGGCCGTACCGGCCTGCGCCTCCGGATGGCCTCGTGGCGGAGTGGTTACGCAGAGGACTGCAAATCCTTGCACCCCGGTTCGATTCCGGGCGAGGCCTCCAACTTCACAGCCGGCCCTTGTTCCGGCTTGCAAATCAGGACGGCTTTGTTATAGCCCCACCCTGTCAGGCGGAAACGCCCTGTTCCCGAGTAGCTCAGCGGTAGAGCATTCGACTGTTAATCGAATGGTCGCTGGTTCGATCCCAGCCTCGGGAGCCATTTTCTAAACAAAATCAATATCTTGCGATTTCGTCATGAAGCGGCACGTCAAGGTGTGGCCGCTGATTTTTGCCGTGGGCGATCATCTGTCGCCGCGATCCCTATGCTCGCCCGAACGGCAATTATCGTGCATACGTCCAGCGCCGTTCAACAAATTTGGCTCCCACGCACATGCCCACCCCCACTACGCCGCCAGTCAGCGCGCTGACCACCGACCTTTATGAACTCAACATGGTCCAGGCCTACCTGGACAAGGGTGAGACCGGCGAAGCGGTGTTCGAATTCTTCGTGCGGCGCCTGCCGGCGCGGCGCGGCTTTCTGCTCGCGGCGGGGCTTGAGGACGCGCTCGATTACATCGAAACGCTGCGCTTCACGTCCGAGGAAATCGACTGGCTCAAGAGCACCGGGCGCTTCCGTGACAACTTCCTCGCCTATCTGAAAGACTTCCGCTTTACCGGCGACGTCCACGCTATTCCCGAAGGCTCGGTGTGCTTCCCCAATGAGCCGCTGATCCGCATCACCGCGCCCTTGCCGCAGGCGCAGCTCGTTGAATCGCGGCTCATCAACATCCTGCATTTCCAGACGCTGATCGCCTCCAAGGCGGCGCGCATGGTGCTGGCGGCGCCGGGCAAGATTCTCTCCGATTTCGGGCTGCGTACGGCGCACGGCGCCGAGGCCGGGCTCTATTCGGCGCGCGCCAGTTACATCGCCGGCTTTTCCGGTGCCGCCAATGTGGTGGCCGGCCAGCGTTATGGCATCCCGGTGATGGGCACCATGGCGCATTCCTACATCCAGGTGCATGACGACGAACTGACGGCGTTCGAGACCTTCGCGCGGGCGCGGCCGAACGATGTCATCTTCCTGATCGACACCTACGACACTGAGGCCGGCGCGCGCAAAGTCGTGGAGCTTTCGGCACGGCTGAAGGCCGATGGCATCGTTATCCGCGGCGTGCGTATCGACTCCGGCGATCTCATCGCCTCGGCCCGCAAGGTGCGCGGCATTCTCAACGCCGGCGGGCTCAAGGACGTCATCATTCTCGTCAGCGGCGGCATCAATGAGGATGTGCTGCAAGGGATGATGACGGAACGCGCGCCGATTGACGGCTTCGGCATCGGCGTCAACCTCGACGCCTCGATCGATGCGCCGTCGCTCGATTGCGCCTACAAGCTGCAGGAATACAAAGGCACGCCGAAGCGCAAGTTATCGGAGGGCAAGCAGACCTGGCCGGGCCGTAAGCAGGTCTGGCGCTCCTACGGGGCCGACGGCCGCATGAGCGGCGACGCGCTGTCGGTCGAAGGCGATCCGCAGGCCGGCGAACCGCTGATCGAGCAAGTCATGCGCGGCGGCGAGCGGATCAAGCCGGCGCCAACGCTGGCGCAAATCCGCGAGCGCGCCGCACGCGACCTCGCTCGCCTGCCCGAACCGCTCAGGCAATTGCAGCCAGGCAATGATTATCCCGTGAAGGTGGCGGACAAACTCGTCGCATTGGCGAAGGAAGCGGACGCGAGGACGAGAAGGTAGCTTTTTTGTCCCGGGCGCGGCGCGGCACGCCAGTGTCGCGCTGTAGAACCGGGACCTTTACATACTCCGAATGCGCAACGGCCCCGGCTCAGGCCGCAGCCCTGCCCCACAGCTCGGCCGTCGCCAGCCGCGCGCCGGCGACCAGCGCTTCCAGCTTGGCCCACATCACGGACGGATGGACCCGGCGGTAGAACGGGCCCTGCGCGAAGCCGCAGTCGGTGCCGCCGATAACGTTCTCGCGGCCGACGAGGTTGGCGAGGCGCACGATGCGCTCCGCGACCAGTTCGGGGTGTTCGACCACATTGGTGGCGTGGCTGATGACGCCGGGGATGAGCACGCGGCCGTCGAGCTTGGCGTTCTTCCACACCTTCCATTCGTGCTCGTGACGCGGATTGGCACCCTCGATGACGAAGGCACCGACTTTGGCCTTCAGGATCACGTCGACGATATCCTTGAGCGGCACGTCGGACACATGCGGACCCGGCCACGAGCCCCAGCAGACGTGGTAGCGGATCTGCTCCTGCGGCAAGCCCTTGGTGGCCTCGTTCATGACCTCGATCTGCTTTTCCAGCCAGCTCTTGTAGTCGGCGAAGGAACCCGGCGGCACCATGCGGTCATAAGTGACGGCAGAGCGCGCATCGTCGAGTTGCACGACGAGGCCGGCATCAATGATCGCCTTGTATTCGGTGCGCATGGCGCCCGCGATCGCCGTCTGCAATTCCTCGTCGGTCTTGTAGAATTCGTTCTTGCGATCCGGAATAACGCTGGCCGGCGCGGCCACCGGCAGAAAGCCTTCCGAGACTTTCACCTTGCCGAGCGCGGCCTTGAAGTTCTCGATGTCGCGCTGCAATTCGCCGAGCCCCGTATAGGCGATCGGCCCGACGCAGATGGCTTCGGTTGTTGTCGAGACAGCTTCCTTGGCGTCGAGTTCGGCATAGAAGTCGGCAAAGCGCGTGCGATCGGCGCCGCGCTTGAACGGATTGGCCTTGTCTTCCTTGATCGGCCGGCGCTCGAAGCCGGACAGCCGCGTCAGTGCATACTGCGCCCAGGAAATCGACTTGCCGAACTCGCCATCGCTCGGCACGTCGATGCCCGTATCGGCCTGCTGCCTGACCACCGCGGCGACGCTGTCGGTCAGGCATGTCTGGTAGGCCTTCTCGTCATAGGGCTTGCCGCCCTGCACCGCGCGCAGAAACTCCTGCAACTCGGCCGGCCGGATCAGACTGCCGACATGGGTGGTGAGGATGCGATCGGTGCTGCGCTTCATGGAACGTGCCTGCCCTCGTGACGAGTTATAAGGACAAGGCTATGCGTCGGCAGGCGGCAAATTGCAACGGTGGGCAGCGCGGGTCCAACCGGGCGTGGTGCGGGACGCGGCGATGAACGCGGAAGTTCAGGCGGCGCTGACCTGAACAGGCTCGGCGCCGGTGAGCGGCGCCAGCGCCTCGTCGTTGCGCCTGAGGATCATCTCCAGCGAGGCGACTTCGACACGATTGCGGCCATTTTCCTTGGCGAAATAGAGCGCCTGGTCGGCCTGCGACAGCAGTTCGGCGATGTCGAGCACGTCTCCGTCGCAATGCACAAGGCCGATGCTGACAGTGGCGTTGACCGGTCGCCCATCGACGACTTGAGCGACGTGCGCGAAGGTTTCGCGGATCCGCTCGGCCACCGCGACGGCCTCCACCGATTTGATGTCATGCAGTACCGCGGCGAATTCCTCGCCGCCGATGCGGCCGATAAGGTCGTTCGGCCGGATGGCTTCCGACGCCGCGGCGGTGAACACTTCGAGCACGCGATCGCCGACGGCATGGCCGAAGCGGTCGTTGATAGACTTGAAGTGATCGAGATCGACCAACATCACGGCCGTGGGCAGCGGATCGGCAAGATGGTGCTTGGCCATCGCCGCAGCATCGTGAAGAAACGCGCGGCGATTGGCGATCCCGGTCAAGGGATCGACCATCGCCGCGGTTCGGTGGCGCAGTTCGGTGCGCTCTTTGGCCATCGCCAGCAGGATAAAGGCGATGGAGATTGTGAACAGCAACGCCTCGAAACTCAGTACGGTCAGCCATACGCTGCCGAACATCTTGTCGGCCGTCATGCTGAAGGGCAACATGGAGACCAGCGGGGTGCGCAGCAGGAACAGCGCACCATGCGCGAACAGCATGAAGATCGCCGGCCAGCGCGAAACGAGTTGCTCCTTACGGCCGCGCCAGAATTCGTACGCCGTCAGCCAAGTGTAACCGGTGATGATGCCGGACGCGATCAGGCCGCGCACCTCGATGGCATCGTTGAGCACGGGCAAACGGCAAACCAGAAGCCACAGCACGGCGCCGGTGACGAGATAGACCGGCTCGACCGGTCGGCCGTCGAACACGCGCGCGCCGGTCCAGGTTACAGCAAAAGCAGTGAACAAGACGGCGTTGGCGAGATCGATGGTGATGATATCCGGCGCCGTTCCGTACATGCCGAACAGCACGATGGAGGCCGCGCGGAGCAGATGGGCAAAACCCCACCAGGCCACGGCCCGGACAGCCATGTTCTGGGCCCACGCAAAGAGCAAAAGCAATCCGAGGATCGCTTCGACGTAGATCGTCACCAGAAACAGGGTATTGACGTCGAGGTTCATCGCTAACGGCGCCCATTCTCAGGCGAGGCTCGCCGGTCGCGTTCGAGCCCCACCCGACAATTATCGATCACCCATAAAAAAACTGGTGAACACCGGTTGAAATGTGTGGCGAAGCGCAAACATGGTTTCGAACATCTTTCCGCTGCGTTGCGAAATAGCCGGATGGGCACGACGGAGCCAGTTCATCCTCAAAACCAGCACTAAACGGCAAAATCCTTCTCTTCGGAGCGCCCGCCTTGTCGCAAAGGAAGGCCTCCACTAGGCTCACCGCCGCTCCCGCCAACCCTTGGAATAAGAATGCAAATTCGTAACGGCATCATCGACGCCATCGGCCATACCCCCCTCATCCGCCTGCGGCGCGCCTCGGAGGCGACCGGCTGTGAGATTCTTGGTAAAGCCGAGTTCATGAATCCGGGTGGATCGGTGAAGGATCGCGCCGGCCGGCAGATGATCCTTGAGGCGGAGAAGCGCGGAGAGCTCAGGCCCGGCGGGCTGGTCGTCGAATCGACCGCAGGCAATACCGGCATCGGCCTCGCCGTGGTCGCGGCCGCGCTCGGCTATCGCACGCTCATCGTCATCCCCGAAACGCAGAGCCAGGAAAAGAAGGACATGCTGCGGCTCGCCGGCGCCGAGCTGGTCGAGGTCCCGGCCCTGCCCTTTGCCAACCCGAACAATTATCAGCATGTCGGCCGGCGCCTCGCCGACGAACTGAAGAAGACCGAGAAGAACGGCGTCATCTTCGCCGACCAGTGGAACAACCTCGACAACAGCAAGGCGCATTACGTATCGACCGGCCCGGAAATCTGGGACGACACCGCTGGCAAGGTCGACGGCTTCATCTGCTCGGTCGGCTCGGGCGGCACGCTCGCCGGCGTTTCGACCTATCTAAAAGAGAAGAAGCCGGGCGTGACCATCGGCGTTGCCGATCCGCGTGGCGCGGCGATGTATCACTATTTCAAGGACGGCAAGCCGACCGTCACCGAGGGCGGCTCGGTGACCGAGGGCATTGGGCTCGCGCGCGTCACCGCGATCGTCGAGCAGATGAAGGTCGACAAGGCCTATCTCATTCCCGATGATGAGGCGATCCCGGCCGTGTTCGACCTGCTTGAACATGAAGGCCTGTGCGTCGGAGGTTCGTCCGGCGTCAATGTCGCAGGCGCGATCCGCCTCGCCAAGGACCTGGGCCCGGGGCACACCATTGTCACCGTATTGTGCGACGGCGGCGCGCGCTATCAATCCAAGCTGTTCAATCCGGAATTCCTGCGCTCGAAGAAGTTGCCGGTGCCGGAATGGCTGACGCGCCGGACCGACATCAAGCCGCCTTTCGTGTGAGATCGCAATGCCGACGGACTGTCTGTTTCGTGAGGACTCCTATCTGAAGGATTGCGAGGCCACGGTCGTTGCAATTACCGAGCAAGGCGGCATCGTGCTCGACCGCACGGTGTTTTATGCCAATTCAGGCGGCCAGCCGGGCGACACCGGCGCACTCATGACTGCAGACGGCACACGCATCGCAGTTGCCGACACGGTCTACACCGACAAGCTGAAAACCGAGATCGCGCATATGCCGGCGGCCGGCGCGCCCGCGGTCAATATCGGTGACGCGGTGCGCGCTACGATCGATTGGGACAAACGTTACGGCCGCATGAAAATTCATACGGCATTGCATCTTCTGTCGGTGGTTCTGCCCTATCCGATCACCGGCGCTTCGGTCGGCGACGCCGACGGCCGGGCCGATTTCGACATTCCCGAAGCGGGCCTCGACAAGGACGTCATCGCCGCAAAGATTGCCGCGATGATCGCCACCGACGCCGCCGTGTCGAGCCGATGGATCAGTGATGCCGAGCTTGAAGCCAATCCTGGTCTTATCAAGTCGATGTCGGTCAAGCCGCCGATGGGCACTGGCCGCGTTCGGCTGATCGAAATCGAGAGCCTCGACCTCCAGCCTTGCGGCGGCACGCATGTGCGCCGGCTGGGTGAGATCGGGGCGGTTTCCGTCACCGGCATCGAGAAGAAGGGCAAACAGAATCGCCGCGTGCGCATCGCGCTCGCCTGAGCGATGCTGTATGGGAACGATTGAAGCGCACCGCGCATTAACGCCGACAGGCAAAGGGACCCCATGGCCGACACACCGCACAGCAAGTGGCTGAAATCGACCGAATGGCTCGCCGGCGAACTCGGCAAAAGCAATGTCGTCGTCGTCGACGGCTCGTACTACCTGTCGACACAAAAGCGTGACGCCAAGGCCGAGTTTCTTGAGGCCCATATCCCGGGCGCGGTGTTCTTCGACATCAACGCGATCGCCGACGATTCCACGGACCTGCCGCACATGATGCCGGGGCCGACGCAGTTCGCCGAAGCTGTCGGCAAGCTTGGTATCGCCGACACCGACACCATTGTCGTCTATGACGGGCTCGGCCTGTTCTCGGCGCCGCGCGTGTGGTGGAGTTTCCGCGTCTTCGGCGCCAAGAACGTTTTCATCCTCGACGGCGGCCTCCCCGCCTGGAAAGCCGAGAACCGTAAAGTCGAAAGCGGCGAGACCAAACCCGCGCCCAAAACCTTCAACGCCGAGATGGCCACCGGCGCCATCGCAATGACCGACGACGTATCGATGGCGCTGAACGGCAAGGACATCCAGGTGGTCGATGCTCGCCCGGCCGGCCGTTTTGCCGGCCGTGATCCGGAGCCGCGGCCCGGCCTGCGCCCCGGCCACATGCCCGGTGCCTTCAATGTGCCCTCGAGCGAACTGATCGAAGACGGCCGCCTCGTCGCGCCCGACAAGATCAAGGCCGCCTTCGCGAAAGCCGGCGTCGATATCGACAAGCCGATCATCACCACCTGCGGCTCCGGCGTCTCCGCCGTTATCCTCGCGCTGGGCCTCGACGCCATCGGCAAGAAGCTGCCGCCGGTCTATGACGGCTCATGGTCCGAATGGGGCGGCCGGCCGGATTTGCCGGTGGAGAAGGACTGACGTTGGCGTCGATACGCCAAGCCC
Source organism: Undibacter mobilis (assembly GCF_003367195.1). Lineage (NCBI taxonomy): Bacteria > Pseudomonadati > Pseudomonadota > Alphaproteobacteria > Hyphomicrobiales > Nitrobacteraceae > Undibacter > Undibacter mobilis. Next base: position 21,560 of record NZ_QRGO01000003.1, on the reverse strand, counting down.
CTCTGCCGTACACTTTTTACCCGGGTGATTTGACAACCTGATTTCATCCGGGTAAATAGGCGGCATGTCAAATATAGCTCAGCCCACCGCCCCGACGTTCCGCTGCACGGCTTTCGAGGGCGGCAATCGCCTGGCCTCCGGTTCCTATGTCGAGGTGGCTGTCGCGGTAAAACAGCGCGCTCGCGCTTGTCCGGACGCTCCCATCCTCATTTTCGACGACCTTTCGGGCCGCGAGATCGATTTCGATCTGCGCGGCTCGGATCGCGACATCGCGGCACGCCTCGAGAAGCAATTCGCGAACGCCGCCGAACCGGCCCGCGCCGCCGGACGGCCGAAGCTCGGAGTGGTCAGCCGTGAAGTCACGTTGCTGCCACGTCATTGGGAATGGCTGGCGGCACAACCCGGCGGCGCCTCGGCCACGCTGCGCCGGCTTGTCGAGGGCGCAACGCGGGCGACGGGTGACGACCGCGCCGTGCTGCGCCAGCTTCAGGAGCGCACTTACGCCTTCATGTCGGCGATGGCCGGCAACCTGCCCGGCTTCGAGGAAGCATCGCGCGCGCTGTTTGCGAACAAGATTGCCGACATGGAAACACACATGGCAGCATGGCCAGACGACGTGCGCGCGCACGTCCTGCGGCTGTTCGAGGGCGAACCGGCAGCCGCCGCCTGATGGCGACGGCGCTGACCTGCCCTTCGGTCAGTGCAAAATCTGGCTGAGGAACAGCTTGGTGCGCTCGTGCTGCGGGTTCGAGAAGAACTCATTCGGCGTGTTCATCTCCACGATCTGCCCGGCATCCATGAAAATGACGCGGTCGGCGACCTGACGGGCAAAGCCCATTTCGTGGGTCACGCACAACATGGTCATGCCTTCCTCGGCGAGCGTAACCATGGTGTCGAGCACTTCCTTGACCATTTCCGGATCGAGCGCCGAGGTGGGTTCGTCGAACAACATGATCTTCGGACTCATACAAAGCGCGCGCGCAATGGCGACACGCTGCTGCTGTCCGCCGGAGAGCTGACCGGGAAACTTGTGAGCCTGCTCCGGGATCTTCACGCGCTTGAGATAGTGCATGGCGACCTCCTCGGCCTCCCGCTTGGGCATTTTGCGCACCCAAATCGGCGCCAGCGTGCAGTTCTCCAGAATGGTCAGATGCGGAAACAGATTGAAGTGCTGGAACACCATACCGACTTCACGCCGCACCTCATCGATCTTCTTGAGGTCCTGGGTCAGCTCAACGCCGTCGACGATGATCTGGCCCGTCTGGTGTTCTTCCAGACGGTTGATACAGCGGATCATGGTCGACTTGCCGGAGCCGGACGGCCCGCAGATGACGATGCGCTCCCCGCCATCGACACGCAGATTGATGTCGCGCAACACATGGAAGTCGCCATACCATTTGTTCATACCGATAATTTCGACCGCGACTTTATTGGTCAGTCGGCTCGGTTTGATCTTGAGAGCGGCTTCGGCCATCACGGCACCTCTATGACAATCCAGTTCGTCGTTTCAGCGAACCGCCAAGGTTGACCCTTCGCGGCATCATTCTCAGCGGCGATCGGCTTTACGCAGCCGCTTTTCGGTCTCTTGCGCGTAACGCGACATTCCATAGCAACAGATCAGGTAGAAAAACGCCGCCACGGCGTAACCGGTCGCAGACGTGCTCGGCGCCGCCCATTTCGGGTCGATGCGCGATACTTCGATCGTGCGCAGAAGATCGAAAATGCCGACGATGAACACCAGGGTCGTGTCCTTGAACAGACCGATATAGGTGTTCACGATGTTCGGAATGGTGATCTTGAGTGCCTGCGGCAGCACGATCAGTCGCATCATCTGCCAGTAGCCGAGGCCCACCGCTTGCGCGCCCTCGAACTGCCCCTTCGGAATCGCGGCCAGACCGGCCCGCACCACTTCCGCCATATAGGCGGAAGCGAACATTGCAATGCCGATAAGCGCACGCAGCAGCTTGTCTGGCGACAGATGTTCCGGCACGAACAGCGGCAGCATCACGCTCGCCATGAACAGAACGGTGACGAGCGGCACGCCGCGCACGAACTCGATGAAAATCACCGAAAACAATTTGACGGCAGGCATCGCCGAGCGTCGGCCGAGCGCCAGCAGAATGCCGAGCGGCAACGAAATTACAATGCCAACGGCGGACACCACGATGGTGACGAGCACACCGCCCCACAACACGGTATCGACCTTAGGCAGGCCGATCAGCGACCAGCCGCTGAGCAGGATGTAGGAGCACACCGGCGTTACGACGAAGGCATAGATGACGCCGAGGTCGCGCCGCGGCGCATTGAGCCACAACAGCCAGACGATCGCCACCGCCAGCATCACGAAGAAGACGTCAACGCGCCAGCGCTCAGGGATCGGATAAGAACCATAGATGAAATACGGCAGGCGCTCGAATACGAAGGGCCAACAAGCCCCAACGACCGGACGCTCGGGCGTGATCAAACAGACAGTGCGGTCGGCGCCGCTCCAGACGGCGTCGAATATCAGATAACGCAGCATATCCGGCACGATCCACAGGAACAGCAGCGCGATCAGTATCGTCAGAACGATATTGAACGGCGTCGAGAAAAGGTTCTCGCGCAGCCATCCGACCGGACCGGTCATCGACGACGGCGGCGGCTGCGGCTCCAGCGTCTGCTGGCGGACGAAGTTGATCCGGGCAACGGCGAGATCGCCTTCTGACATTGTCATGGCGCGCCCCTCACCTTTCCACCAGCTTCACGCGGCTGTTGTAGACGTTCATCAGGAACGAGGTGACGAGGCTGATGGTGAGATAGACCGCCATGGTGATGGCGACCACCTCGACCGCTTGGCCGGTCTGGTTCAGCACGGTTCCGGTGAACACCTGCACCAGGTCGGGATAGCCGATGGCAACCGCAAGCGACGAATTCTTGGTCAGGTTGAGATACTGGCTGGTCAGCGGAGGAATAATCACGCGCATGGCCTGCGGCACAATGATGAGACGCAGCGTTGGCCCCGGCTTCATGCCGAGCGAATAGGACGCCTCGGTCTGGCCATGCGACACCGCGAGAATACCGGCGCGGACCACCTCAGCTATGAAAGCCGCTGTATAAATTGACAGGCCGAACAGCAGCGCCGCGAATTCGGGCACCACTTCAAGACCGCCTGCGATGTTGAAGCGACCGGCTTCCGGGAAGTCGAACTTGAGCGGCATGCCGGCAAGCAGAAACACGAGCAGCGGCAGACCGACGATCAGCCCGAGCGAAACGAGAAACACCGGCGCCTGCTGGCCAGTCTGCTCCTGGCGTTTGCGCGCCCAGTAGCGGTAGGCGATCGCGCCGATGACGCCGACCAGCAATGTCAGTTCGACGAAACCAAAGCCGGCCTGCGCCGAAGGCGCCGGCATGAAAAGGCCGCGGTTGTTGAGGTAGATGCCGCCTGGAATTTTGACGCTGTCGCGCAGGTCGGGCAGCGCCTTGAGCACCGCATTGTACCAGAACAGCAGTTGCAGCAGCAGCGGCAGGTTGCGGATGGTCTCGACGTAGAACGTCGCCGCCTTGTTGACGAGCCAGTTCTTCGACAGCCGCGCGATGCCGATGATGAAACCGAGAATGGTCGCGAAGATGATGCCCAGGCCGGCGACCAGCAAGGTGTTGAGCAGGCCAACCCAGAAAGCGCGGCCATAGGTCGATGTGTTGGAATAGGAAATCAGCGTCTGGCTGATGTCGAAGCCGGCAATGTTGTCCCAAAAGCCGAAACCGGACGCGATGCGTGCGCGTTGCAGATTTTCGATCGCGTTCGACGCGGCCCCGTAAATCAGGCCGGCGACGACGAGACACAGAGCAATCTGATAGGCAATGCTCCGTACCTTCGGGTCATTGTAAAAAGGCACGCTTGCGGGCGGAGAGCCCGCTTTTAATTCGGTCGACATCTACCCCTCATCCGGGCTTTTGAAACGCCCGTTTACCCGCCATCGCCTCCGCCGTTCGCTCGCGACAGCTTCCCTCAAAGACTGTCGCTTGGCCGAAACGCTGGCTTTTATGTCCGGATCGCCGCAGGGACCCGGCCCGCGGCGATCCAGTATTCATTCCCTCTCGCGCATGTGCGAGCGGCTCAGCGCACCGGCGGCGCGTATTGCAGACCACCCTTGGACCACAGCTTGTTAAGGCCGCGGTCGATCTTGAGCGGCGAGCCGGCGCCGACGTTACGATCGAAGACTTCGCCGTAGTTGCCGACCTGCTTGACGATCTGCAGCGCCCAGTCCTTGCCCAGACCGAGTTGTTCGCCGAATGCGCCTTCGCTGCCGAGCAGCCGCCTGACGTCCGGGCTGGTCGACTTGAGCATCTCGTCGGTGTTCTTCGACGTAATGCCGAGTTCTTCGGCATTGATCATCGCGAACAGCGTCCACTTCACGACGTCGAACCACTGGTCGTCGCCGTGACGCACGGCCGGGCCGAGCGGCTCCTTCGAGATGATCTCCGGCAGAACGATGTGATCGCCGGGCGTGGCAAGACGCAGACGTTCGGCATAGAGGCCCGACGCGTCGGTCGTGAATGCGTCGCAGCGGCCGGAGTCATAGGCCTTCACGGCTTCGTCCGACGAGGCGAAGGTCACGGTCTTGACCTTCATGTTGTTGGCGCGGAAGTAGTCGGCCAGATTGAGCTCCGTCGTGGTGCCCTGCTGAACGCAAACCGACGCTTCGTTGAGTTCCAGCGCCGAGTTCACCTTGAGCGCCTTGCGAACCAGGAAGCCCTGGCCGTCGTAGTAGTTGACGCCAGTGAAGTTCAGGCCGAGCTGGGTGTCGCGCGACGAGGTCCAGGTCGTGTTACGGGCAAGTACATCGACTTCACCGGACTGCAGAGCGGTGAAACGGTCCTTCGCCGACAGCGGAACGAACTTGACCTTGTTGGCGTCGCCAAGCACCGCGGCGGCGACCGCACGGCAGGTGTCTACGTCGAGGCCGGTCCACTTCCCCTGCGCATCCGGCAGGCCGAAACCAGCAAGACCCGTGTTCGCACCGCAGTTCAGAATGCCGCGGTCCTTAACCTGCTTCAGCGTCTGTGCCGACGCGCTCTGAACGGCGAACATGACCGCCGTCAAAGCAACAACACTGAGAACTCGTTTCATCATCCAGCCTCATGCAATAGGTGTTGAATTGTTCTGAATCGTTGGGGCCTCTCGGGGGCTGGCTCTTAGTTCCCCTCATTGAGGACGTTATGGCGCTTAAATAGCCACAGCCATCCCAAAGCCATCCCCCCAAGCTTTGCTCCTGAAGGCCATCACAGAACGATTGCGGCGCAAGGTCAAGGGTTTAAACACGCTCGCGTTGCACAAAGCGGACCCGACCTGCCCATAATGGTGCAGGCGAATGCATCATTTTTTCTCAAACCGTTACAGATGGAGAACGGCGGCCGCGACAAAAAAGCCGCAGCGAAAATGCCCGTCTCCGGTCGTCACGGTGCATGAACCGTGCCGGCCCTTGTCGTCCGAAAGTATCAGGCCGCGGCGCCCTCACCGCGGCCCCGCATGACGAATTGCAGGTTGCGAATATAGACGAAAACACCAAACGCCTGCCCGATGATGAAAACCGGGTCCTTCCGGTACAGCGCATAGCCGAGCAGCATCAGACCGCCGCCGATCGAGAACACCCAGAACGCTGTCGGCACCACACTCCTGCCGGCACGTTCGGACGCAATCCATTGCACCACGAAGCGCATGGCGAAAAGAATTTGCGCGACGTAGCCGATGAGGACACCCCAGTCGGCGTTGCCGACGAAAACGTCATGCAGGTAGCCGCCGACCGCGTTCGTGATATCGATCAACATGGATTACTTCCCTTTCTCTCGGGCGCCGATGTAAAGCCGTCATGACGGCCACGCGACAGCCCGCGTCAATCTTCGACGATGTCCGGAATATGTTTGCGACGCCGGATCAACCACCAGACCCCGGCCAGATCGAGAATGCCGACCCAGAGCCGATCCCACAGACCGTAATTCGACACGCCGGAACCGCGCGGCCGGTCGACCACGTCGACATAGCCGATGCCCAATCCTTCGCGCTTGATCAGCGCTGGCATGAACCGATGCAGCGCGTCGAAATATGGCAAACGCATATACACATCGCGGCGGAACGCCTTGAGGCCGCAGCCAGTGTCACGCGTGCCGTCACGTAGTACCGCGCCGCGCACGGTATTCGCGATGCGCGATTGAAGGCTCTTGAACTTGCCTTTACGGCCGAGACGCTGTCCGGCCACAAGACCTACTTTCGGAGCGCCATCGCGCAGCACCTTGAGCAAAGCCGGAATGAAGGCCGGGTCGTTCTGTCCGTCGCCGTCGATCGTCACGATGACCGGCGCGCGCGCCGCCCAAACCCCGCTGCGCACCGCTGCCGACTGGCCGCAGGACTGGCGATGGCGGACGCGGCGCAGGTACGGATGCAGCGCCATCAGCCGCTGCAATTCAGCCTCGGTGCCGTCTGTCGAGCCATCATTGACGTAGACGATCTCAAACGGCGCCTGACCTTCCAGCGCCGCGGCGATCTCGGCGACCAGCGGCGCGACGTTGCCGGCCTCGTTGCGGACCGGAACCACGACCGCGACGGCCGGCTCACTGCTGCTCATCTTTGCGCTCATAAGGCTATGATTTAACTTCTGTTTCCCGGGCGCCCAGGAAACGCCTCGTCCGCTCGCCGGCGCAGCCTACGCCGCCCCGGCGCTGCTCTTTATTAAGCCAAGAGGTCGCGGGCAACTGCTTTGATCCGGCGAACCGACGGCCCCGGGTACGGTACGATCCGACCATCCGGCCCGATGGCAAAGCCGAGATGCACGGCCGCAAACCATCGCCGCACCAGGATGACGCCCACAATGCCGAACGCGGCCGAGACCATCACGTCGCTGACGTAATGCGCCCGGATCACAACGCGGCTGGTCGCGATGATGACTGCGTAGATGAGCAGCGCCGTGCGCGCCCGCGGAAACAGCGTACCGAAGGCGGCCAGCGCGGCGAAAGCCGTGGTGCCGTGTCCCGACGGCATGCTGGCGTAGGCCGGCGCCCAATGAAACGGATCGAAGAGAAATGGATTGATGGAGCCGCCGACGCCGGGACGCGCCCGCCCGATCATATTCTTGACGAGACTCGCAAACAATCCCGGCAAGCCGACAGCCGCGAACAGGAAGCCGGCGCGCACCATGACCGCAGCGAGGACTGCCTGCGAGATGCGCGTCGCCGGACGCGGCAACGCGGCGAGCGCCAGATAGAACAACCCGAGTGGCCAGAGCACCCAGGCGCCCTTGCCGAAATCCGTGACGAAATTGAACAGATCGATGACCCAGACCGGCAGGCGTTGCACTGCGCGGGTCACGCTGGCATCGACGAGACCCATCACCGCGATCGCCGCGACAACGACGACGGCAGCGCCGATCAGAACCTGCTGCGGTGCTTCGATCCACGGCAATGCCTTGCGCCAGTCGAACGGCCGGAAGAGACGCCGGAACGAGGCGATGACGTTTTCGATGCAGCGCCGCGGCGTCTTCAACAACGCACGCCCGGCCGTATCCGTCGTTCCTGAACTCATGGCACCGCCGAATGGAACACAGCCATCGAGAACCGTTTGCCATTGCTGATGTTGAAACCGTCGATACGGCTGCCGAGCGTGAAGCCGACATTGAGCGCGTTGGCGCGCTGCACGAAAGCCCGCTCACTGCGGGCATCGACCAGGGCGAAGCGGCACGGCCCGCCATTGAGAAACTCGGCGACACCGGCACCATCACTGAACTTCGTACCGGTGCCGAGCAGGAAAACGAGGCTCGGCTCCTGATAATTAAAGGTCGAGGCCAGTTGCGGATCGGCACAGCCTTTGGCGCGAACTTCCCGCGCCACGAGCTGGCTCGGAAACAGCGACGGCAGCATCGGAAAGGTGATCGCGTAAACGGTGACAGCGATGAAGACCGACGACACCATGCCGCGCAGCAACGCGCGTTCCGCGCCGTCGACGTCGAACAGCCACCACGCAAACAGCCCCGCAATCACCGCGACCGCGGCGAAGGGCCAGGCCACCAGACCGAGGTCCTTGCTCATGGTGAAGAAAATGATCGGCACTCCCACCGCGATCACGGTCGGCAGCAGGAACCAGCCGATGGTGCCGTGCTCGATCCATTTGTTGCGCCACAGACCGTTCTTCTCGACGATGCCGGCGATCAGGATGGCAATGGCCGGGTAAAGCGGCAGCACGTAATGCGGCAGCTTGGTCATCACCGCTTCGAACACGATCCACGACGGGATCACCCAGGCGAGCAAAAAACGCGCGCCCGGCTCCGCCCTTGCCTTCCAGATTGTCGGTGCCGCCAACCCGGCCAGCACCGCACCCGGCCAGAACGTGATCCAGAACAGCAGGAAGTAATATCCGGGGGGCGCACCATGCGCTTCCTGTCCACTCGTCACCTTGGCCAGCATGTCGTCGCCGACCGATTTCATGAAGAAGCTTTCGCCGGACTTGGCAACGATGGCAATGAACCAAGGCGCGACCAGAAGCAGCATCCAGAGAAAGCCAACGACCGGCCGTACGTCCCGCATCCAGCGCACCGAGCGGTCGGCGATGCCGAGCGCCAGCATCGTCAGTCCGACGAACATCAGGACCAGTGGCCCCTTGATCAGCACGCCGCCCGCTATGGCGGTCCATAGCAATGCCGGCAGATGCCAGCCGGCCGCGCGCGGTGGCTCATGCCGGGCGCCGAGGTAAATACGGGCGAGCGCGCCCATGGCGGCGACGCTCATCAGCAAAAGAGTGGCGTCGGTGGTGGCCATCCGCGCCTCAACGCCGAGCAGCAGCGATGTCGCCATCATCAGCGCCGCAATGAGCGCCGTACGCCGCGCGACGAATGCCAAGGCCGCCCAATAGGTCAACAACACCGAGCCGATCGCGGCCAGTAGCGACGGCAAACGATAGAGCCAAATTGTTCGGTGCGCGTCGGCGACGCCGAGTGCGTCGCCAACCTTCGCGGCGGCCGACTGCAGCCAATAGATGCCGACCGGCTTCTTGTAACGAACCTCGTCCTGGAAGCGGATATCGACATAGTCGCCGCTCTCCACCATCTGCTTGGAGGCCTGCGCAAAACGCGACTCGTCGCGATCGACCGGCGGGATCTGGAAGAACCCCGGCAGGAACGCGATAAGGCATACCGCGACGAGAAGCGCGGCCGCACGACGATGCGACAGCGCCGCAAGATCAAGCATCGCGCCGAGGCCGCGGGCGGCGCCGCGCTGCGGTGCTGCGGTCACTACTGAATGACTTTCCATTTGTTATAAAAAATGTGGTTGGCTCTGCGGAATACGTGGTTCACGATTGTGATCGCCGGACGCAGCAAACCGGAGAACAACGACGGCCTCACCATATCGACGAACAGGCAATAGCGCACCTTGTCGGTCTCGTTGATCGACTGATGCATCAGCGTGTCGTCGAAAATGAACAGCTTGTTGTCCTGCCAATAGCTCACATGATCGCCGACAGTAATGTAGGTGGAGCGGTCGTCGATATCGTTGAGATTATAGAGCACGCGGAATGTCGGCCTCAGCGGGCCGAAGTGCTTCGAGGTGGAGACCTTCTTGTTGAAGATCGATACGCCGATGGTCTGGATATATTTCCATTGCTCGTGGAAGGCCGGAACGTTGATGAACGTATCCCGGTTCTCACCGTACCATTTGAAGAAGATCATGGTGCGGCCGTCGGTGGCGCGTTGCTCGAGTTGTTCGACCAGCTTTTCGCGTTTGGCAATATCGATGAGACGCGTCACTTCGTCCCGCCACGGACCCGGCAGGTCGTCCAGTTTGTAGACGCCCTTGTTGACGTGGGGCAGCGCGAGGACGTCGAGCAGAATGTTGATCGGCGACAGCAGCCAGGTCAGCACACCGTTGCCGACGAAATACTGCTTGAGCAGAAAGCCGTTGATGGGTCGGTTGCGGCAGACATCGTAAAGTCCGCAGGCGGCGTAGAACAGCGAGAGCTTCGGGAGCACGTAGAACATCCCGACGCCGGCGCCGAACATGGCGCCATACTTGATCGTCTTTTTCAAAAGCTGTTCTCCGGTCGATCCGCTGCGCGTGCCGATTCTAGGCTGATGCCGTTACCGGCTCGGACCACGGTTACCCCGCCAAATCCGCGCCAGACAATAGTGAATCGGGCTTGCCCACGGAAGCTTGCACGGCCGATTACGGCCACTTTGCCGGCAGCTATTGTATTCTGATCACTACGCTATCGGCCGCGCCGCGGGCATCCATGACGGTCAGGCGGACGAAGCCTGGTCCATCGGGACGGACGAACAGGGTCCGCCGGTGGCCGGGAGCCCCGACCGGCACCCCATTGACCATTACGGTGAGCGGTCCCGTTCCGCCGGCGATCTTCAGCGCCATCGGATCGAGCGCCCCGCCAGACGCCAGTTCCAAGCGGGCGCCGTTCGGCGGAAACATGATGCGGGGCGCCTCGGCTGCCGCCCCATAGGCTTGAGCATTGAAACGCTGCAGCGGCGGCGGCAGTTTGGCAGAAACCGCAAAGACCGCCCCTTTGGGCGCCGCCGGCAGCGGCGCCGGCGTCGCACCGGAGCGGGCGAAGGCATCGAACAGGATTGGCGCTGCGGCTGACCGCCCGACCAAACCGGGTACGGGCGCGCCATCCGGCCGGCCGACCCACACGCCAACGGTCATGCGGCCGTCGAAGCCGACTGCCCACGCGTCCCGATAGCCGTAGGACGTGCCGGTCTTGAAGGCCAACCGGTTATGCGGGGCATTCTCCGGCGGCGGCGCGCCGATCAGGACGTTCCCGACATACCAGGCCGCCACCGGATCGAGCAGCCGGCGCGATGGTGGATTGGCCTGTCCGAGCCGCTCGACCAGCGGTTCGGCCTCCCCGCCGCGAGCGAGCCCGGCATAGAGCATCGTGAGATCGTTGAGCGTCACGCCGACGCCGCCAAGGCCCATCGCAAGACCCGGCGCCTCCTCTTTCGGCAGCACCAGCGCCGCGCCTGCCTGTGTGAGCCGGGCACTCAGCCGATTGACGCCAACCTTGTCGAGCACAGCAATGGCCGGCACATTGAGCGACAATTGCAGCGCGCGGCGCACTGTCACCGTGCCCTGAAACGTGAGGTCGAAATTTTCGGGCATGTAGCCGCCGTAACGCTGCGGCCGATCGTCGATCAACGTCTCGGGGTGAATGAGGCCGTCCTCGAAGCCGAGACCGTAAATGAACGGCTTTAACGTCGAGCCGGGCGAGCGCAATGCGGCGGTCATATCGACCTGACCGGCGCGGCGGGTGTCGAAGTAGTCGGACGAGGCAACGCGCGCCCTCACCTCGCCACTGTCATTATCAACAGCCAGGATGGCGACCGAGATGTCGGGGCCGAGCGCCTCGGCGCGTTCTTTTGCCAGCGTCTGCAGCTTGGCCTGCAGCGGCTGATCGATGGTAAGCCGGTGGATACGGCGATCCGGCTCGGAGATAACAATGCGATCGGCTGAATGCGGCGCGAACACCGGCATAGGCCGGCGTACATGCGGCACGATTTCCGCTTTGGCGCGTGCGATCTCGTCGTGGGGCACGGCTCCGGCGAGCGCCACCCGATCGAGCACACGGTCGCGCGCCGCCTGCGCGCGACCGCTATGGCGATCCGGCCGCCGCGTCTCCGGCGATTGCGGCAAGGCCACCAGCAATGCCGCCTCGCCCAGCGTCAGCCGCCTTGGCTCTTTGCCGAAATACGCCAGCGAGGCCGCGCGAATGCCTTCGAGATTGCCGCCATAGGGGGCCAGCGTCAGATACAGAGACAAGATTTCCGGCTTGGAAAGCCCATACTCGAGCTGAAGCGCGCGTGTTACCTGCCGCAGCTTAGCCGTAACCGTGCGATGTTCGCGCGGCTCCAGAAGTCGCGCGACCTGCATGGTAAGAGTCGAACCACCGGAGATAATGTGTCCCGTGGAGCCGAGCTGCCACGCGGCGCGGGTCATCGCCAACAGGTCGACGCCATGATGCGTCAGGAAACGTTTGTCCTCGTAGGCGTAAAGCAATTTGAAAAACCGCGGATCGACATCCTCGACACTCGCCGGCAGCCGCCAGCGGCCGTCTTTGGTCGCGTAAGCGCGCAGCAGCCGGCCTTCGCGATCGAGCACGACATGAGACAATTCGATGTCTTTGCCGAGCGGTGCGGGCCCGAATGCATAGACCCATCCGGCGCAAGCGATGCAGGCCAGCGCAATCGCGCCGGCACACGCCGCGACGATGAGTTTGATGCGCTTCATCGTGCCGCCGTGATCTCCACCGTACCGGTCGCCGTGCGCGCAAAGCGTTCGGGGCGATACATGTCCTCCACCGTCGCCTGCGGCAGCACATAGCGGCCGGGCGATATCGCGCGCACGACATAGGCCGCGGTGAACACAGGCTTGTCATTGTTCGGCCGGCGCTCGAAGGCCGCAGTGAAGCGGTCGTCACGGAATTCCGTGTTCGCCGCCGGCGCGCCGTCCGCTATCCAGCCGAGCGAGCCGGTGTCGCCGGACGAGACCAGCTTCGGATTGTCGATTTCGAACCCGGCGGGCAGATAGTCGGCCACCATGATGCGGCCGAATTGCACCTGCGGCTCGGTCACCTTCAGCACCACGACGAAGCGATCGTTCTGCTTGGCTTTGGACGGATCGGCCGGCTCACCGCCGAGCGTGTAGTAATTGCGCTCGAGCTTGAAGCCCGCTTCCGCCGCCGGCTCCGGATTGAGCGGCGCGCCCGACACCGAGACCACCACTTGCACCGCGCCGTCGCCGCTGTTGGCAACGCGGAATGGCGAGGCGAGTTGGTCCGGATTGAACCGACGGTAGTAAGCGCCCTTCTGCGCTGCGCCGTTGACGTTGAGCGAGATGGCGTTGAGTTCGCCCGCGAGCGCGCGGGCCGCCATCACCAGCCAGGCATCTTCCTGCGTCGAAGTCTGCTTGATGGCGGCGCGCGCGGAGTCGATCCGCGCCACCGCCTGCGTGATGGTTGCTGCCGGTGCGTGCCCTTCGGAAGCGAGCGTTACCAAGGCTGCGGCGTCGCGCAGCGCCGAGCCGAAGTCCTCGCGGCCGATTTCCAGCCCCGGCTTCGCCGGAATGGCGTCGAGCGCGGCGCGGTAGACACGGTCGGCTCGGGCTTTATCCCCCAACATCGCGAGCGCGGCGGCCACTTGCGCCTTGGCGATCGGGGTGGCCAGCGCATCGAGCTTGACGTCGGCGATGTAGCGCAGATCGCCGACCGGCGCGGCGCCATTGCGGGCCAATACATAGAGGGCGTAGGCGAGTTCGCGCCCCCCGTTCTTGTCCGGCTCCGGCGCGGTGGCGACATAGTTGCGCAACCGATCGATGGCCAGCGTCATTGCAACTTGCGGCACCTCGAACTTCTTTTCCCGCGCGCGGGTGAGGAAGTCGGTGATGTAGGCATCCAGCCACGGATCGCCGCCACCAACCGACCACAGGCCGAAGGAGCCGCTCGAACTCTGCCGCGCGGTGAGCCGCGCGATCGCATCCTTGATGCGGGCATCGACGTCGCCGTCGGGGGCAAGGCGCGCCTGCGCGGCCAGATCGTTGATGTAGAGCATCGCCACGGCGCGGCTCGCAATCTGCTCCGAACAGCCGAACGGATAGCGGTCGAGCTGGTTGAGCAAGGTCGCTGCATCGAGTGACGTCGAGATCGCGACCGACAGGCCGGCGCGCCCGGTGCCCGGCACAAAGTCGGCAAACACGTCATTGGACAAGGTGAGCGTCTCGCCCTTGGCGAGCGGGCGCACGGTGCGGCGCGTCAGGATCTGCGTCGACGGCCGCACGTCGAGGTTATAGCTCCTCGCCAGAGCAAAGCCGTTCGGCCCCAACACATTGACCACGACCGTGCTCGCTCCCGAGCCAGCCGCCGACACGGGCACCGACAGGCGTCCGCGCGCCTTGGCGGCCAAGGTCAGCGCCGGCGGCACATCGCCCTCGCGCTTGACCGAACCGGCCGTGTCGACTGCGACTTTATAGTCGCCAGCCGCGCCTTCGACGTTATCAAGCTCGATCTGCACCGTGCCGCGATCGCCGGTGCGCAGGAAGCGCGGCAGCGTCGTCGTCAGCACGACCGGATCGCGCACCACGACATCGCCGGACGCCTTGCCAACCTTGTCGTTGCTCCAGGCCACTGCCATGACCCGCACAGAGCCGGCAAAGGCGGGGATGGCGAACGAGACGTTGGCCGTACCGTCGGCGCCAACCGTCACGATGCCCGAGTACAAAGACAACGGCGCCTGCGCCGGTGGTGACCCGGACAGTTCGGCACCGCCGATGTCACCGCCGGAACGGATCTGGCCGCGCGCGCCCTGCATCCCGTCGATCAACTGGCCGTACAGATCGCGCACTTCGGCGGTGAGCCGGCGCTGGCCGAGATAATACTCGTCGGGCGCCGGCGGCTTGTAATTGGTAAGGTTGAGAATGCCGACGTCGACCGCAGCAACGACGACGCGCGCCTGTTCGCCGGCGGCAAGCCCGCCGACCTTGATCGGAATGTTGAGCGCCGTCTCCGGCCGCATCGTAGCAGGCAGATTCATCGTCATATTGAATGTGCGCTGGCTGCGGTCAATCGCGAACCACTGCACGCCGATGGCCCGGCCGGGCATACGCTGCGCCGGCGCATCGAGCGGCCGCCGCAAGGTAGCGACGAGATAGGCTCCGGTGCCCCAGTCCTTGCCGACAGGCATCGCAACATTGACGATGCCGGCCGCGTTCACGTCCTGCGACTGGCTCATGACCAGTTTGTCGGTGAACACGTTGAGCGTCAGGCGGCCGGCGCTGCGCGCCGTCACCGCGACATTCATGGTGTCGCCCGAAGCATAGCCGGGCTTGTCGAGCGCGATGTCGAGCAGGTCCGGCGTGTCGGCGCTCGATTCCGCATAGAAGCCCGCATCGAACGACATCGAGGTCATCATGCCGTTCGGGCTGCCATCCGTCACTTCCAGGCGATAGCGGCCCCACTTCACAGGCAGCGACAGTTTGCCGGGCTGGGCGGCCGTCACATCGACGGTGCCATTGGCGATGCGCTGCGTGCGCTTGACCGGCTCGTAATTCCATTGCCCGTTCTGCCGGTACCACTGATAGGTGGTCTCGACGCGCAGCAGTTCATACTTCAACCCCTTGCGCATGAGCTTTGCCCCGTCCGGTGCGGCAACGATGATATCGAAATCGGCGTTCGCACCGTCGGCCAGCGAGAGACCGTTGAAATTCGGCTTGACGCCGATCATGTCGCTATCCGGCGCGATCGGCAGTGTCAGCTTGCGCTCGACGCCGCGGCCGCCCGACTCCAGCATGTCGATGGCAATCAGCGCCTCCAGCGGTCGCGTCGTGTCCGGCAGGTTGGTGAGTTCGACCGGCACGGTCGCTTTGCCCTTGTCGTCGGTCTGCGGCAGGTCGGCGAGTTCCTGGCGATCCGCCGTTGCCGGATCGTCGAACAAGCCGAAACGATAACCGGGGAAGCCGGCGCGCTCTTTCGCAGCCTGGATAGTCACCGAGCCACTGAGATCGAGATTCGACGCCGCCGCTCCGTAGAGAAAGTGTCCGTCGACGGTGAGCTCGATCGAGCCCTTGCGCGGAATCGCCTTGGCCTGCGTGGTCAGATCGAATTCGATACGATCCGGCACATAGTCCTCAACCATGAAGGTGGCCTCGCCGACCGCCGGCCGCTTCGGATCGGTATAGGCGCGCACGCGCCAGGTGCCGGTCGAGGCCGTCGATACGATCGGCACTTCGAGACTGCGGCCGCCCAGGCCCTGATCGGCCACGACGACGCGCTTGTAATCGACGCCGTCCGGCCGCTCGACAACAAGCGTCAGCGGTACATTCGGTGCGGCGAAGCCGCGCGCATCGCGCAGCAGCGCCGTGATCGCCACCGTCTCCCCGGTGCGATAAACGCCGCGCTCGGTGTAAACGAAGGCATCGAGCCCAGCCGGAGTGACGCGGCCGGCAACGCCACGATCCGACAGATCGAAGGCCGCCGTCTTGAGGCTGAGGAACGCGTAGTCGTTTTTGCCTGACACGATGACCGCGGCCGGCGATTGACCGCCCTCGCCGCGCGATAGCCCGGCCTCGAAATGAACGCGGCCATTGGTGTCGGTCGTCTTGCTGGCAAGGCCTTCATTGTTGCGCGCCATCAGCCGCACTTCGACGCCGCTGAGCGGCTGGGCACTGGCGAGCGAATGCACGAAGACGTCAATGCCGTCCTGGCCCGAATAAGCGGTCAGGCCGAAATCGGACACGATGAACCACTGTGTCGGTGCCTGCTCGTAGTCGTTGGCGGCAATGGCGTCCTTCGGCAGCGCCGTCATCGCATAGACGCCGGGCTTCAGGTCCGGCAGCGCCTCGTCGACGGGGAACGCGGTGACCACCTCGGTATTCAGCTTCTGCTCGACGGCGAGTTCGCCGCTCCACACTTTGGCACCGCGTTCGGACGCGAGTTGCTCGCCCTCGAAGGGGCTGAGATTGCGCTGGAAATCGTAGCCCAGCACGGTCTCGATGAGGTTGCGGTCACCAATGCGATAGACCGTCAGCTTGACCGCCGACGTATTGACGCTGAGCACCGGAATGCCGCGCTGACCGGTTTTGGGCAGCACATAGGCCTTGCCGGAGAAGCGTGCGAACGGCTTGCGATCGCGCACGAACACCGTGAATTCGGCGGTCTTGGTCAGAGTCTCATGCACCGTCGATGGCAGGCCGGCGCGCAAGGTGATGGCATAACGCTCGCCGTGCCTGAGGCCATCGACGCAAAGCTGCCTGTCGTTGACTGAAATCGCCGGCTTGTCCTGCCCGGCCACGGCGACGAAGGGCGAAAAGTCGGTACGCTTTTCCGGCAGCGCCTCGGAGAACTGGAAGCAGGCGCGCGGCGAAACGGCGTCTGAATCGACCGTGTAGTCAAGCATGCGGAAGCCGTGCTCGACGCGCAGCCGTTCATACTGGCCGCGCAGATCGGCGGTCTCGCGTAATTGCAGCGACAGCCGCATCGTATTGAGTGCCGGACGCCACTCTTTACGCGCTGCGAAGGCCTGACCGAGCGCAGCCAAGCCGTCAGCCTCCGTCGCCGGCTGCGTTGCGCGGATATAAGCGACGTAAGCCGCGGTGGTGGCGCGCTCGTAAAGCGTCGCCTGTTCGTTCGCGTCGCGCGTACGGATCTGCAGTACGGCGCGGCTCAACCTGAGCCAGGCATCGGCATCGTTCGGCGCCGCCGCAACCAGCTGGCCCAGCAGCAGCATGCCGTTGCGCACGTCCTTTTTCTGGAAGGCGGCGTCGGCTTCGCGGCGCAGAACCTGCGGCGTCTTAGTAACGTTGCCGGCGTCCTGCTTGATCTGCTCTTCGAGCGAGATCGCGGCCTGATCGAGATCGGGGTTGGTGTAAGCCTTATCGGCCGCTTGGGCGCTCGGGCTGATGAGGCTGAGCGCCAAAGCAGCGGCAGCCAGAAAGCCGGCAAGACCAACGCGTATCGACCGTGACATGACGAAAACCCTCCGGATTCGGCCACCCATTCTTATCCCATTATGCTGTGCCGGATGGTGTCCATGACATGACGGCAGA
Organism: Undibacter mobilis; assembly: GCF_003367195.1. NCBI lineage: Bacteria > Pseudomonadati > Pseudomonadota > Alphaproteobacteria > Hyphomicrobiales > Nitrobacteraceae > Undibacter > Undibacter mobilis. Next base: position 3,995 of record NZ_QRGO01000003.1, on the reverse strand, counting down.
TCTTTGCGGCAAATCATGGAATCGCGTGACCACGGGGTCGACGAGCCGCGGGGTGCCAGGATGTGCCGGCCGTCGAGCACTATGCTGGCAACGCCGGAAATCAATCGCGATTCTAGATCCTCACTTCAAGAACATGAAGATCCGCCCACAACACTATGATATTACTATGTATTGAAGATGATCCTGGTGGCGACTTTCAAAAGCCTGCTCAGGCCGCTAAAGCTTAGGCAACGACCCCGTAGCTCAGTTGGATAGAGCATCAGCCTTCTAAGCTGAGGGTCGCTGGTTCGAATCCAGCCGGGGTCGCCAACTTCTTCCGATCGGGAACAGCTTCGTTTCGCACGGGGAATTGCGACCGGCGTCGATGCCGAAATGGCAATGCAATTTAACAACCCAAATTTAATGCTTCTGGTTCACAGATACCTTCCACCTTTGATTCTGTATGCGTTGTATTTCCATTTTTACGCGAGCCGTCGATGCCCAAGACGCCCGCCACATCCGTCTGTGAGGAAGCCGCGACCGTCTCGCCACCCTTATCGCCCGGCAATGTGCCGTTCTGTTTCGTCATTGACGAAGAGCCGAGCATCCGACACTTCCTGTCGCTGATCCTGCACGGTGCCGGCGTCGATACGATGGACTTCCCGGATGGGGCGACCATGCGCGTGGCGTTGACGCAGCGCGTTCCTGATCTCATCTTTCTCAACATCGCACTGGATTCGCGCGACGCCATCGAGACCATTCTCGCACTCGGCCGCCATTCATATGCCGGTGCGGTTCAATTGATGAGCCCGCGCGGCAGCGCGGTGCTCGAGCATGTGCGGAAGATCGGCGCGGAGCAGAACCTCAATATGCTGCCGGTGCTGAAGAAGCCGTTCGAGACCGACACGGTCGTTGGCACTTTGCAGACCTTGAATCTCGGCACCCTCAAGGTGTCGGCCTCGCGGATCGATCTCGGCGAGGCAATCGATTCAGGCTGGATCGAATTCTGGTTCCAGCCAAAAATCGACCTGCGCAAGAGACAATTGGCGGGCGCCGAAGCCTATGCCCGCGCGCGCCATCCGACCACCGGCGTCGCCCTGCCCGGCTCGTTCATGCCGACCGCGGATGAATCCGATATCGTCAGGCTCTCGGAACTGGCGCTGCTGAGCGCGCTCAGAACGGCGCAGAGCTTCACGCAGCTCGGCCTTAATCTACCGGTGACCGTCAATATTCCCGTGCCGGCACTGGAAAAGCTCGCTGCCGAAGACATTATCCGCGCCAATAAGCCGAAAATTTCGAACTGGGCCGGCCTGATCATCGACGTGCCGGAAGAGCAGATCATCGCCGATCTGTCGCTGGCCGGCTTCCTGGCAGAACGACTACACCGTTGCCGCGTCCGGCTGGCCATCGACGATTTCGGCCGCGGCATGTCCTCGCTGGCCAAGCTGGGCAAGATGCCGTTCGTCGAACTCAAGCTCGATCGCTCATTCGTCACCGACTGCGGCACCGACAAGGTCAACGCACCGCTGTGCAAGACCGTGATCGACCTCGCCCACAATTACGGCCAGGTCGCGGTCGCGATTGGCATCGAAAAGGCGGCCGACATGACGGCACTGGTCAGCATGGGTTGCGATTACGGCCAGGGCTTTCTGTTAGGCCAGCCGATGCCCGAAGACCGCTTCATATCGCTGCTGCGCCAGCGCACCGATGCCAGCCGCAAACGACACGCGCCTGCGTCCTGAACGGTCAGCCCATCGCGCTGACGCCAGACATCAGTGTGTCCAGGCGTCGCGGCGTTTGAAGGCAAAATTGTCGGAATAGGAGATTGCGCGCCGCGGCGAAGTCTTGGTTTCGAACACCTGGTACGGAATGCCATTGCGTTCGCAATAGGCCACCGCCTCCGCTTCCGTATCGAAGCGCAGCTTGAGCTGCTGGCGCGTGTCGCCCGACGAAGTCCAACCCATCAGCGGCTCGACTGTGCGCGGCTCGCTGAGGTCGTACTCCACGACCCATTTCCGGGTGTTGGCGACGCCGGACTGCATGGCGGTTTTGGACGGACGGTAGATGCGCGCGGTCATGGCTTGGGGCCTGTCTGGCAAACGGCTTGGACGCGATTCCGTATAATCCGCTGCCCCGGCCCTGGCAACGCACCCCTTTGCATCCCCACAATGAGAAGATTTCGGCGGTTCAGGTCCGGTATCCGGCGGACGGACCATCTGGCCCTGGCCCAAGCGGCAAGCCATGCGGCCGATGCACCGATGTCGTTGCCTCAAAGGCCGACGAACGGATGACAGCCCGGAAGCCGCCATCGACCAGATCCTCGAATTCGATGCCTTTCTCGCGCCAAAGCATTTCGAGCGCCACGACCGTGGCACGGCGCGGCTCGGTGCCGCCCTGCTCGAGCTTGTGAATGGAGCGCTGCGTCATGCCGATGCGCGCCGCTAGTTCGCTTTGGCTCAAGCCTGCGACGGCGCGCGCGAGGCGCACTTTCGCGGCGAAGGCGAGCCGCTCCATCCGCATCAAATTGGACAGATCGAACGAACGATCAGGCGCGTTGCGAACCGGCATGGTTTTTCTCAAACGCACAGGGACCCGGCAAAAGGTCCGGACTCGTTAGCAAAAAGCCCCCGGCGATTTTCTCGCCGGGGGCCTTTAGTCACGCTATCCGATCAGGGATAGAAGTTGCGCTGGGCGCGGAACATGCCCGACCACCAGCTGTTGCTACCGGCAGTGGTACCAGCCGCCGGGGCAGCGAAGTCGCTCGAGATGCCCTGGTACATAACTTCGACGCTCAGGTCGAGGTTGGTGACCGGCGTCCAGGTCGTACGCGAACCGACCTGCCACAGAGACCAGTCGAAGGACTGGCCAGCAACACCAGCGTTGAGGACGGTGTTCGCCGCAGTCGAGTAGTCCAGCTTGCCGTACGCGCCGTACAGCGAGGTCTTCCAACCGGGGACCCAGTTGTGCTCCAGACCGCCGGTGATCGACCAGCCCTTGGTCATTTCGACTCCGGTGGCGCTCACGGTTGCGTCCCAAGCCTGGGCGTTCGTCACAACAGTCGCCTGCTGGACGTTGTTGCTGCCGGTGGAGAGGCCCGAACCGACATAGTCCATCGCGCCCTGGCCGTAGGTGAACTGCGCGATGATGGAGTCGCCCTTGCCGAGCATCGGCAGGTTGATCTTCACGCCAGCGCCGAAGGCATAGCCCCACTTCGCACCCGGATTCGGGAACGTCTGAGCCGAGGTGCCCGCGAAGGTCAGCTGATGCGCCGCACCCATGATCTGGGCAGAACCCCAAGCCTGGTCGATGCGCAGGTTGCCGACGATATCCGGAGCGCCTTGGCCGCCATACACGGTGTTGGCAACGGTGACGCCAGCCGCGGAAGCTACAACGTTAGCGCCGGTCGAGGTAATGCCGACGCGACGGCCATTGTTGTTCTCGACCGAGATCGACGCCGACAGGCCGTTGCCGAGCTGAGCGGTGTACGCGAACACCTCGATGCCGTTGCCACCCTGGGTCGAACCCCAGATGTTCGACTGGTTCGAATAGGTCATGTTGTCGAAGTCGAAGAACGAACCGGTACGACCAGCGGTGAAGCCGGCGAACTGGATGAACGCCGCTGGCGAGTACAGGCGGTCATAAGCATCCGCACCACCCGAGTTGCTGGTTGAAGAGTAGCCAGTAGTGGAGCTCGGGATCGCATTCGGACCGGAGTAACCACCACCGCGGCTGTTGTCCGACGTGGCCGCCAGGTAAGCATAGCCACGCAGGGTGCCGTAGGCGGTCTGCGAGCGGGCATCAGCCGTGATGCCGGCGCGGGTACGCCAGGTGTTCTCGTTGTAGGTGGCCGAGCTGTGATTGCCGGTCGATGCACCCATGTTCGGGGCGAACGAACCGCCAGCATTGAAGTTCACCTCGGCGCGGACGAAGCCGCCGACCTTGATGCAGGTATCCGTGCCCGGCATGTAGTAGAAGCCAGCACCGTAGAGCGAGCAAATCTTCACGTACTGGACCGG